>JAQXIP010000091.1 GCA_029007845.1 Clostridiales bacterium
AAGGTGTAAAAACAGACTTGCAGGCTGTAAATGATGACGTACAAGGTGTAAAAACAGACTTGCAGGCTGTAAAAGATGATGTACAAGGTGTAAAGACAGATTTGCAGGCTGTAAAGGATGACGTACAAGGTATAAAGACAGATTTGCAGGCTGTAAAAGATGATGTACAGGCTGTAAAAGATGATGTGAGGATCGTGAAAAACAGAGTGTCTGGTCTGGAGTTACATATTGAAAATGTAACGGATATGAATATCAAGACAGTAGCAGAAGGACATCTTGATCTGTCAAGAAAACTTGATGATGCTTTAAAAGTAGAGAATGAGAAAGAAATGCTTATCATTAAAATGAGGTTTCTTGAAGATGAATTAAGAAAAATAAAAGAACGGCTTGACCAAATTGCATAACACAGAAAACAGAGTGACGCAAAAAAAGAAAGAGTTCAAATCTGACAGGAAGGTTTGGACTTTTTTTCTTTAAAGAAGTATGTTATTATAGAAGTAGAAAAGATTAACATGATGGATGCGTGGATTTAATATGTATTTACGAGTAGATGATGAAATGGAGGGGGCAGGCTATTATGGCAGTAGTAAGCACATATCGAAGAATGCATCTGTTGATCGAAACGGACTGATACAGCTACGAAACCAATTTTTTTACAAAGGAAGTATGTGAGGTGGCATAATGAAAAAATCGCTTATAACCAAATTAAGTTTAGTATTTTCGGGATTTGTATTTCTGGCTTGTGCTGTACTGTTTACATTCACTATGACAGCATTTACTTACGCTGAGAAATATGCTGAAGATGTATTGTATGATACAACTTTGGAATCATACAAAATTGAAGTTAAGTCAGAAGTGCAGGCAGCCTTAACAACAGCACAATACTATTACGATTTATACAAAAACAATGAACTTTCTGAAGAGGAAGCGAAGAAAAAGGCTCTTGATGCTTTACGTAATTTCAGATATGGTGATGACTTATCTGGGTATATATGGGTAGATGGCTACGATTACACGCTTATCATGCATCCGATCCTGCCAGACAAAGAGGGTACAAACCGATATGACTTAACAGACCAGAATGGTGTCAAAATCATTCAGGAGATTATGAAAGTAAAAGATGAAGGCGGATTCAACGAATTCTACTTTACCAAATCAGACGGTGTAACAGTTGCTCCAAAGGTAGCCTATAGCAAGGCTTTTCCAGAGTGGGAATGGGTGCTCACAACGGGTGTATACACGGATGACGTAACGAGTATTGTTGAGTCTTCTGAGGGGTTGCATCATATACGAACCAAGTTTAGTAAGTCTGAAATGTTTTTAGGAACCGTTTGTATTAGTGTCATTGTGCTGATGTTTATTATGTCACGTATTGTCGTTAGAAAACTTGTTCTTGTTATTACTGACATTAAAGAACATCTTGGTAAATTACAAGATGGCGACTTAACTGCGCAAATTAATATTAAGAAGCGTGAGGATGAATTAGGTGATATTGTCAAATATACCAATTTGGCCACCGAAGCGTTTAATAAGAGCATATCCGCCACCAAAGCCACAGCAGGACTTGTTAGTTCCAGCAATGAGAGTGTTACATCTATGACAAACGGAGCTCTGAATGCTACAACCCAGGTTGCTGAAGCGATAGAAAGCATCGCTTCTGACGCATCGAAACAAGCTTCTGCAATTACGGGCATTTCGAACTCTATGCAATTAATGGTAGATGCTAGCAATAATATAGAGGGGACAGTGACGAATATTAATAGTCATATAAATGACCTGAATGATTCCAGCAATGACATGAAAAATAAGATCGAAGAAATGTCGGATGGCAGCAATGAGATGACAAAGCAGGTTTCATGTATCATGACCAAGATACAAGATACTGATATCTCTATAAAACAAATGTCAGACATTATAGCAGTAATAGAGGAAATAGCTTCCCAGACAAATCTGCTTTCATTAAATGCATCTATTGAGGCTGCAAGAGCAGGAGAGGCCGGAAAAGGTTTTGCTGTAGTTGCGGACAGTATAAAAAACCTGGCAGATGACACTGCTAAGGAATTGGGTACGATTAGGAGTATTATTAGTTCTACCACACAGAATTTTGCAGAGTGTACTGATTATGCAAATAAAATAACATCTAGTAATAGTCTGAACGTTCAATATATAAATCAGGTAATTGAATCATTTGGGCTTATGTCGAATGGTATACAGGCTATGCAGCGTGAGTTATCGGAAGTTTCTGAACTTACACGAAGCATGGATGCCATGATAACAGATGTATCAGAACAGACACGGAGTATAGAGCACAGCGCCGAAAATACAGCAGCAACGACTGAGGAGGTTACTGCTAGTTCTGAAGAATTAACTGCATTAATGCATAGCATTATTGTAAATTGTGATAATATGTCAAGTCAGATGAAAGAGCTGTCAGATGACATTAATAAATTTAAAACAAAATAAAAAATAAGCATTTTAGAAAGGAAAGAAAAAAATGAAACTAGGCATCGTTGGTCTTCCAAATGTAGGAAAAAGTACTCTCTTTAATTCCCTGACAAAGGCGGGAGCAGAATCTGCAAATTATCCATTCTGTACCATTGACCCCAATGTGGGTGTCGTTCCGGTGCCGGATGCAAGGCTTCAGGTGCTGGGGGAAATGTATGATTCAGCAAAAATCGTTCCGGCTACCATTGAATTTGTAGATATTGCCGGACTGGTAAAGGGAGCATCCAAAGGAGAAGGACTTGGCAACCAGTTTCTTGCCAATATCCGCGAGGTAGATGCCATCGTTCATGTGGTTCGATGCTTTGAAGACAGCAATATTGTCCATGTTGACGGCTCCATTGATCCGCTGCGTGACATTGAAACCATTAATCTGGAACTGGCATTTTCGGATATGGAGATACTGGAACGGCGGATTGCCAAGCAGGGAAGAGCAGCCAGCAGTGATAAAACACTGGCAAAAGAGGTTGACTTCATGAAACGGCTGCAGGCACATCTGGAAGCAGGAAAGATGGCAAAAAGTTTTGTGCTGGAAAATGAAGATGAAGAAGCATGGATCAAAGAATACAATCTGTTAACGTATAAACCGGTTATCTATGCAGCAAACGTGAAAGAAGACGATCTGGCAGATGATGGCGCAAATAATGCACATGTAAAAGCAGTGCGCCAATATGCAAAAGAAGAAGGCTCCGAAGTGTTTGTAATCTGCGCCCAGATTGAGCAGGAGATTGCAGAACTAGAGGAGGATGAGAAAAAAATGTTCCTTGAAGATCTTGGGTTATCCGAGTCCGGTCTGGAAAAACTCATTGCTGCAAGCTATCATCTGTTAGGATTAATTAGTTACCTTACGGCAGGACCAACGGAAACCCGTGCTTGGACAATTAAAAAAGGAACAAAAGCACCACAGGCTGCCGGTAAGATCCATTCTGACTTTGAACGCGGCTTTATCCGCGCAGAGGTAGTGTCCTATGAGCATCTGGTTGAAAATCATGGTATGAATGGGGCTAAGGAAAAAGGATTGGTTCGTTCAGAAGGCAAAGATTATGTAGTAGAAGACGGAGATGTGGTACTGTTCCGGTTTAATGTGTAATTTTTGGATGATTTCTGGAGGAAAAATAGATGGGCGAGATTTCGTTTCCGCATCTTGGAATTTCAATTGAAAACCTTCCAAGCGGTTTCTCGGTATTTGGTTTTCGGATTGCATATTATGGAGTGATTATAGCAGTTGCATTTGTGGTGGGATATTATCTGGTTGATCGCATGGTAAAAAAAACGAAGCAAAGTTCTGAACTGTATCTGGATTTTGCCATGATTGTCATTGTGATGTCTATTATCGGCGCCCGGCTTTATTATGTGTTATTTGAATGGGATTATTATAAAGAAAATCCTCTTCAGATCTTTAATACAAGAGGCGGCGGACTGGCAATATACGGAGGTGTCATAGCGGCAATGCTGACGTCTGTTGTATATGCAAAAAGAAAGAAAATCTCGGTTGGACTTCTAATGGATACAGCATGTGTTGGGCTGGTAATTGGACAGGCAATTGGAAGATGGGGTAATTTTTTTAACAGGGAGGCATTCGGAATGTATACAGACGGTTTGTTTGCTATGCGGATTCCGTGGGATACGGCAGTTTCCCATATGTCTGCTGAATCTGCACAAAAACTATTGCCGTATGTATCGGATTCCATGATTCAGGTGCATCCAACCTTTTTGTATGAATCCATGTGGAATCTCATTTTATTTTTCTTTTTGTGGAATTATACTTTCCATAAAAAATTTAATGGAGAAGTGATGTGTCTTTATCTGGCGGGTTATGGAATAGGGCGGATTTGGATTGAAAGCCTCCGCACAGACCAGTTGCTTCTCTGGGATACCGGGATACCGGTGTCCCAGCTTCTGTCAGGAATTATGGTAATTGCTTCCTTTTGGATCATAACCTTTCAACGCCTGCGGCTTAAGAAAAAAAGAAAAATGGAACAGAGTATAGAATAATCAGCTTCTTACGAAAAAGAGAAGGCATTATATCAAAACACAAGATATGGTGCCTTCTCTTTTTTACTGCTCAAAATGTTGGTGATTTTTGTGGTTTTGTCGAAAGAACAGATGTTTTCTGCTTGGTTTATTGTATATATTACATAAAAAAGTAAAGGCAAAGGGGTTGTCAAATTCCCAAAAATACGGTATGATAATACTACAAGTGGAGCGAAGTGGAGGAAAGTGGCATTGAAAACCATAAAAGTGGAGCCCACGTTCCAAAGGTAGGTGACTGTTTCATGTTCATGGGTGAATACCATCATTCAATTGATACAAAAGGAAGAATCATCGTACCTTCTAAGCTGAGGGAAGAACTAGGCGAAGAATTTGTAGTAACCCTTGGATTGGATGGGTGCTTGTTTTTGTATCCCCAGACAGAATGGCAGTCCTTCGTTTCAAAACTGAAGAATCTTCCTGGAACAAAGGAAACTAGACAGATACAGCGTTACTTCCTGGCCGGAGCTGCTTCTTGTGAAGTGGACAAGCAGGGAAGAGTTCTGATACCTGCAAAATTGCGGGAAAAAGCACAATTAGAGAAAGATATCGTATTTGTCGGCGTATTATCCAAAGTGGAATTGTGGAGTGAAGAAAAATGGAATGAAAACAATGCGTTTGATAATATGGATGATGCAGCAGAGCACTTATCAGACTTTGGACTTTGTTTCTAGAAAGAAGAGGAAAAGACATAATGGAATTTCATCACGTATCCGTTCTGTTAGATGAAGTATTAGACAATTTAAATATTCAGGAAAATGGTATTTATGTTGATGGAACATTAGGCGGCGCCGGGCATTCTTCAGAGATCTGTAAACGGCTTGGAACAAATGGACGTCTGATTGGAATCGATCAGGATGAGGCGGCCATCGAGGCGGCTGGAGAACGGCTTTTACCTTTTAAAGACAAAGCAACCATTGTACGGAATAATTACTGCAATATGGGAGAAGTGCTTAAGGAACTTGGAATTACCGGTGTGGACGGGATTCTTCTGGATCTTGGGGTATCATCCTATCAGCTGGATACGGCAGAACGTGGTTTTTCCTATCAGAATGATGCACCATTGGATATGAGAATGGATCAGCGCCAGGAGAAAACGGCCAGAGACATTATCAATGGTTATTCGGAGATGGAACTGTTTCATATGATTCGTGATTATGGAGAAGACCGGTTTGCAAAAAATATTGCCCGCCATATTGTGGCAAGGCGCAGTAAAGCCCCGATTGAGACAACGGGTGAGCTTGCCGAGATTGTAAAAAAAGCAATTCCGGCAAAAGTCCGCATGACGGGCGGTCATCCCGCAAAAAGAACATTTCAGGCAGTTCGCATTGAATTGAATCAGGAACTGGAAGTGTTAAGACAGTCTGTAAATGGGATGATTGATCTTCTTAATGAAAACGGGCGCTTGTGTATTATTACATTCCATTCACTGGAAGACCGTATTGTAAAAAATCAATTTCGTGAGAATGAAAATCCATGTATTTGTCCTCCTGATTTCCCGATCTGTACATGTGGAAGAAAATCGAAGGGAAAAGTGATTACACGCAAACCGATCCTGCCCTCAGAAGAAGAAATGGCAGAAAACAGCCGGTCCAAAAGTGCAAAATTACGGGTTTTTGAAAAACATTCCGAAAAATGACAAAACTGTAGAACAATAAAGAATGAAAAGAGGGATACGCATGGATGCGTCCAGAAGACGAAACAGTAAAAAAGAATATTACATAGAGGGAAGTAATGTAAGACCGCTGTCTACAATGCCTGCTTATCAGCCGGACCGCAGAGAATACCCCGATGTACAGAAAAACAAACCGCCTGTCCGCAAGAAAGTAAAACGGGTGGCAAGTGTGATGGAACAGAGCATTGATCTTCCGATGCTGTTTTTATTACTGTTCGGGATTGCAGTAATGCTTTATGTTTGTATTACCTGCTTGCAGATTCAGGCTGAAAATACGAAAATGAGTAAACAGGTTATTTCGCTTCAGTCCGAAGTGGAAGAATTAAAAGAAAACAATAAAGATACAAGGGCAGATATTGATGCCCAGATTGATCTGGCAAAAGTATATAAACAGGCTACAAAAGAACTGGGAATGGTGCATGCGTCAAAAGATCAGATTATAACTTTTACGAGTGTAAAAAGTGACTCGGTTAAACAATATGATGATATTCCAGAAGTGAAAAAAGAGAGCCTGGGAGAAAAAATAGCTGCTTATTTTAAAAATTAGCAGGTTACGCAATAGTGTAGGTGGAATGATATGGCAACAACACACAGACGAAGAAGAAAAAGAAAGAAGTTCAACAACAGGATGCGGGCAACCTTAATCTGCATTATGATGATTGTTGTACTTCTTTTTGTTGCGCTTATTATCCGGATTCGGTACATCCAGGTAAGGGATGGAAGCAAATATGAAAAAAGAGTGTTGTCGCAGCAGTCCTATGTCAGCAGTTCCATTCCATACCAGAGGGGAAGTATTCTTGACCGGAATGGAACGGTTCTTGCAAAAAGTTCAAAGGTGTATAATGTAGTATTGGATGTAAAAGTGATTTGCTCCGATGAAACTTATCTGGCACCTACCAAACAGGCCCTAATGACCTGTTTTGATATATCTTCCCAGGATATTGATAAACTGATTGCCGAAAAAGAAGATTCCCGGTATGCAATTCTTGTAAAAGGCGTTTCAAAAGAGAAGAAAGAAGCATTTGAGGCACTTGAAGAGAAACAAAAAGAAGAGGGAACGATACAAGGTGTCTGGTTTGAAACGGATTACAAACGGGTTTACCCAAAAAAATCCCTTGGCTGTGATGTAATCGGCTTTTATACCAATGGTACAAGTACTGGAATTGAATCAAATTATAACGAAGAGCTTTCTGGAACAGATGGAAGAGAGTATGGATACTTTGATTCGAATCTGAAACTTCAGAGAACCTTAAAATCAGCTGAAAATGGGAATAACCTGATTACGACGATTGATGCTACCATACAGTCAGCAGTGGAAAAGAAAGTGGCTAAATTTAATAAAGAAACAGGCAGTAAGGAAACGGCCGTGGTTGTTATGAATCCCCAGAATGGGGAGATTCTTGCTATGACCAGCGGGCAGCAGTATGATTTGAATGATCCTTGGAGTCTGGATGGGCTTTACACGAAGGAAGAACAGGAGAAAATGTCGGAAAAAGACCGGACTGATGCGCTGAATGCAATGTGGAGAAACTACTGTATCAGCGATGGATATGAACCGGGATCGACCTTTAAACCGGTTACAGTAGCGGCAGCGCTTGAGGAAGGCGTGGCTGCCGATAAATCAACTTTTAACTGTATTGGATATGAAAAAATCAAAAATGTTTCCAAACCGATTAAATGTGTTTCCTATTCTCATGGCGGGCACGGAGTCATCACACTGGAACAGTCGTTGATGAAATCCTGTAATTCTGCTATGATGCAGCTTGTGGAAAAAATGGGGAAAGGTGAGTTCTACCGGTATCAGAAAATCTTTGGTTTTGGGAGCAAAACAGGGGTGGATCTGCCAGCAGAGACACCGGGCATTATTTATTCGGAAGACAGGTTAGGACCGGCAGATCTGGCTACCAGCAGTTTTGGACAGACTTTTAATGTGAATATGCTTCAAATTGCCAGTGCCATTTCTTCCTTAATAAATGGGGGCAATTATTATGAGCCCCATGTGGTACAGGAGATCCGCAATGATGACGGAGCAACGGTGAAGACGATTGATCCGGTACTTGTGAGGAAAACCGTATCCGGGAAAACCAGTGATCTCATCCGGAAATATATGCTTGCAACTGTGGAGGAAGGAACCGGTAATGCAGCACATATTGATGGTTATCAGATTGGAGGAAAGACTGGAACTGCAGAAAAATATCCTCGTGGTAACAGAAAGTATCTGGTCTCCTTCATTGGATTTGCCCCGTATGACGAGCCTCAGGTTGTCGTATATGTGGTTGTTGATGAACCGGCAGTTGACGATCAGGCGCATAGCACATATGCTTCCGGTATCTGCCACGATGTTATGAAAGAAATTCTTCCATATATGGGAATTGAGAAAACAGCCACGGAAGAAACAACCAGCGAATCTGGCACAGAATAATACCGGTCAGAAGGAAAAAGGAATAACAGGAGGGATTTTGTAATAGGATAAAAGAAGGAAGAGTGCGGAGGGTTTCTATGGTCAGAACCAAAAACCGGACGCATCAGAAAAGAAGCCTGTTTGCAGTTGTAATCGTGATTTTTCTAGCTGCCGGTATTCTTTGCGTAAGACTTGGTTATCTCATGGTTTTTGAAGCAGACCGCTATGGTGCCATGGCAAAAGACCTTCATCAGAGAGAACGCAGCATCAAGGCGGCAAGAGGACGCATCTTTGATGCCAATGGTATTGAATTGGCAGGAAATAAACCTGTGTGTACGATATCGGTCATCCACAGCCAGCTCAAAGATCCGGAAACAGTGATAAAGATTCTGTCTGAAAAACTCGAATTACCAGAAAAAAAGGTTCGGAAGCGGGTGGAGAAAGTATCCTCTATTGAGCGTATTAAGTCGAATGTAGAGAAAGAAACTGCGGATGAAATCCGTCAATATGATCTTGATGGAGTAATGATTGATGAAGATTATAAGCGTTACTATCCACTTGGAAATCTGGCATCAAAAGTGCTCGGATTTACCGGAAGTGATAACCAGGGCATTATCGGACTAGAAGTAAAGTATGAGAGTGTCTTAAAAGGAATTGATGGGAAAATACTCACTCTGACGACTGCAGGAGGAACGGAGATAAAAAATGCAGCGGAAGACCGGATTGAGCCGGTGGCTGGAAATGATCTCTACTTAAGTCTGGATGTGAATATTCAAAAATATGCCATGCAGGCAGCGGCGAAAGTACTTGAGACGAAGCAGGCAAAAAGTGTGAAGTTTATTGCAATGAATCCGAAAAACGGAGAAATCTATGCCATGGTGAATGTTCCGGAATTTGATTTGAATGCTCCTTATACATGGAATAATGGACAGAATCTGTCCTCTGAGGATAAAGGATATCAGGATGCCTTGAATGAAATGTGGCGAAATGCCTGTGTCAGTGACACTTATGAGCCAGGGTCTACGTTTAAGATTGTGACTGCAACGGCAGCACTGGAAGATCATAAAGTAACACTAAGTGATACATTTTCCTGTCCGGGCTTTAAGATTGTGGAAGACCGGAGAATCCGGTGTCATAAAACCGCAGGACATGGAACAGAAACCTTTGTCCAGGGAATCCAGAATTCCTGTAATCCGGTTTTTATGGAAATTGGGGCAAGGGTTGGCGCAAAAAGGATGTATTATTATTACCGGAAGCTTGGTCTGTTTGATAAAACAGGGATTGACATTCCAGGGGAAGCCAATTCCATTATGCATAAAGAGGAAGACGTTGGAGCGGTGGAACTGGCAACCATGTCATTTGGCCAGTCGATCCAGATTACTCCACTGCAGCTGCTTGTGGCAGCCAGTGCGGTCGTAAATGGCGGAAAACGGGTAACCCCTCATTTTGGAGTGAAAGTAGTAAGTGCAGATAAAACCTATGAAAAGAAATTGGTATATAAGGAGGTGGAAGGTGCCGTATCGAAAGAAACCTCGGAAACGATGAAACAGCTTCTTGAATCGGTTGTGGCAGAGGGAAGCGGAAAACGGGCTTATATAGAAGGTTTCCGGATTGGTGGTAAGACGGCAACTTCTGAGAAGCTGCCTAGAAGCTCTAACCGCTATATCTCTTCTTTTCTTGGCTTTGCCCCGGCAAATAATCCGGATATCATTGCGATTCTATTGATTGATGAACCGGAGGGAATCTATTATGGAGGAACGATCGCTGCTCCGGTTGTAAGGGAGATATTTGAAAATGTACTTCCGTATCTGGAAGAAGTTTCGTCTTGATAATGACATCTTAATGACATATAATAATAGAGTTGATGCTTTTTGCTTGTGAAAAAGCGATCTTAAGAAGGCCGGAAGGTCAAAATACGAGAGGTGAAAGAAATGACAAATACCCAGTTATTTACGGAAGGGATTCTCCCTGTACTGATTTCCTTTGCAGTGAGCGTGTTGTTAAGCCCGCTGTTCATCCCTTTTTTAAAGAAATTAAAATTTGGGCAGTATGTAAGAGACGATGGACCTCAGTCCCATTTAAAGAAAAATGGAACACCAACTATGGGTGGACTGATTATATTATGCAGTATTGTGTTGACATCCCTGGTGTTTATAAAAGATCATAAGGGGATGATTCCGGTACTTTTTGTGACACTTGGATTTGGTCTGATTGGTTTTTTAGATGACTATATTAAAGTGGTAATGAAGCGTTCTCTCGGACTTCGTGCATGGCAGAAGATTGTGACTCAGCTACTTGTAACCGGAGTGTTCTGCTATTATCTGCTGAAATCAGAACAATTTGGTACCGATACGATCATTCCATTCTTTGGAACGGTTACAATGCCGATGTATCTGTTTATTCCATTCTTATTTATTGCAGTACTCGGAACGGTAAATGGAGTGAATCTGACAGACGGACTTGATGGTCTTGCTTCCAGCGTTACGGTCTGTGTGGCTACCTTTTTTACCGTAACTGCCTTGTCAGTCGGGAGCGGAATCTCCCCGATTACCGGCGCTGTAGTAGGAAGCCTTCTTGGTTTTCTTGTCTATAATGTATATCCGGCAAGCGTATTTATGGGGGACACTGGTTCACTGGCACTGGGAGGATTTGTGGCGGCTTCTGCTTTCATGTTAAAAATGCCTTGGTTTATTCTGATTGTTGGCCTGATTTATCTTGTGGAATCTCTTTCCGTTATGCTTCAGGTGGCATATTTTAAGATAACCCATGGAAAACGTCTGTTTAAAATGGCTCCGATTCATCATCATTTTGAGCTTTGCGGCTGGTCGGAAACCCGGATTGTTGCAGTGTTTTCCATTATAACCGCAATGCTGTGCCTGATTGCATTCAGTGCATGGTAAGGATTGATTAGCTGCATAAAGGAGGATAAAAGAATGGAGTTACGTGGAAAACGTGTTTTAGTGGTAGGAACAGGAAAAAGTGGAATTGCCGCAGCAACTTTACTTAGCAGACAAGGTGCAGCAGTTGTATTACAAGATGGAAATGCGGCATTGTCTGAGAGTGAAGTGGAAAGCAGACTTCCGGAAGGAGTACAGGCAACAATTGTAATTGGTGACCTGGAAGAAACGGAATTTAACTGTATTGATCTGGTTGTATTAAGCCCGGGAGTCCCTACCGATCTTCCGATGGTGGAGAATTTCCGAATAAACCAGATTCCGGTCTGGGGAGAAATTGAACTTGCATACCAGATGGGAAAAGGCCGGGTAGCAGCAATCACAGGAACGAATGGAAAAACAACAACGACTGCTTTGACTGGTGAGATTATGAAAGCCTTTTATCGGTCCGTTTATGTGGTTGGCAATATCGGTAATCCGTATACGGATATTGCGCTGGAAACAACCGATGATTCTGTAATTGTGGCGGAGATGAGCAGTTTCCAGCTGGAAACAGTTGATGCCTTCTGTCCGGAGGTCAGTGCAATCTTAAACATTACTCCGGATCATTTAAACCGCCATCATACGATGGAAAACTACATACAGGCAAAACTTGCAATTACAAAAAATCAGACAAAAGATCAAGTGTGTGTCCTTAATTATGAGGATGAAATCCTTCGTAAGGAAGCTGAAAAAATAGATGCATCCATTGTATATTTTTCCAGCCAGAGAACACTTTCACACGGAATCTTTTTAAATGATAAAGGGGATATCGTCTATGCTTCTCACAAAGAACAGAAAACGGTTCTTAATGTAAAAGAAATGAATCTGATTGGCATGCATAATTATGAAAATGTAATGGCAGCTGTAGCGATCAGTATCCATATGGGTGTACCAATGGACATAATCCGCAAAGCAGTCTGCGAATTTAAGGCGGTGGAACACCGGATTGAATATACAAGGACGGTAAAGGGCGTTCGTTATTACAATGATTCAAAGGGAACGAATCCGGATGCGGCCATCAAGGGCATCTGTGCCATGGATGCAAAGACATATCTGATTGGCGGCGGATACGATAAGAAGTCCAATTATGAAGAGTGGATTCGCTCTTTTGATGGAAAAGTCAAAAAACTGCTTCTGATGGGTCAGACAAAAATGGATATTGCCCGTGCCTGTGATGCCTGCGGATTTTCGGATTATCAGCTGGTAGATAGTATGGAGGAAGCGGTCGATATCTGTTACCATGAGGCAGAGGAGGGGGAATGCGTTCTTCTTTCACCGGCTTGTGCAAGCTGGGGAATGTATCCGAATTATGAAGTCCGTGGAAAACATTTTAAAGAGCTGGTGGCAGCCCTTCCAGAATAAAAAGATGTGTCATGTGATGAGCATATCAGTGACAGGCTGGTTTTGATTAATAAAAAAGGAGGCAGAAAACGTGAGCCGTAAGCGTAACTTAGAAGTGGATTATGTTACCCAGAGAAGCAGCAGTCAGCGCTACCGGGACAGTCAGGATACCGTACATAAAAAACTGCATTCCTACTATGATTACAGCCTTCTTTTCCTGACACTTTTGTTGTGCTGCTTTGGTCTTGTTATGATATACAGCTCCAGTTCTTATACGGCACAGATTAAATATGGTGACGCTGGCTATTTTATGAAGAAGCAGCTGGTGGCGGTTTTGCTTGGTGTGTTTGCCATGGTAATTGTATCGATGTTTGATTATCATGCGCTGATCGATAAAATACCAGGGATTCCTGTGCGGCTGGCATGGATAGCGTATCTCGCGGCCATTTTTCTTCAGGTACTTGTTTTAATTATCGGAAAGGAAGTCAATGGTGCGAAGCGATGGATCTATATTGGTCCGGTTAGTCTGCAGCCGTCAGAGATCTCAAAAGTGGTCGCAATTATTTTTGTATCCTTTCTGGTGTCTGCTAAGCCAAAGGTATTAAGAGATTTTCAAGGTTTTCTTGCTATCGTAGTCTTCATGTTTCCGCTTCTTTTTCTGATTGCAAAAGAAAACTTAAGTACAGCAATTGTATTATTTGCCATTATCATAGGAATCTGCTTTGTGGCGAGCCCGAAAAAAGGGTATTATTTTGTTACCGCTTTTGTTATGGCTGGTTTTGTTGCCCTGTATGTTTTGTTTGGTGATCCGTTCCGTATTAAACGATTTAAGGTATGGCTTGATGTGGAAAATGAGCCGATGGGATATCAGATTCTGCAGGGGTTATATGCGGTTGCCTCCGGCAAATTATTTGGAACCGGACTGGGAGAGAGCATGCAGAAACTTGGATTTATTCCAGAGGCGCACAATGATATGATTTTCTCGGTCATCTGCGAGGAGTTAGGTCTGTTTGGAGCATGTATTGTCGTCCTTTTGTTTATGCTTTTAATCTGGCGGCTGTTTGTAATTGCCATTAATGCCCCCGATATGTTTGGAGGCCTTCTGTGTACGGGCATTCTCGTACATGTAGCCGTTCAGGTGCTGATTAATATTGCGGTTGTTACCAATTCCATTCCTTCTACCGGTATTCCGCTGCCGTTTGTCAGTTATGGTGGTACATCTGTGGCCATTCTCCTGGCTGAAATCGGCATTGCGTTAAGTGTGTCTAACCGGATTCGGTATGAACGCCATTAGCCGGCACATTTGCGGGCAGTTAAGGCATGGAAAGGAGGAAGTGGAATGGATGAGGATATGTGGATTTCAAAGGATGAGGAGCCGCCAGTGAAAAATTTTAGTTCCAGATTATGGAAGTGGCTGTTTTGTTTATTTCTCATCGGATTTTTTGTCTGGTCGATGTTTTTTTTGTTCCGGCCGGATCAGGTGACGGTAACAGGATGTCATTACTATTCCGATCAGGACATAGAACGTAAAATGTTTACTTCAAAGACTGATCAGAACACGCTTGTGTTTTTTATAAAATATAAATTTTTTAAAGAGGTATCGATTCCTTTTGTAGATACAATAGATGTAGAACTGCTTTCCTACAATCATGTAAAAATCCGGGTATATGAAAAGAAAATGATTGCCTGTGTGCAGTATATGAATGAGTATCTGTACTTTGACAAGGATGGGACAATCATTGAAAGCTCACCAAAACGGCTGGAGGATATTCCTTTAGTAAGCGGTATTAAGTTCCAGAAAATGACCTTGTATGAAAAACTGGCAGTAAAAGAAGATGGAATTTTTGACCAGATTCTGAATGTGTCCCAGTTAATTGAACAAAACGAACTGGAGATTGATAAGGTGGTTTTCGATGTGAATCGTAATGTCACACTTTATTCCGGAAAAATAGCAGTGGAACTTGGAAACCGTGAGAATTATGATGACCAGATGGCGCAGCTTCCTGAGATTTTAAAAAAGGCGAAGAAAAATAAGCTGGAGGGAACTCTGGACATGAAAGATTATGTCGCAGGGCAGAAACGGATTATTTTTCATCAGAAAAAGACAAAGTAAGAGGAAAAATAACAACTGATTGATGTAAAATATTTTTCAGAAAGACTTGATTATTTTCAGGGAAAATTATATTATATATATCAGTGTACTTAATCGGAGAAAACATGATGGGGAATTAAGACTGGTATGAGATAAAGGAGGAAGAACCTTGCTTGAGATTATGACAAATGAAACCGAGTCAGCCGCAAAGATTCTTGTGATCGGAGTCGGTGGAGCCGGTAATAATGCCGTGAACCGAATGATAGAAGAGAATATTGCTGGAGTGGAGTTCGTTTGTGTGAACACCGATAAGCAGCATCTTAAGACGTGTAAAGCACCTACCTGCATTCAGATTGGTGAGAAATTAACGAAAGGGCTTGGAGCTGGAGCACAGCCGGAAGTTGGTGAGAAAGCAGCAGAGGAAAGCCGTGACGATCTGGCAGATATTATCGCTGGTGCTGACATGGTATTTGTTACATGCGGTATGGGTGGTGGAACCGGAACCGGTGCAGCACCGGTTGTTGCAGGAATTGCAAAGCAGATGGGAATCCTTACAGTTGGAATCGTTACCAAACCGTTTCGCTTTGAGGCAAAGACTCGTATGAATAATGCGATTGGCGGTATTGAACGTCTGAAAGAGAATGTTGATACCCTGATTGTCATTCCAAATGATAAATTATTAGAAATTGTTGACCGGAGAACAACGATGCCGGATGCCCTCCGCAAAGCAGATGAAGTATTGCAGCAGGGTGTACAGGGAATTACGGATCTGATCAATGTACCTGGACTGATTAACCTGGATTTTGCAGATGTGCAGACTGTTATGAAGGACAAGGGAATCGCCCATATCGGAATTGGTGTGGGACATGGTGATGAGAAATGTGTGGAGGCTGTTCAGCAGGCAATTGCCAGCCCGCTTCTTGAGACAACCATTGAAGGTGCGTCTCATGTGATTATTAATATTTCCGGAGATGTCAGCCTGATTGAGGCAAATGAGGCTGCAACTTATGTACAGGATCTGGCAGGGGATACAGCGAATATTATCTTTGGTGCCATGTATGATGAGACAGCAACCGATGAGGTAATGATTACGGTAATTGCTACAGGACTTGAAGAGAATAAGGCAGTGAAAGCTCCAAGTTTTGTGAATCAGAAGTCTGCTTCCAATGTTCGTACCCAGCAGACACAAAGACCGACTTTCCCACAGTATAAAGCACCGGTAAATAATTCATCCAATGTATTTGGAAAATCTTCCCAGATTAATACCAGGACTCCGGTATCCTATACAGCTGCCACAAGCCAGAACCACTCTGAAGAGCCGGTACCAAAGGCAGCAAGAGATCCGGAAGTGGAACAGGAAGGTATCAAGATTCCACAGTTTTTACAGAAAAACAGAAAATAATCTTATATTTTACAAAAAGCGTCTTCTCTTGTCGAAAAGGGAAGGCGTTTTTTTTATGCTTCAAGCCATATTCTGACAGAATCTGAAAGCCGGAACAGATATAATAGGGAAAAAGGCAGGGGAGAATAGGTGATCATTTATCTGGATCAGTATATGGTATTAAATGCTCTGTTTGATGGGATGATCTTGTATATAGGAGGGATCGGAGTCCGAAAAAAAGGTTTCTTAAAAAGGCTGTCTTATGTTGTGCTGGCAGGCAGTTTGTTAGGAACACTGCTCACTTGGCTGGACGGTGGAAAACGGTCTCTTTGGTGGGGGATCGTCCAGGGGCTTGTGATTCTTTTTTGTTATGCCGTTGTCTACCAGCAGTATCATCCAAAAGAACTGGTTGTTGGAGCTATAAAAATGGTAATTGCTGCCTGTCTTTTGGCAGGACTGTTTTATGCATGGAAGGAGCGATGGAGTCTGCATTTTATGCAGATGGTTGTGGCAGGAACGCTAATCTGGCTTTTTCTGCCGTTCTTAGATGCACTATGGGCTTTCTATCAGACGAGCAGGCTTTTGTGCCAGGTTAATGTTCTCATAAACGGAAAAACGATTACTGGAACCGGATTATGGGATACGGGAAACCGTCTGTATGAACCTGTCAGTGGAAAGCCGGTTTTAGTTGCAAAAAGGGAGATATTTCGTTCGGTTTTTTCTGAAAATGAGTTGGAAGAAATGCACCAGTTTGCAGAATGCGGCTATTATCACCCTGAAAAAATGTCCTGCCTTCTTTTCCGGATTCCCTACCAGGCTGTGGGGATCACCGGTTATCTTACTGCAGTGAAGGCGGAATACGTAGAGATCACCGGTTCCGGAAAAAACCAGAGAGGTGAACAGGTATTGATTGCCTTATATGAAGGAAACCTGTCTGATACAAATGAGTATCAATTTATTTTGCAAAATATTATGATGCCAGGGTCATAAGGTCATACGTTTCATGCTTGCATGAAAAAGTATGACATTGTGACCCGTAAAACATGAGAAAGTAGCCCGAACAGGGCGGATTTCGAATGTTTTAGAATTGCGAGAGCACGAAGTGCGTAGCAATTCGTAGGCATCATGGCGGCTGAAAACGTGTGGCGCGTTAATCACGCAAAAAAATTCGCCCCAAACAATCTTAATAATTGTTCAGGACGAACTGGATAGTCCGCGGGACCACCTGATTTACTGTACTATGATACAGTCTCTCAACGGTTATTCACCTGACTGGCTAACGCCCAGCCTGCGGCGCACCTACTGATTCCAAGAAATGTGTTACCGCCCGCACATAATCTTCTCCCTTATGCGCAATCGTGCTCCTTCATAGCCGGGATTGTGAACAGTAACCGGAATGTTCAGATTGCAGCTGATAAAGTGTTATTCATACAGACTCCTTCTCCCAGGCTTTCACCCTCCCTGGTTCGCTTTAAGGGAACTTCCGCATTACTTCTCTTCGTCATCGCCTTTTACCATATCTTCATTTATAGCATGGGAATCTCCATTTGTCAACCCGCAGCAATACCTGGT
>JAQXIP010000092.1 GCA_029007845.1 Clostridiales bacterium
TCTTTCGCCTGCTGGAAAAATTGGAGCAGATATTCTTCATCATCTGAGGCAATGGCGTCTGAAACCTCACTGAGTTTTTCTTGAATCTGTGCAATATATTTTTGAATACATTCAGCATTTGACATTAAGATATTCTGCCACATAACTGGAGAAGAAGAGGAGATCCTTGTAATATCACGGAACCCTCCTGCTGCCAGCTGCTTAATGTCCCCATTGCAGTCATTATCACGAACCAGGTTTACTAAAAGTGCGGATGCAATATGGGGAAGATGGCTGATCGCTGCCGTGGCCTCATCATGTCGTAACGGGTTCATAACAACAGGGTTTGCGCCCATAGAGGTTACTAAAGAAACCATCAGGGAAAGGTGCTCTTTGGGAGTTTTGTCAGTTGGAGTAAGAACATAATATGCCTCATTTAACAAAGAATCACTTGCAGCCTGATAGCCCGTAAATTCTTTCCCAGCCATTGGGTGTCCTCCAATAAAGAACGGCTCAAGTCCATATTGGGCAACTGCTTTATGCATGGAACCTTTTACACTGCCTACATCGGTTAGAATGGAACCTTCTTTAAGAATTGTGCTAAGCTTTGGAAGATAGGACTGGTTTCTGATAACCGGACCACATAAAAAAATCAGGTCACATTCTGAAAAACCTTCTGACAGGGAACCGGTAATCTGGTTAATCACCCCTTCTTTTTTGGCTAGTTCCAGAGAAGGATTCTCTCCTTCATGATGGTTATATGCTATCATATGAAAACCTGGATAATTTTTTCGAAGGGATTTGGCAATTGACCCGCCAATGAGGCCTAATCCAATAAACCCAATTGTTAAATCTTTCATAAAGATGTCTCCGCCTTTAGTAACTTATTTTTCTTAGAATCTGAATCTAGTCTACAACCAAAAAAAAAGAATGTCAACAACACATCTTGACATTGCGGGCAGGATTCCCTATTCTATACATAGGCTTCTTAAGCTTCGCACATGCAAAGCTTGAGAATATAGAATAAGAACGAATGAATGGAGGAATATTGGGTGTTTTGCAAATGCAGAAAAAAAGCAGGATTCTGGAAACGGGCAGTAAGTATATCCATGGCAGTGCTTACATTCGTTTCAGGCATTGCGGTAAACGATGTCACATCCGCGCAGGTCTGTTATGCCGCCAGTAAAGAAAACAGTTTTCGTTTTACCAATGGGGAAAACAGGGAAAATCCGGTTACGGATAAACCAGAGACAGAACAGGAGGATCTATTTTCCATCCAGGCCTCAGAACCTTCCCAGCCGGCCGTTACGTCTCCATATGGCTGGAAAAAATACGAAGGGACTTATTACAATAATGAAGGAAAGCCGATTACAAATGCAATTGCACTTGGGATTGATGTCAGCAAACATAATAAAACCATTGACTGGGAACAGGTGAAGGAAGATGGGGTTGATTTTGCCATTTTGCGCTGTGGTTATGGCATGGATCTGGAAAGCCAAGATGATTCCACATTCCTCTATAATGCACAGGAATGTACCCGGCTTGGGATTCCTTTTGGTGTCTATCTTTATTCTTATGCGGATACAACGGCCAAAGCGAAAAGTGAGGCAGATCATGTGTTAAGGTTAATATCCGGTTTTTCGTTAAGTTATCCGGTATATTATGATCTGGAAGACAAAACAGTCAGTAAAGCTGGTAAAAACCAGATCTTAAAAAACACAAAGACTTTCTGTTCCAAGATTGAGGCGGCTGGTTATCCGGTTGGAATATATGCCAGCAAGTATTGGTTTGATAACTATCTCGTCGACCCATACTATTATAATTATGAAAAATGGGTAGCTCAGTATAACAGTACCTGTACTTATACAAAATCATATGTGATGTGGCAGGGAACAAGTGTTGGAAAAGTGGCAGGAGTGAATGGAAACGTTGACATTAATTTCCGTATGCGTACTTCCCCTGCACAGCCGGTGTTAGAAGAGCCTGTTGTGTCAGGACCTGGGATATCGCTGTCGTGGAATAAAATAGTAGGCGCAACTTCTTATGAAATATTAAAAACCAATATGAATACGGGGGAAACAGAGACACTGACGGTTCCGGGACAGTTAAACTGTTCTTTCGCGGATGACATATCAGATGGTGGAAATTATTCCTACGCGGTAAGAGCTGTCCGGACGGATAATCAGGTTACTATGACAAGTACCTGGTCTTTTGAGAAAACGGCATCTTATGAAAAGCCAGTTCCAGATCCATTAGAAAAACCGGAGGAGATAACTGGAACATCGGTGGATTACCAGTCTGTCAAGCTGAACTGGTCGAAGGTTGATGGTGCAGACGGATACCGGATATACCGGAAAAAAGAAGGAGAAAAGTGGAAGGCAGTCAAAACAATCAACAATGGGGAAACTCTTACCTATACGAATACCGGGCTGGAATGTGGAACTCTATATTATTATACGGTTCGTGCATACCAGAATTATGAAGAAAAAAAGATTTTAGGGATGGTTGACCTGAAAGGAATTGGTGTGACGCCAGTTGTTCCGGTAACTGCCAAAGTTACGGTAAAAAATAACCAGGATGGCGTTTTCGTCAGATGGAAATCTGTGAAAGGAGCAGATGGATATATTATATACCGGAAAATACCGGGGCAGAAATACATAAAATGTAAAACAATCAGTGCCCCATCCCTTACATGGCTCGATACGAAGACAGATTCCGGCGTAACTTATTATTACAAAGTGAAGGCGTATTCAATGATTGACGGAAAGAAAAAATATGGTGTCTGCAATCAGGCAGGGGCTAAAATAGAAAGAAGGTAGCAGCATGGGATTAAATGAGACACCAAAAGGAGACCGGGTACACATTGCATTGTTTGGCAGGAGAAATGCAGGAAAATCCAGTCTGATTAATGCGATAACCAATCAGCAGTTATCCATTGTATCACAGGTAAAAGGAACAACAACGGATCCGGTCTATAAGGCAATGGAGCTTCTGCCACTAGGTCCGGTTATGATGATTGATACGCCCGGACTGGATGATGAAGGAGAATTAGGTCAGCAGCGGATTGAGAAGACGAAGGAAGTCCTTCATAAAACAGATGTTGCCATTCTTGTATTGACAGAAGATGGTATGGAAGAACATTATGAATTGGAAGGCGAAATTGCAAAGATGGTTACCGACCGCCAGATTCCAATGATTATTGTGTGGAACAAATCGGATCAGTATGACTATTCCCATCTGCCGGTTCTGCCGTTTGCTGCAAATGCACCGGTACAGGTTGTCAGTGCCAGTTCAGGAGCCGGAATCCATGCGTTAAAGGAGTGCATTGGAGCTCAGGTTCCAGATGATAAACTAGAGATTCCAATTGTTCAGGACTTGATTGAACCAAATGATTTTGTCGTACTGGTTGTTCCGATTGATTCTGCCGCACCAAAAGGACGTCTGATTTTACCGCAACAGCAGACGATCCGGGATATCCTGGAGAAAGGTGCTGTGTCGATTGTCACAAAAGAGACAGAGCTTAAGGATACCCTGGAGAATCTCGGGAAAAAACCGGCTCTTGTCATTACGGACTCTCAGGCATTTGCTTCCGTATCAAAGGATACACCAAAAGACATTCCGCTTACGTCCTTTTCTATTTTATTTGCAAGACATAAAGGAAATCTTGCAGAACTCGTTCAGGGGGCAAACAGCATAAAAAAATTAAAAGATGGAGATACTGTGTTAATAAGCGAAGGCTGTACACATCACCGTCAATGTGATGATATCGGAACGGTAAAAATTCCAAGATGGCTGAAAGAGTTCACCGGAAAAGATTTAATTTTTGAGACAAGCAGTGGAAACTCGTTCCCAGACGATCTGAAAAAATATGCGCTTGTCGTTCACTGTGGTGGCTGTATGCTGAATCAGAGAGAAATGCAGTACCGAATCCGTCATGCAGGAAACAGCAACGTACCAATTGTGAATTATGGGGTCTTAATTGCAATGGTTACGGGCATATTAAAGCGGTCTTTAGAGGTGTTCCCGGATCTTTATAAGGAACTGGATTAATTAAGGGAAACCGGATGTGCAATAAAAAAACAGCAGATCGCTAATAAAAAATAGGAGATATTCCAGATGTTAGAACGGTTTTTCCGATTAAAAGAGAATCATACAACTGTGAAAGTGGAAGTACTGGCTGGTTTTACGACCTTTATGACGATGGCCTATATTATTGCATTAAATCCGAATCTGATAACCGGGTTTGGTGCAAACGGAGGACAAAAACTTTGGAATGCAGTGTTTATGGCAACGGTTTTATCTGCAGCAGCAGGCACCTTTTTCATGGCATTTCTTGCCAATAAACCGTTTGCCCTTGCACCCGGCATGGGTTTAAACTCCTATTTTGCCACAGTTGTAACGACGATTGTGGCGGCAGCCGGTTATGAAACTTATCTGGAAGGGTTTGAAGCGGGACTAAGTATTATTCTGGTTTCCGGTGTTCTGTTTACGATCCTTACCCTGTGTGGAATCCGGGAAAAGATTGTTGATGCGATCCCGGAAGCGGTTCGGCTTGGAATCCCGGCAGGAATTGGTTTTATGCTGGTTCATGTAGGGTTTACGACAAATGCCGGAATATATGACGAAAATGGGAATGCATATTATATGCTGACGCACTTTTTCTCGGAGGGACCAAGTGCCACAAAAGCAGCTTTAGGGACTCAATATCCATTTATGGTTCTTTCGGTTGTAACGACGTTTCTTGGACTGTTTTTAATCACGGTATTACATCACCGGAATGTGAAAGGCTCCATCTTATTCGGCATGGCTGCATCTTCCCTGGTATATTGGATTGGTTCTCTGGCTCTTGGACGGAATCCTTTTGCTGGCCTGATACATGCAAGTTTTATTCCTCCATTCCAGGATATGTTTGAAATGACGTTTCTCAAATTCAATTTTAAAGGGCTCTTTCGTATGGGTACTTTCTCTGCAATTATGACGATCATCTCTTTTTGTATGGTTGATATGTTTGATACCATTGGAACGTTATACGGTACAGCAAAAAAGGCTGGTATGTTAGATGAGAACGGAAATATGCGTGATATGAACCGGGCATTGTTGTCTGATTCTCTGGCTACCTGTTTTGGAGCTTGTACTGGTACTTCTACGGTCACTACTTTTATTGAGTCGGCTGCTGGGGTGGAAGAAGGAGGACGCACCGGACTTACCTCCGTTGTAACCGGGCTTTTATTTCTCGCCTGTATCTTTGCTGCACCATTTGCAGCACTGGTTCCTGCCCCGGCGACATCTGCCGCATTGATTTTTGTAGGGGTTCTGATGATGGGCTCGTTAAAGGAGATCGATTACCAGGATTATTCTCAGATTGTTCCAGTCGCATTGCTCCTCATTTTCATGATAGGCACATCGGGAATTGGAAATGGAATTGGAATCGGGCTGATTTCTTATTCGGTGATTAAAATATGCACTGGAAAATATAGAGAGGTATCCCTGCTTACCCTGATTTTGTCCGGGCTATTTATTGGAAAATTTTTTATTACATTCTAGTGTACCGGTTTTGAGAAAACCGGATGCACCGGGAATAAGGGAAAGGAGACATTCATTCATGATCTTTCAGATGTTCTATCCAGACAAAATCATGAATTCCACATACGACATTGATTTTAATAAGTTATACAAAAGAGGAATCCGGGGGCTCATTTTTGACATTGATAATACGCTTGTGGAGCATGGAAAGGATGCGGATGAACGGGCAATTGCACTGATGGAATCCTTGAAACAGATGGGGTTTTCTATCTGTCTGCTATCCAATAATAAAGAGGAACGGGTGGCTAGATTTAACCGTCCGATTCAGGTTCCCTATATCTACAAAGCAGGAAAACCTTCCGGAAAAAATTACCGGAGGGCAATGGAACTGTTACATACGGATCTAAGTAATACGTTGTTTATTGGAGATCAATTATTTACGGATGTGTGGGGGGCAAAAAGGATTGGAATGAAAAATATTCTTGTAAGACCGATTGATCCCCATGAAGAAATACAGATCGTATTCAAGCGGTATCTGGAACGGATTGTGTTATTTTTTTATGAACGATACAGAAGAAAGGAAGAGAAACAGATCAGATGAATGATAATATAATTTTAATTGGATTTATGGGCAGTGGAAAAACAACGATTGGAAAAAGACTTGCAAAACTGTTGGAGTATTCTTTTGTTGACACGGATCAGCTTATTGAAAAAAAACAGGGCATGATGGTGCGTGATATTTTTTCACAGAAGGGAGAACGGTATTTCCGCCAGCTTGAGACAGACACCATCTCGGAAATGGTTCAGACCTGCCACAAGACGATCATTTCTTCAGGCGGAGGACTTCCCCTAAGGGAATGTAATGTGAAAATTCTTCAAGAACTGGGCTTTGTCATTATGCTGGATGTCTCAAAGGAAACGGTAATAAAACGACTTGAAGGAGATACGACAAGACCTTTGTTACAAGGGGACAATGTGGATGAGAAAGTGGAAGAACTGCTGACTTACCGGGAGCCGCTTTATGAATTGGCAGCTCACATGAAAGTACCGGTAAATGGCCGGACGATCCAGGACATTGCAGAGGAAATAATCCGGAATTATCAGACGGTTCGGAATGGACAGCACCCTTTTGATGTGGAAGATAGAAAAGAGGCAGAAAATGAGTAATCAACTTGAATGGGTACGGGAAATCATAGACCGGTACAGCCTGGATGCGGTATTGGTATCCTGTCCTTATAACCTGCGTTATGTCAGCGGATTCTCCGGCGGGGAAGGATATCTTTATATTAGCAGAAAACAGGCAGTATTGCTGACGGATTTTCGTTATACGATACAGGCGGAAGAGGAAGCAGCCGGTTTTGTTGTAAAAGAAATATCCAAATCCTACCCGGAAGAGATTTATGCCTTAACGAATCAGGATGGAATTGAAAAAATGGGGTTCGAAGGCGGTCATCTGATTTATCAGGATTATGCAAAAATCGAACAGGCTCTTCCGAATGTCCGCTTATTTGATCTGGGAGATCTGATTACCGGATTGCGCAGGATAAAAGAGGACTGGGAGATTGACCGGATTGCCAGGGCTGAGGCAATTGGGGATAAGGCCTTTGAGGATATTCTGGGATTCTTGAAACCAGGAATGACAGAATTACAAGTTGCTGCCCGGTTAGAATATACGATGAAGCAGCTCGGAGCAGAAAAATTAAGCTTTGATACGATTGTGGCTTCCGGAATTCACTCTAGTATGCCTCATGCAAGTCCGACAGAGAAAGTACTGGAAATGGGAGATTTTGTAACGATGGATTTCGGCTGTGTCTATCAGGGGTATTGTTCCGATATGACCCGCACGGTTGTGATTGGAAAAGCGGGAGAGGAGCAGAAAAAGCTCTACAATACCGTGTTACAGGCACAGCAGGCGGCACTCGATTTCATTCATGCCGGATATACGGGAAAAGAGATTGACCAGGTGGCAAGAAATGTAATCTATTCTGCCGGATATGAGGGGATGTTCGGACATGGACTTGGCCACAGTGTCGGATTGTTCATTCATGAGAATCCGAGGTTCTCTCCATCGGAAAACAGTGTAATCGAAAAAAATCAGGTCATTACGGTAGAGCCGGGAATCTACAAGAAAGGATTTGGCGGTGTCCGGATTGAAGATCTGGTTGTTGTAAAGGAAAATGGATGCGTCAATTTGACAAAATCTGAGAAAAAACTTATTGAAATATAAAAAAAGGTTGAAAAAGTAGTACAGTTACGATAAACTAATAAAGATAGTGCAGAAGTGAGCGATTTCTGCCGCGCGAGGCGCATTAAATCGAAGGAGGATTATAATCATGGTTACAGCAGGTGATTTTCGAAACGGACTTACCGTTGAAGTGGAAGGAAACGTATATCAGGTACTGGAGTTCCAGCATGTAAAACCTGGTAAAGGTGCAGCATTTGTGCGTACCAAATTAAAAAATATTAAAAACGGTGGTGTTGTCGAAAAAACATTCCGTCCAACGGAAAAATTCCCACAGGCACATATCGACCGTAAAGACATGCAGTATCTTTATAACGACGGTGAGATGTATAACTTTATGGATGTGGAAACCTTTGATCAGTTTGCATTAACAGCAGACCAGATTGGAGATTCTTTAAAATTTGTGAAAGAAAACGAAATGGTAAAAATGCTTTCCCATGGCGGAGAAGTATTTGCGATTGAGCCACCTCTTTTTGTTGAGCTGGAAGTAACAGAGACTGAGCCAGGCTTCAAAGGTGACACTGCTACAGGAGCAAGCAAACCTGCAACATTGGAGACCGGTGCCATTGTCAATGTTCCATTATTTGTAAACCAGGGTGATGTGATCAGTATTGATACCCGTACAGGCGAATACATGAAACGTGTTTAATTTGTCTGGTTTCACTGTATGAAAAAACGCATTCCGGGGACCTCGCTGTCCGGAATGCGTTTTTTTACTGTTCAATTTCTATACAAAGCCTTTCTTTCTTTGTTTCAAACCGGACACCCCGGTAATAAAATCTTCCGTATCCCCTTACCGTAACGACATCCCCTTCTTTTAACTTATGTGCTGTGTTTTCGCACAAACGGCCATTGCAAAACACTTTTTTTTCACGAAACAGCTCGTCCGCCTGACTTCTGGAAGTCTTACAGAATTTTGCCACAATTGCATCGAGACGTTCGGAGGCCACAATCAGTTGTGTCTGCACCATTTTTGGTTTGAGGTATTCTGGCACGGTATCAGAAATCCTGCAGGTTACATTTGTGTGCCTGATTTTATCCAGATGATTTATGATATATCCGGCGATTTTTTCATTTGCAAATACATATGCTGTTTTGCCACGGATCAGAATATCCCCAATCATTTTCCGCTCAATTCCAAGACTCATCAGTGCTCCAAGATAATCCCGGTGGGAGAGAATCTCTGCAAATTTTTCCATTAATGGCTCGATGACAATACAGACAATTGGAAAGGCAATCTCATATCCCAGCTCCTCCGGGTTTCCGAAACGGATTATCTGACGCTCTAAGCCTTCGCAACCCCCAAATAGAACATACGACGGGTTCAGAAACTTGTTCTGGTTTTCCAGAAAACAGGATTGCTCCGGCAGGCTTAAAAAATCCGTAAAGGTGTAGCAATTATTCTGATATGCCTGATTTGCCAGATCAAGCAGTCTTTTTTTGAAATATTCTTCTTCCTGATTCAAATACGGCACTTCCTTTCTTCAACCAGCCCTTGTCTTTCTTGTGAATCTATTTTATGATACTTATGTTACCGTTTCGATCTGCGGAGCGCGTAAACCAATACTGGCAGATGCTATATGGAAAAATGTGCATGCCAGAAAGAAAGGACTGTATCCAACTATGAAACAACAATTGACATTTGAGAACTTTATCAAGCAATCGGTCTGTCCATACCAGTGTATTGAAGCCTGTGAATCAGAACTTCTCCGTAATGGTTTTCTGCCACTTTCCCTGTCAAAGCCCTGGAAGCTGGAACCGGGAATGAGCTATTATGTAAATGCTTATCAGACTGCGTTGTTTTCTTTTCATATTCCAAAAATATCAGATTCTTCGAAGCTCAATTTCCGAATTGCGGCTGCCCACACAGATTATCCTTGTTTCCGGATTAAACCAAAGGCTGAAATCCGGGAACAGTCCTATCTGAAATTGAATGTGGAAGCTTACGGTGGCGCTGTCCTTGCAAGCTGGATTGACCGTCCTTTGTCCATTGCCGGAAAAGTCGTATTAAAATCGGAGCATCCGTTCCAGCCGGATGTCCGGATCTGGAATTATGGACAGCCGCTTCTTACGATACCCGGACTTGCAATCCATATGAATCACCAGATCAATAAAGGGGTGGAATACAACAAACAGACCGAACTGCTTCCTCTTTTTGGCATGCTTACCGATGAAATGAATAAGGATGACTATTTCTTATCCTTTCTTGCCAGAAACCTTCACACGACAGAGGATCAGATTCTGGATTTTGACCTATATGTGTATAATGTGGAAGAACCGACGTTCCTTGGAGCTTCCAAAGAATTCTTCAGTTCTCCCCGTCTGGATAACCAGACATCTGTGTTTGCCTGCTTAAACGGTATTCTTTCCTGTAAAGGTCAGACGCCTGAACACGTAATCCCGTTTATTGCGTTATATGATAATGAAGAGGTAGGAAGCCGTTCCAAACAAGGTGCAGACTCCATGCTGACGACTTATGTCATGCGTAAAATATGGAAAGGACTTTCGCTGCCGGAAACCGGATTCGAGGAAGGACTTTTTAACAGCTTTCTCGTGTCTCTCGATGTTGCACATGCTTATCACCCGAATTTTGTGTCAAAAAGCGATCCTTGCTTAAAACCGGAGCTTTCAAAAGGCGTCGTTTTAAAATATGATTCTACCCAGCGCTATGCGTATGATGTATCCGCCATGGGCACAATCAAACAGATTCTTCTGGCAAACCATATTCCATATCAGTCTTTTGTGAACCGGTCAGATGTGCCAGGCGGTTCCACCCTTGGAGCGATTTCTTCCTCCTGGCTTCCGATTCCGGCCATTGATATGGGGGTCGGCCTATTGTCTATGCACTCCTGCCGTGAATTAATGGGCACAGAAGACCAGACTGCCCTAAACCGTTTTGTGACCTGTTATTTTAGCGAACCGTCATCTATTTGATGACACGTACGGGTGGTACGATCCGAATCCCATCAGGAAAAGTATTTTGCTTTGATCTGTTCCACTGGCATCTCTTTTCCTGTCCATAGCTCGAATGCAGCAGCTCCCTGGTAAAGCAGCATGTACATTCCGTTAAAGGTCGGACACCCATGAGCCTTTGCCATGGAAAGGAGCTTTGTCTGCCTTGGGTTATAGATGACGTCCGATACAATCAGATCCGGACGGAACACACTTTCATCTTTGATAATGCAGGCATCGGTATTTGGAGCCATTCCCACACTTGTCCCATTTGTAAGAATATCACTTTCGGCAATGCTTTTCTTAAACATGGACTCATCATCAAAGTCATAGAGGCTTACTTTACAAGAAGTTTCCCGATTCAGCTTATCGACAATCATCTGTGCCCGGTCGAAAAACTGATCCCGGATACTAAATACCTGAATGGCAGCTACTCCGTCTAAGGCTGCCTGTACTAAAACAGAAGTTGCCGCTCCGCCAGCACCCATCAACGTCATTTTTTTGCCAATAATGTCAAAACCAGCATCTTTTACTGCACGCATATAGCCGATTCCATCCGTTGTATAGCCGGTCAGGACACCATGATCGTTCACTACGGTGTTGATTGCCCCGGAGATCTGGGATGCTTTGGACAGATGATCCACATAGTCACACATCTTATTTTTGTTCGGCATTGTCAGGTTAAAGCCTCTTGCACCAAGTATTTTTAATCCATCTACAGCACTTTTGAGTTCTTCTGTTCCTACGTCAAAAGCCAGATAGGCGTAATCCAGACCTAATAAACGGAAACTTTCATTATGCATGGCCGGTGATATGCTGTGTGCTACCGGACGGCCAAGAAGTCCCGTCAGCACGGTTGTACCAGTGATTTCATAACTCATAATTCATTCCTCCAACGTCATATGTATGCAATTCTTTCTCCTATCTTATCTGATTTGCCCATACTTTGCAAGAAGGGGAAAAGTTTTTGCAAACTGGAATAATTGTCCAAGCATATCATATATTGAAATATGCCAGTCAGAAGAAAAGGGCGGCAAAGATTGGATAGGGGGAATTGCTTTGGACAAACGTCAGGAGATTCTTAAGACACTTTCGTGTAATCTTAGAGAAGTATTAAGCCGGTGCGTTATTGATTTTTCATATCTGCAGGAAGTAAGGCTTCGGATTAACCAGCCGCTTATGGTCGTTTATGACAACCGTGGTTATTTTATTACAAAAGATGGAGAACTGCGTGACACTCCGGAAGATGCCTTTCTTGTTACCCAGGCAGAACTTCGGGAAACAATGGAATATATCAGCAATTACTCCATCTATGCTTACGAGGAAGAAATCAGGCAGGGATATATCACCATTCAGGGCGGCCACCGGGTGGGAGTAGCAGGAAAAGCAGTAATGGATGGGGAAGAGATCCGGAATCTGAAATATATCTCCTTTTTAAATATCCGGCTGGCTCATGAGGTAAAAGGCTGTGCAACGAAATTGATGCAGTATATTCATTCACAAGGGCAGCTGTGTGATACACTGATTATCTCTCCTCCGGGAGCCGGGAAGACAACACTACTGCGCGACCTGATCCGCCAGCTTTCTAACGGAGCCCTATCGGGGCATTCCTACACAGTAGGTGTTGTGGATGAACGTTCAGAGATTGGAGCCTGTTATCTCGGGGTGCCGCAAAATGACCTGGGAATCCAGACGGATATTCTGGACTGCTGCCCGAAAGCGAAAGGGATGATGATGCTGATTCGCTCGATGACTCCCCAGGTACTGGCGGTTGATGAAATTGGTTCCAAAGAAGACCTTGAAGCGATTAAATATGCCATTACCTGCGGCTGTCACCTGATTGCCACCGTACATGGGGAAAACATTGATGAGATCCGCAATAAGCCGCTTCTTGGAAAATTTGTCCGCGAGAAACTGTTTCAGAGGTACATCATATTAGACGGACAGGAAAAGGCAGGAACGATTAAAAGCATCTATGATGAACGGGGAAGCCTGATATCCGGAGGTGGGTGTGTTTGTTAAAATGGATTGGAATTCTTTTTCTTGCGGCGGCCTGCATTCTGTTTGGGCAAAGTATGGCACAGCAGATGAAAGAACGGCTGCTTCTTCTGGAACAGATGGAAAAATATCTGATCCTCATAAAAGGAGATATCCGGTATGGACAGATGACACTGTCCCAGATTATAAGCCCGCTTAAGGAAACGGCAGCAGAACCGTATCAGGATTTCTTTCAGGAGCTGGTGGCTCGCATGGATTCGTTTGACGGAAACTGTCTTTCCAGGATCTGGAAGGAAACAGTCGAAGAAACGTTGTCAAAAAGTGCCTTGAAAAAAGAGGATCTGGAGTTATTCTGCCAGATCAGCTCTTTCCTTGGAGTAAAGGATGCAGCATCCCAGGTGGCTGCTCTGGAACATCAGTTAACCATTCTTAATTACCATACAAATAATATCCGCAGACAGATGCCTGGAAAAGTTATGGTGGCAAGAACGATTGGAATTACTTCCGGAATGTTTCTGGCTGTGCTGCTTGTGTAGGAAGGAGGAGGGTATGAGTGTTCAGCTTATCTTAAAAATTGCGGCTGTTGGAGTCCTTGTTTCTGTGTTGAGCCAGGTGCTAAAGCATTCCGGAAGGGAGGAGCAGGCATTTCTGACAAGCCTTGCCGGACTTCTATTGGTCTTACTATGGATATTGCCTTATATTCTCGAATTATTTGAATCGGTAGAAAAACTAATCCGTTTATGCAGGTAGGGGGAACCATCATGGTTAAAATCTGTGTTATTGCCATCGTGTCCTTGTTTTTTGCATTGTTCCTTTCCAAAAGCCAGAAAGAATACGGGGTTGTCTTAATCCTTTCAGCGGTTCTTGTCATTGCCTTCTTCGCAGTCTCACAGTTACGCGGCATACTTGCTTTACTAAAGGAGTTTCAGGAATTAACCGGTCTTTCTGCGGTAAATTGGAAAATCTTGCTGAAGATTCTTGGTATATCGTACCTGACAGAGATTACTTCGGATATATGTAATGATAATGGTTATCATGCCTTGGGAGGACAAGTAGCCATATGTGGGAAGCTGACCATCATTAGTCTTGGAATTCCCATCATCCTTGCGATGATTGATACGATCAAAGAATTGTTTCTCTAACTGGAGGGATCAAAATTGAAAAAATGGATCCGTATTTTATGCTGTCTTTTGACAGCTGGACTGCTATTTGTTACTCCCTTACCGGTACAAGCTTCCGGAATAGAAGACGGAGAAGAGAATCAGGATGTACTGGCAGAATTAGAAGAAGAAATGTCATTCGAAGAGATCGATTCCTTTCTAAATGAACAGGATTCTTTTACCTGGGGAGGAACCCTTACCTTTGAGGAGCTGGTAATGGATCTATTAACCAATGGCACATTGACAAAGCCGGATCTTATCTTAAATGAAATTAAAGAAGCAGTAATGGCTCCATGGAAAACCCAGAAAAAAGTATTGTTGCTTTCCATTGGGATTGCCTGCTTTAGTGCGCTGTTTCTTGATCTATCCAGTGCTGTCAATGGAAAAGAACCGCTTCGTTACGGAAACTATCTTTCGTTTCTTTTACTATCCGCCATATTGTTTCAGTCCTTTCATAATCTGGTTTTGGTGGCAGCAGCCTTCATGGAAGACTTAAACCAATATATGAATGCCTTTATGCCTGCTTATTTCGTCGGAATAACCTTTTCCACAGGGGCAGCGGCATCAACTACTTTTTATGAGACAACACTGATTCTCCTACGTCTTGTCCAATTTGTCACAAGCAAAATCGTATTTCCGGCAATTGAACTGTACTTTGCTTTGTCTATTGTAAATTATTTCTCAAAAGACCATTTTTTTCAGAAAACAAAAGAGGCATTAGAAAAAGGGATCAACTGGATATTGAAAACACTTTTAACATCCATGATCGGTCTTCAGGTGCTGCAGGGGCTGTTTGTGCCGGTGTTTTCCTATGTGAAAAAATCGGTGGTAATGAAACTGGCAGGGGCGATACCGGGAGTGGGAGACATGGTATCCGGGGTGGCACAGACGGTACTGTCGGCTGGTGTTTTGATTAAAAATGCGGTTGGCGTTGTGGGGCTGATTTTTCTTTTACTATTATGCGTCTACCCAATGTGCCAGGTGTTGTGCGGAGTCATTACATATCAGCTTGGAGCTATGGTGATTGAGCCATTAGGGGAAGATAATATGTGTCAGGTTATGTCGGAAACTTCCAAAACAGCAGGGATGGTTTTTCGGACTATGGGAATCAGTGCATTGTGTTTTTTATGCGCACTTGTCATTATGACGGCATCTACCTGCCAGGGACTTTACTAAAAAACGGGGAATGAAAATGGAAGATATATGGGGCTATATAAAGAAAATCATATTTTTCTTATTTATGATTTCCATCATTATGGAATGCGTAAAAGGGATGAAATGTGAAAAGTACATTCGTTCTGTTTTAAGTGTAATGTTCATATTGATTGTAGTGAATCCACTGGAAGCATTCGTACAGGAAGATTTTATCGATAATGCCATTGGTTATTTTACAAATGAAATGGAGCAAAGTTCCAGAAATGCCCAGATGGAGACTGCGGATGATGCTGCGAAAGAATTGCTGCGCAAGGAAACCGTTCAACAGATTCAGGAAAAGATTATCGATCTGGCAGAATCCTGTGAAATAATAATAAAGGAGGCAGACCCGGTAGTTTTGTATACCAGTCAGGACAGCCTGCAGATTGACACGATCCGGATAACGGGAACTTATTTTGGAGAAAAAGAGCTGGAACGTGTCGAGCAACAATTTCGGGAAACGGTAGCAAAGCAGTTCGGGCTGGAACCTGATCGTATGAACATAAGCCTGAAGGGGGGAGAAGCGTCATGATACCAGATGGGAAGGTAAAAGAATGGATGACAAAAACAAAGCAGTGGATCGAACAGATTGGAGCTGGAAAAATTCTTATGATTGCCCTATCCGGCCTGGTTTTAATCGTGTTATCCCTGCCGGGAACCGGGCAGAAAAGCCAGAACGTTTCAGAAAACAAAAATAACGAGCAGACGGAAAGCAGTCTGTCATCCGGAAAAGACTGGTGCAGTACAGAAGATTACAAAGAACAGATGGAATCAGAATTAGAGGAAATACTGGAAAATGCGGACGGAATTAGTCATGTCAAAGTAATGATTACCCTTGCCGGTTCCAGAGAAGAAGTGGTATTAAAAGATACGCCCTGTTCCCAGGAAAGCTCCTCTGTATCTGGGAATGAAAACCAGGAGAATTCCAGTCAGGTGTCTTCTGAAGAGACAACGGTATTAACCGAAAAAGAGGATGGAAGTACTTCTCCATATGTTTTAAAAGTAGAAAAACCAGATGTAGAGGGAATTCTGATTATTGCAGACGGTGTGGAAAATGCAGAAACCGTTACTCAAATTACCGAAGCTGCTGAGGCATTATTTGGCATTCCTGTACATAAGATTAAAGTAATGAAACGTGGAAATCAAACCGAATCTTAAAGGAGGAGAATATCATTTGAAGCATTTATTTAAGAAAAACCAGGTAATCATTACAACACTGGTGTTAATGATTGCAGTTGCAGGGTATCTTAATTATTCCCAGACGAAGGAAGATTTAAATCTGGTCAGTGATGAGTCAGTAGAAACGATGACCGATGCGGAAACATTAACGGATCTTTCCGCAGAAGACCTTGGGCAGGATGTGGCAACTGTGGATGATAATGGTGAACTGGTAGCCGAAAACAGTACGGTATCCGAAGGGGCTGTCAGCACCACAAGCGGGGCAGCACTGAAAGAAACCCAGACTTCTCAGGATGGAGAAGCCATTTTAGTCAGTGCAGGGATCAGCTCCGATTATTTTTCATCCGCAAAACTGAAAAGAGAACAAACCAGGGCGCAAAATAAGGAATCCCTGCTGGAGATTGTGAATAATAAAAATCTTACCGATACCGAAAAGAAAAATGCGGTAACATCGATGATTGCACTGACGGAGATGTCGGAAAAAGAAACTGCGGCAGAAATGCTGATTGGTGCAAAAGGATTTGACCAGGTTATTGTAAATATTACAAATGATGAGGTGGATGTGATATTAGGCTGTGAGGAGATAACGGCACAACAGACGGCGCAGGTAGAGGATATTGTGAAACGTAAGACCGGTTTCTCCTCGGATCATATTGTAATCACACCGGTAAGCACAAAAAATGCAAAGGAATAAAGTTTTGTCTTTCCAAATATCCATTCTTTTGATATAATATCAATGAAGTAGGGGATAATGGAAGTAATTCCCATATGAATATTTAGAACTCTGGAGGTGTCTGGTATGGCAAAAGAAGTGGATAAAGCAGTAAAAGATGGTAAAATCGGTGAAGTACAGATTGCAGATGAAGTAGTTGCGATTATTGCAGGACTGGCAGCAACGGAAGTGGAAGGTGTAGCTGCCATGGCTGGGAATATAACGAATGAACTGGTAAGTAAGCTTGGAATGAAAAATCTTTCCAAAGGAATCAAAGTGGAAGTAACCCCGGAATCGGTTGTAGTAGATATGTCTATTACTATGAAATATGGTTACAATATTCCAAAGACATCCAAAACCATTCAGGAGAAAGTAAAATCAGCAATTGAGAATATGACTGGCTTATATGTCTCAGAAGTGAATGTAAAGGTTGCAGGAGTTGACCTGACCGAAGAAAAATAATGAATATTTATGCATAAATAATCGTTTTTATCTTTTCTATCTGTTCCATATCGTGTATAATAAAAGGGATGAGGGTTCATCCCTTTTTTGGTTACCGTGAAGTCATGCTGACTGGTAACCGTTTGTGCGAAGAAGAAAATCGAAAGGAGAGCAATTATGAGCAGAAGAGAATTGCGGGAACACATGCTTCGCATGTTGTATCAGCAGGAATTTCATCAGACAAACACAAGGGCAGAGCAGCTGGAATTATATTTTGATAATCTGGATATGACTGTTGAGGATGAGGACAAAAAGGTGAAAGAGCCCACACAGGAAGAGAAAGATTATTTGACCGGACGTCTGGAAAAGATTATGGAGTGTCTGCCGGAGATTGACGAGGCCATCAGCCAGGTATCAGAAGGCTGGACTCTTTCCAGAATGGGATGTATTGAACGGACGGTGTTAAGACTTGCCTTCTATGAGATGAATTATGACGAGGAGGTGCCGGTAGGAGTAGCCATTAATGAAGCGGTAGAACTGGCAAAAAAATATGGCCAGGAGAATTCTTCCGGTTTCGTAAATGGAATCCTGGCGAAGCTTGCCCATGAATCCTAGACGATCTTATACCGTATCCCAGATTAACCGATATATCAAGAATCAGTTTGCATCGGACTATGTATTGAATCATATCTGCATAAAAGGGGAAGTATCAAATTGTAAATATCACAGTTCCGGGCATATTTACTTTACAATAAAAGATGCCTCAAGCCAGCTTGCCTGTGTTATGTTTGCCGGACAGCGCAAAGGTCTGGCATTCCGGATGGAAGAAGGACAGAGTGTTCTTGTTACCGGCTCGATCAGTATATATGAACGAGATGGAAAATACCAGTTATATGCAAATGAAATTACAAGAGAAGGTACCGGTGCTTTATATGAGACGTTTGAAAAAATGAAGCAGCAGCTGGAAGCAGAAGGATTGTTTGACGTAAAACATAAAAAAACAATCCCTTTCTATGTAAAAAAACTTGGAATCGTAACTGCTGCCACCGGGGCTGCGATTCAGGATATGGTTCAGATTTCTGCCAGAAGAAATCCATACTGCCAGTTAATCCTCTACCCGGCAAAGGTTCAGGGAGAGGGAGCTGCTTTGTCTGTTGCGGCTGGAATCCGTTATCTTGACCAGTATGGGGTAGATGTGATTATTGCAGGACGGGGCGGTGGCTCCATTGAGGACTTGTGGGCTTTTAATGAGGAAGTAGTAGCCCGGGCTATCTACGCATGTCATACGCCGGTTATCTCTGCGGTGGGACATGAGACAGATGTGACGATTGCGGATTATGTGGCAGATCTGAGAGCACCGACCCCTTCGGCTGCAGCAGAGCTGGCAGTGTGCCAGATTGAAGATGTATTAGACCAGATTGATGGGATGCAGCTTGCATTAACGCAGGTGATGGAACGTAGAATTACGATGCAGCGTAACAATCTGGCTCTTAAGAAAAGCCGTCTCGATGTATCCAGTCCGCAGGCTTATCTGGAGCGGAAAAAACATCTGCTGGATTCCCAGAGCCAGCGTCTGACCATTGCCATGAACCGGGTGTACAGTGAAAGAAAACACCGGCTTTTACTGCTGGCAGAAGGACTGAAGCATTTATCACCCTTAGAAAAGCTGTCCGGCGGATATGCATTTGTGACGAATGAAAAAGAAGAACCGCTGCGCTCATCTGACCGGGTGAATCCGGGAGACAATATCTATGTGACATTAAGGGATGGCAGGTTATGTGCGAAGGTAACTGAAATCATAGAGAAAGGAACGTTGACATGCCAGCAAGAAAGAAAGTAGAACCACAGGAAACGCTTGAAGATAAAATGGACCAGCTGGAACAGGTGCTGGAGCAGCTAGAACAGGAGAACCTGGGACTTGAGGATTCCTTTTCGTTATATCAGAAAGGAATGGAACTGGTAAAGCAGTGTAACCAGTCGATTGACCGGGTGGAAAAGAAACTTCTGACAATCCAGGAGGAAGAAGAATGAATCAAACAATCAAAGAAGAAATAAACAAACGGGTGGAAAAGATAAATGGTATACTGGAAGAGTATCTTCCCAAGGAGCAGGGCGGCCAGAAAATCGTGCTTGAAGCCATGAATTATAGTGTACGGGTTGGCGGAAAACGCATTCGTCCGATGCTTTTAGAAGAAACATACCGTTATTTTACAAAGAATACAGGAGAACTGTCATCGGAGGAGATGCAGGTGCTTGCGCCGTTTATGGTTGCCATGGAGATGATTCATACCTATTCCCTGGTTCATGATGACCTTCCGGCTATGGACGGAGATGAATACCGCCGTGGGAAATTAACAACCTGGAAAAAATACGGAGAGGCAGTGGCTGTACTGGCTGGTGACGGGCTGTTAAATTATGCATACGAGACAGCAGCGAAAGCATGGAAAAACCATACGGATTCCGGAAAAATCACTCTTTCGTCTATTTTAAAAGCATATGAACTATTAACGGTAAAACCGGGAATCTCAGGAATGATTGGCGGACAGGCGATTGATGTGGAGAATTGTGGGGAAGAGCTGACACTTGCAATGCTTGATCACATTAACGAGTTAAAAACGGGAGCATTGATGGAGGCCTCCATGATGATCGGTGCCGCCCTTGCGGGGGCAGATGAAGAAAAACTGGATCTTATATTAAAAAGCGCGTCCTGTCTTGGTATGGCATTCCAGATTCAGGATGATATTCTGGATAGAACCAGTACGACAGAAGAACTTGGTAAACCAGTGGGAAGTGATGAAAAAAATCATAAAACCACTTATGTAAACCTGCTTGGTATCGAAAAGGCAAGCGGACAGGTGGAGAAACTTTCAGAAAAAGCAATCTGCTATATAAAGGATTGTCAGGGAGAAAATCCTTTTTTACTTTCTCTTGTAGAATATCTGATTCATCGAAAAAAGTAAACGATAGGGTTTAAGGAAGAAGGTGCTACCTTGGAATACGAGGTATTAAACCGAATCAATCATCCGAATGATATTAAGGAGATTGATCCGTCCGAATATAAAAAACTTGCAAAAGAGATCCGCCATTTTCTTGTAACAAAAATCAGCCGGACCGGTGGACATCTTGCATCCAACCTGGGGACAGTGGAGCTTACTATGGCGCTTCATCTGTTTCTTGATTTCCCGGAAGATAAGCTGATCTGGGATGTGGGACATCAGTCCTATACCCATAAAATCCTAAGCGGACGCAAGGAAGGGTTTGATCATCTAAGACAGTTTGGCGGTATGAGTGGATTTCCAAAGCGGAAGGAAAGTCCTTGTGATGCATTTGAAACGGGTCACAGTTCTACATCCATATCCGCTGCTTTAGGCATGGCCGCTGCAAGGGATTTGTCTGGTGGAAATGAAAAAATAGTTGCGGTAATCGGTGACGGTGCGTTATCTGGTGGAATGGCTTATGAAGCACTGAATAATGCAGCCCGCCTAAAATCGAACCTGATTATTATATTGAATGATAACCATATGTCGATCTCAGAAAATGTAGGAGGTATGGCAAATTATCTTGGAAGAATCCGGACGAATACCGGATATCAGAACTTAAAAGATGATGTGGAGGAAGTGCTCCGGAAAGTTCCACATGTTGGGAATGCCATTGTAAAAAAGATAAAACGTTCCAAAGACTCCCTGAAGCGTCTGTTTATTCCGGGAATGCTTTTTGAAGATATGGGGCTTACCTATCTTGGACCGATAGACGGGCATAATGTAAAAGAGATCCAAAATGCACTGGAGAGTGCGTCAAAATTAAGAAAAGCAGTTTTGATACATGTGGTAACCGAAAAAGGGCGTGGCTATAAAAAAGCGGAGGAGCATCCTTCGGATTATCATGGAGTGGATCCTTTTTATGTGGCAACCGGACAACCGAAGAATCTGATCAAGGAAACTAGTTATACAGATGTATTTCAGGCGGCAATGCTTTCTCTTGGAAGTGAAAAACAGGAACTGGTTGCAATTAGTGCAGCCATGCCGTCCGGAACTGGTCTGATCCCGTTTAAAGAACGGTTTCCACAGCGTTTTTATGATGTTGGGATTGCAGAACAGCATGCCGTGACATTTGCAGCAGGAATGGCAGCCATGGGGTACCATCCGGTGGTGGCAGTCTATTCCACCTTTTTTCAAAGGGCATTTGACCAGATCCTTCATGATGTGTGTATCCAGAAGCTTCCGGTTATCTTCGCGGTAGACCGGGCCGGACTGGTCGGAAAAGATGGAGAAACCCATCAGGGAGTATTTGATCTTTCTTATTTTTCCATGATGCCGAATATGGCGGTAATGGCACCAAAAAACGGATGGGAATTAAAGGAAATGTTAAAGTTTGCACTGGATTATCAAGGACCGGCTGCCATACGTTACCCAAGAGGAAAAGCCTATGATGGATTAATGGATTGTGTGGCTCCAATTGAATATGGCCGGAGTGAAGTGATTCGAAATGGAGCAAACGTACTTATGTTAGCGGTTGGAAATATGGTGGAAAAAGCCGTAGAGGCCGCAGAGAAGTTAAAAGCCGATGGAATCTACCCGACAATCGTGAATGTGCGTTTTGTGAAACCAATTGATTATGAACATGTGAAGCCGTTTCTTTTATCCCACAGTCTGGTTGTGACCATGGAAGATAATATCTACGATGGAGGGTTTGGCGAACAGATTGGTGCTTATCTAGAAAAAGAAGGGATTACGTCTGAATTCTGTCCGATTGCCCTTCCATGCCAGTTTATTGAACATGGGGATATCCCTTCTTTAGAGAAGAAATATGGGCTTTCAGCAGATTCCATTGCAGAAAAAATCCGGAGGTTTGTAAAATGAAGGAACGGTTAGATGTATTACTGGTCAAGCGGGGGCTGGCAGAATCCAGGGAAAAGGCAAAAGCGATTATCATGTCCGGCAACGTGTTTGTCGGTCAGGTCCGGGAAGATAAGGCAGGAACAAATGTAGATGTGAATGCCGTGATCGAGATAAAAGGAAAACCAATGAAATATGTCAGCCGTGGCGGATATAAACTGGAAAAAGCCATGGAGTGTTTTGGAGTAACGATAGACGGAAAAATCTGTATGGACGTTGGTTCTTCTACCGGAGGTTTTACAGACTGTATGCTTCAGAATGGTGCGGTAAAAGTATATGCCATTGATGTGGGAACGAATCAGCTTGCCTGGAAATTAAGAACCGATGACCGTGTTGTGTCAATGGAACGCACAAATGTGCGTTATCTCACGCCGGAAGAGATTCCTGACCAGCCAATGTTTTCTTCCATTGATGTTTCTTTTATTTCCCTTACAAAGATTCTTGTCCCGGTAAAAGATATTCTCGCCCCTGACGGTGAGATTGTATGTCTGATTAAACCTCAGTTTGAAGCGGGAAGAGAAAAGGTTGGGAAAAAAGGAGTTGTCCGGGACAAAAAGGTACATGAGGAAGTGATCTCAAATGTTGTACAATATGCCATTTCCATTGGCCTTCACCCATTGCAGCTTGATTTTTCTCCAATCAAAGGACCGGAAGGCAACATTGAATACTTACTGTGGCTTGCGAAAATGCCGGAAGAAGGCAGAGATGAACTGGTAAGTCCGGATGAAGTGATCCACGAGATCGTTGAAGCGGCTCATGCAGAGCTGGATAAATAAAAAAGGAGGTACCAGAATCATTCATGAATCATTTTTGTATTATTGCCAATACGGAAAAAGATATGGCACATGAAATGTCGGAAGAAATGAAAGAATATCTCCTGAAGCATCAAAAGGACTGTATGATCATAGAGGGACGCGGGAAAGCAGGTAATGGTATACCGTTTACTATTGAAGATGATATTCCGGACACAGTGGACTGTGCCATCGTCCTGGGCGGGGATGGCACGATAATCCAGGCGGCAGATGATCTGGTACATAAAGATATTCCCATTCTTGCCATTAATATGGGAACACTTGGTTATCTTGCTGAAGTGGATATTCAAAGTTATGAAGCATCTCTTGACCGGCTTTTTCAGAATGACTGCTATATTGAGCGCCGGATGATGCTGCACGGAACGGTTCAAAGATATCCTTCGGAAGATGTTTTTGCGGGGCATGCGCTAAATGATATTGTTGTGACCAAACGGGGAAGCTGCCGTATTATTGAAATCCATCTTTGGGTGAATGACGAACTGATTGATACTTATGTAGCAGACGGGCTGATCGTGTCAACCCCAACCGGTTCCACCGGATATAATCTGTCAGCAGGAGGACCGGTTATGGCACCAAGCCTGCAGGCAATTGTGATTACTCCGATCTGTCCGCATTCCCTGAATAACCGAAGTCTGGTTATCAATCCGGCAGACCAGGTGGAGTTAGAGATCGGAAAGAGCAAGAAAAACCAGGAAGAAGAGGCTTATGCGATCTTTGACGGAGAGATTGTAGAAAAACTTCATACCGGAGACCGGGTACGTATTCATAAGGCTTTGGAGGAAACAAAATTTATCAAGTTGAATTCAAATAGTTTTTACAGCATTTTGCGTAACAAACTGGGAAAGGAGTAAAAGCAATGAAAGTTGGACGCCAGACAAAAATCATTGAACTAATCAATCAATATGATATTGAAACCCAGGAAGAACTTGCAGACCGCCTGAATGCGGCGGGATATAATGTTACCCAGGCCACGGTATCCCGGGATATCCGGGAGTTAAAGCTGACAAAGGTTTCGGTAGACGGAACGCATCAGAAATACATTGTCCTTCAGAATCAGGAGTCGGTTCTGTTTGAAAAATATGTCCGTGTTCTGCGGGACGGCTATCTGTGTATGGAACAGGCTCAGAATATTCTTGTGATCAAAACCATATCGGGTATGGCAATGGCAGTGGCGGCGGCTTTGGATTCCCTGTCCATTACCGGGCTTGTTGGCACCATTGCCGGAGACGATACCGTGATGTGTGCAATCCGTACTGACCGGGAAGTACCACCGGTTATGGAGCGGATTAACCGGATGATCCGGGAAGGGGTTTGACAGATGCTATGAGAATTGATATGATAAGTTTAGTTTTAAAAGAAAGAACAGGAGAGAAATACGATGTCAGGACATTCAAAATTTGCAAACATTAAACATAAGAAAGAAAAAAATGATGCCGCAAAAGGAAAAATATTTACGGTTATCGGACGTGAGATTGCGGTAGCAGTAAAAGAAGGAGGACCGGATCCGGAAAATAACAGCCGTCTTCGGGATGTAATTGCGAAAGCCAAGGCGAATAATATGCCAAATGACACCATTGAGCGTGGAATTAAAAAGGCTGCAGGTGATGCGGATGCCGTAAACTATGAAAATGTTACTTATGAAGGATATGGACCAAATGGAACAGCCATTATTGTGGTTGCCCTGACGGACAATAAAAACCGGACGGCTGCCAATGTGCGCAATGCCTTTACAAAAGGAAAGGGAAATGTTGGAACCCAGGGCTGCGTATCTTACATGTTTGATTCAAAAGGTCAGATTATCATTGCAAAAGAGGACTGCCAGATGGATGCAGATGATCTGATGATGCTGGCACTGGATGCAGGGGCAGATGATTTTTCCGAGGAAGAGGACAGCTTTGAAGTGCTGACGGATCCGGCAGCTTTCAGTCAGGTAAGAGAAGCCCTTGAAAAAGAAGGAATCCAGATGGTTCAGGCAGAGGTTGCCATGATTCCTCAGAATTATGTTACCCTTACGGATGAAACGGATATTAATAACATCCGCCGTACACTGGATCTTCTTGATGAAGATGATGATGTACAGGAAGTATATCATAACTGGGATGAGCCAGAAGAATAAATGAATCCACAATCCTGTTATCCGGTATGCTGCGTTTGTTTTTACCGGCTGACAGGATTTTTTT
>JAQXIP010000093.1 GCA_029007845.1 Clostridiales bacterium
TGAAATACCCGCTTTCGCTCCATTGAACACGTAGCGGTACTAAGGTTTTGCAAAAAACGCAAAACCAAGTGCCGACGTGTTCAAAGGGATATTTCATGGCACCTGATATTCTGCGAGCTTGCGGCGGCTGTGCGCTCATCACGGCTGAACGGTTACCTTTTGACAACGAAAGTGCTACATGGTATAATGGAAAGACTTATGTGAATGGTGAATTGTTCAGAAGGGAATAAAGGGTATGAAGACCGTTTTAAAGACGCTAAATAAGTATAAGTATTTATTGCAACAGCTCGTGCTGAAGGATATCAAATTAAAATACCGCAGATCCTATCTGGGATATGTATGGACACTTTTGGAGCCGCTGCTTACGATGATTGTCCTTGCAGTAGTATTCGATAAGTTAAGGGGAAAGGATGACCCGTGTTTCCCGGTCTATATTCTGACAGCGCGGCTTTTGTATACGTTCTTCAGTAATGGAACAAAAAGTGCCATGAAATCCATACGGGCGAATGCTTCCATGATTAAGAAGGTTTATGTTCCGAAGTATATGTATCCGCTGTCGGGGGTGTTGTCGAATTTCATTATTTTCCTTTTGTCATTAGTTGTGTTGATTGCGACGGAAGCATTTTTTCAGATTAAGCCAACGGCATATATGCTGCTCTCATGGCTTCCGCTCCTCATTCTTCTCATTATGACAATGGGAGTCGGGCTGATTCTCTCCACAATGGCAGTATTTTTCCGGGATCTGGAATATCTCTGGAACATTGCGCTCATGCTGATTATGTATTGCAGTGCCATTTTCTATTCCCCGGAGTCTGTGGCAAAGGAAGGATTCTCCTGGGTATTTGACCTGAATCCGCTCTATGCAGTTATCCGTAATTTCCGGAATCTGGTACTGTATGGACGGGGATTCCACCAGCCATCCATGATCTATGCTTCCTGCTTTGCAGTGGGAAGCCTGATAATCGGTCTTCTGGTATTTTACAAGAAACAGGATGATTTTATTCTCAATATATAGTCGAGGGATATTAGAATTATGGGAAAAAAAGATGTGGTGATAAAAGTTGACCATGTAGGAATGAAGTTTAATTTAAGTTCAGAAAAGGTTGACAATCTGAAGGAATACGTGATCAAATTAATCAAGCGGGAGCTGATGTATCAGGAATTCTGGGCGCTGAAAGATGTCTCATTTGAGATCCGGCGCGGAGAACGCTGGGGAATTCTGGGGTTTAATGGAGCTGGTAAAAGCACCCTGTTAAAAGTAGTGGCAGGAGTGTTGAAACCAACAGAAGGAACCGTAACCCGCAAAGGGAAAATTGTACCGCTTCTGGAGTTGGGAGCCGGATTTGACAAGCAGTATACCGGGGCAGAAAATATATACCTCTACGGGGCAGTGCTTGGATATTCCAAGGAGTTTATTAAAGAAAAGTATGATGAGATCGTGAAATTCTCAGGGCTTAAAAAGTTTATTGATGTGCCGATTAAAAATTACTCTTCCGGTATGCGGGCAAGGCTTGGTTTTTCCATTGCCACGATTGTAGAACCAGAGATTCTCATACTGGATGAAGTGTTATCTGTGGGAGATGCCAAATTCCGCCGGAAAAGTGAGCGAAAGATTAAATCCATGTTTGATAAGGGTGTAACGGTGTTATTTGTGTCCCATTCTCTTGCCCAGGTAAAGCGGATCTGTGACCATGCCATGATTATGGAGAATGGCCACATTATTGCAGCCGGAGAAGTGGAAGAGATCGCCAGTCAGTATGAACAGATGCTTAAGGAAGATTCCTGATAGAAAGAAGGAGAAACATGAAACGGATTATCACATATGGAACCTATGACCTTCTTCATGTAGGACATATCAATCTGCTTAGAAGAGCAAGAGAATTAGGTGATTACCTGGTTGTGGGATTGTCTACGGATGAGTTTAATACATTAAAACACAAGACGTCTTACCATTCTTATGAAGACCGGAAACAGATTCTGGAATCCATACGGTATGTGGATCAAGTCATTCCCGAATGCAATTGGGAGCAAAAGATAGAAGATATCAAAAAATGGAAAATTGATACATTTGTCATGGGTGATGACTGGAAAGGAAAGTTTGATTTTCTGAAAGAATACTGCGAAGTCATCTATCTGCCGAGAACGGAAAATATTTCCACGACGAAAATTAAGGAAGATTTAGCAAAAAGAGACAATATAGAATCCTGATTATGGCATATGCTATTGTCAGATACTCCTTTTGTAACAAAGAAAGGGAAGATCTGACAAAGTTATGCCTTATTTTTTTTTTAGAGTAAATAGAAACATATTGAGTAAAAGGAGTTCTGGTTTTAAATGTTAAGTCAGGGAAAAAAGCAAACAGCAAAATGGAACACAGCAGGATGGAAAAGTCTGATGATAGTCGCCTTTCTGTGCATCTTTTCAGTGACGGTGTGCAGTGCAAAAGCGGCGGCAGAGACAACGACGGTGAGGGTAATCTCTACGACGGATATCCATGGTAAGACTACAACGACAGATTATGATTCTTCCTGTGAACATAATTCCGGAAGTCTTGCACAGGCGGCAACCTTAATAGATAAGGCGAGAAGTGAAATCACCTATGGAAGCAGTATCACAGTAGATGTTGGGGATTCTATCTACGGGTACAGTGCAGATATGGTCAGAAGTCAGGGAAATACAGTGGTACAGCCGGTATATAAAGCGATGAAAGCGATCGGTTATGATGCACTTACCTTGGGAAACCATGATTTTGACTATGGATACCAGTATGTGGCAACCCAGCTTGAACAGGCAGGGCTGTCAAGCAAATGTGTATTGTCCAACGTCTATGATGTCAACACGGATCAGACGGTGTGGAATGAGAATCTTCTGATCACGAAAACATTGGAGACGAACGAAGGAAATAAGGTTAAAGTAAAGATTGGTATCATTGGTGTGACAAGACCGTCTTTAACGAATAACTATAGTCATACCGGTATATTGAAAACAGCCGATATGCTGGAAACGGTAGAAAACCAGGTCAGTGCATTAAGGAAACAGGGGGCTGATCTGATTATTGTTTTGGCACATTGTTCGTTTGGCAATGCAAATCCGGATTATAACAGTGACAGCGTGGCATATGCCATGACGAAAGTGCCGGGAGTAACCGCCATTGCCAGTGGACATGCCCATAAGAACTTTCCGTCCACAGATGCCAATATCCAGTCGGTCTATAAATTGCCAAATGTGAATAAGACAACAGGGCTGGTAAACGGTGTTCCGGTTGTTATGCAGGCGGATAAAGGAGCCGGAATCGGAGTGATGGATATTAAGCTTAAAGTAAGCGGCAAAAAGGTATCCGTGCTTTCCACGAAAAGCAGGATCCGTTATGTCACCTCGTCCACTGCATCCAGTGAAAAGGTGCTAAAAAGTGTTCAGGCCTCCGATAACCTGATTAAATCCAGTTATTCACAGGCAATTGCCAATCTGGCAGCTGCGGCGATGAAGATTACAAGTAATCTGGGGGTTTTAGAAGATAACTATGCTATCCAGTTGAATAACGAGGCAAAGATTCAGAAAGGCCTCGAATATATAAGCAGCAAGGAAGGCTCTGCCTATGCCTCTTATCCGGTGATTGCATCGACTGCTTATTATGAATGTGGAAAAGACAGTACGGATAACCTGATTAATATTGGCAGCCAGATCACCTGGAAAGATATTCTGACGGTTCAGCCATACCGCCGGGATGTAAATAATTTCTATACGATCACCGGAAGCCAGCTAAAGGAATGGATGGAATATGTTGCCAGTGCTTTTCAGCAGTCAGGCGGGGCAACTGCCAGCAAAGATACGGTGTTATCTTCCCTGTCCGGCTCACTTTCCTCTCCGGTTCTTTTAAAAGACGAGTGGCTGAACGACTGGAGCCGGTTCGAAGTCTTTGACGGGGTAGAGTATGAGTTTGATCTGTCAAAGCCTGCAAAGTATAATTATTACGGAAAAGTGGCAGACAGTGGCACATCCCGTGTAAAGACGCTGACCTATAACGGAAAACCCGTCACCGGGGGCATGCAGTTTTTGCTGGTGACAAATGACATTACAGTCAATACTCCGGTAATTGGAAGCCGGGTCTATTATCAGCGGGTAAAGAAGAATACAATGCGCAGTGCAGAAGAACTGAAAGACTATGTGCAGTCGTTATTTGCCTTTGGAGATATTGAGAACCAGACAGATGAAAACTGGAGAGTGTCATCGAATGTCGGAGATACGTTTTTGTTCCGGTCCGGCAGTGATCTTTCCAACCTGTATTCAAAGATCTGGACATTTAAAAATGTAAAGAGTTCGTCGAAATATCAGTACTATCAGGCGGCTTACCAGGGAACGGATATTAAAAATGATGGAGCTGGCCCGTTTCTTGTGCTGGCACAGGCAATCCGCGTAAAGACAGATCAGGATGTTCCGGTTATTGTCCGGGCGTCCGATGCTTATGGAGTCGCTTCCTGCAAATATCTGTATGGTCAGCATGATGCGGATTCTCCTTTGTGGAACGGCGCATACAATGTAGACGGCAGATTTTCGGTAAGCTCGAATGGCATCTACAGTGTCATGGCAGAGGATATATTTGGAAACCGTACCGTAAAATGGATTTCCATTAATAATATTGACTCGTCGATTCTGCAGCAGCCGGAAGTAAACCAGCTTTCAAACCGTACTTCTAAGTTAACTGGTTATGCCGGGGCTTCAAAGACTGTGAATGTAAGTGCGGGTGGAAAAACTTATACGACCACTGCTGCTTCGGATGGAACCTTTGAAGTGAGCCTTCCATATCAGAAGGCAGACAGTAAAGTATCGGTTTATGTATCCGATGAGACGGGAAGAAAGAGTGATACGGTAACCATAACCGTAAAACGAACCGGACCGAATACACCTACAGTGAATGAGATTACGAATAAGGCAACATCCATATCTGGAAAAATAAATGACACCACTTCAAAGGTCGTTGCTTTTGTCGGGGATGATATTGTCTGTGTTCCGAAAAACGGTGGAAAGGCAATCTATGAGGAAAGTGCCAAATACGACACAGACCGGAAGATTGTTCAGACAACTTATGAGGTATCAAATGGTACGTATACTTTGAACATTCCGAACCAGTATGCCAATACAAAAGTGACGTTATTTGCCATTGACAAAATCGGAAGAGTAAGTACGGCAGTGAATAAAACGATAAAAGAAGTTGCACCGAACCGTCCGGTGTTATATGATATATGTAATGCAGAGAATCAGATCTACGGAAGACTGCCAAAAGCCGGGAAGGGCGGACAGACCATTACCATTACCGTAGATGACCAGGAGTATGAGACAACAGTTGATGCAGATGGTATGTTTACATGCAAGATACCTGGTCTTAAAGAAGGGGCGGAAGTGTATGTAACCGCTTCGGATCTTGTGGATGGAAAGCAAAGAACCAGTATCCGTAATAAACAGGTTGTAAAAGGGGTAAAGAGTTATTTTGCAGCCAAAGAAGAGGATTCCTGTATTTCTCTTAAAAAGGTCACAACAAAGAGCACGGTAGTGAAAGGAACTGTAGATGCTGTTGTGGATCAGATTCTCATTAAAGTGGGAAGTAAGAGATATGAAGCAGAGGTCGATGGTGGTGGAAGCTACTGTCTGGATCTGGATGAGACACTGGAAGAAGGAACCAGTATCTGTATAGTATTGCGTAATCTCGACCAGGAATTAATTGAGGTAAAGCGCAGTTACGTGGAGCTGGCAAAACCGGAGAAGCCGGAGCTTCTAAATGAGCAGATTGACGAAAGTACTACAACCGTGAAGCTGTACTGTGAAGACAAGGCTACCGCAGTTGCTGTATTGGATGGCAAAAAGTACACAACAAGTGAAGCAGTACCGGATCGTTCCGGGGATGGCTATGTTTATAAGATCAAGGTAAAGAAGACAGAAGCTGGAAAGAAATATTCGGTTTATATGACCAATAAAGCCGGAAACAGTGGAAAACTCACCGGTAAAGTGAAAAAAAATCAGTGAAGACAAAGAAGCAGATTAGGGTAGTCGTATGAATCAGTTTTTAGTGGAAAAGGTATTATTGGACGGACACATACTCACATTGGGGGTATGTGTCCGTGGTATGTATCAAAATAATGTTTATCAGCCAAGGATAACGGTTTCCTTCCAGAACGGGCAGCAGATCCGGCGGATGCCTCTGGCAGTCACTTCTTATCAAGAGAAACAAGGAGAATATCAGATTAAGGGAGAATATGCATTTAATCTGTCGTATCTTTATTTTCGGAAGGCAGAAGGAGGAAGCTTATCCCTCTGGTTTTCTTTTGCATACGGAGAAGAAGAGATTGAGCCGGTTTTCTTGTCCGTTTCGGAACAGATGAAAACCAGTCTTCAGAAGAATGATTTGTTCCGGATGGAGAAGGATCGGATGCGTTTTGAATTGGATCCGGGGGTATTTGTGAGGAAAAGTCCAAGATGCCATACATGGAAGGATGTCGTAAAAAAACTTGCCAATGGCATATTTGCGGCAGCCTGCCGTCTGTTTTTTGTGTTTCCGGTAAAAGAAAACCGGATCGTTTTTATATCAAACCGGAGGGATGATCTGACGGGGAACTTTCAGTTTGTATACGAGCAGCTGGTAAAGCATTCCGGTCTGGATATCCGCTTTGTATTAAAACATGGGGAAAATAAGAAAACGGATATTGGAACGATTTTCCGCTATATGTACTATTGTGCCACCTCCCGGGTAATTCTGGTCGATGACTATATCTATCTTTTATACAAGATGCCAAGGAGAGCGGGAACCCTTTTGTTCCAGTTCTGGCATGCCTGCGGTGCGTTCAAGACGTTTGGCTTCAGCCGTCTGGATCTTCCAGGGGGACAGGTGCAGGAAAGTCCTGCCCACCGCAATTATGATTATACGATCGTAAGCAGTAAAAAGATTGCCAGGTTTTATGAAGAAGCTTTTGCAATGTCGCCAGATCAGGTACTGGCAACCGGAGTGCCTAGAACGGACATTTTTTTCTCAGAAACATACCGGGAACAGGCAAGAAAGAAGTTTTACGACCAGTATAGTGAGTTAAAGAACCGTAAAATTCTATTATTTGCCCCTACCTTTCGCGGAAATGGCAAGCATGAAGGTTATTACCCGCCGGAGCACTTTGATCCGGCAGAAGTATATGAAGCACTAAATGAGGAATATGTCATCATCGTGAAGCATCACCCATATGTTAAAAACAGACCGGCTGTCCCGGAAAAATACAAGGAGGTCATTCTGGATCTTTCCGATGAGGCAGAATTAAATGATCTGCTGTTTGTCACAGACCTTTTAGTAACGGATTATTCGTCCGTTATTTTTGAGGCGGCATTATTGGATATTCCAATGATTTTATATGCCTTCGATCTGGAAGAATATCTTGCAGAACGGGGATTCTATTATGAATACGAGTACCTGCTTCCGGGGAAAAAAGTGACGGATCAAAAAATGCTGGTAAAGGCTGTAAAAGAAAAAGATTTTGAAGAAGAGCGCCGGGCATCTTTTAAAGAACGCTTTTTTGACCAGCTCGACGGAAAATCTTCCGAGCGGGTTGCATCATTTCTTATAAATTGCATCAAAAGGTAAATTGCATCAGAAGGAGGAAAACGATATGAAGAAAGCAGCTATATTTTTTGCAGAAGGATTTGAAGAGATTGAGGCTCTTACCGTTGTGGATATGCTCCGGCGGGCAAAAATCCAGATTGACATGGTGTCCATTACAGGAGAAAAACAGGTTGAAAGCTCCCATCGTGTAATTGTAATGACCGATAAGCTGATCGAAGACTGCGCGGTCATGGATTACGATATGCTTGTGCTTCCAGGTGGAATGCCGGGAACGATCCATCTGGGCGAATGCGGAGAGCTGATGGATGCCTTGAAAGAATTTGACAAAGAAGGAAAACCGCTTGCTGCTATCTGCGCAGCACCAAGCCTTCTGGGAAAACTGGGGATTCTTGATGGCAGAAAAGCAACCTGTTATCCGGGATTTGAAGATCAGTTATTAGGAGCTGAACTTGTCGAAGAAAAAGCCGTCACCGATGGAAATGTTATAACCGGACGAGGCATGGGAGCTGCGATTGAGTTTGCGGCAGCAATCATCACCTGCCTTGAAAATGCGGAAAAAGCAGAAGAAATTAAAAATTCTATCTGCTACAAATTTCCATTATAAAAGAACCTCCTCTGTACATACTAATACCAAGATAAGCGATGAAAAGTAGTCACTTATCTTGGAACAAAGAATCATAGAAGGTATGTATATGGAGGTGTAAATGATGTCTAGAAGTTCAGGTTCTAACCGCGTAGAAGTTCCACAGGCACGTGAGGCAATGGATCGTTTCAAAATGGAAGTTGCATCTGAATTAGGTGTGCCATTAAAACAGGGCTACAATGGAGATTTAACATCTGCCCAGAACGGTTCTGTAGGTGGAGAAATGGTAAGACAGATGATCAAGAGACAGGAAGAGGAAATGTCCGGAACATCTGCAAAATAATCATTTCCAGGAACGCTTTTTAGAAAAAAGATCGTTTAAGCAGGACTGCCCGTATTTTTTGCGGGCAGTCCTGTTTGACATTACAAAAGGGTATTGATATACTAAGGGTTACGGACAAAATTGAAAAAGAAAGTTGAGGGTTTTCTTCCATGGGAAAATATTTTGGTACAGACGGTTTTCGCGGTGAAGCGAATGTGGGTTTGAATGTGGAGCATGCCTATAAAGTCGGACGTTTTTTGGGTTACTATTACGGAAAAGACCATAAGGCAAAAGTCGTAATCGGAAAAGATACAAGAAGATCGAGCTATATGTTTGAAGATGCCTTATCTGCCGGACTTACTGCAAGCGGGGCAGATGTTTACCTTCTCCATGTGACACCAACGCCAAGTGTGTCTTATGTGGTGCGCAGCGAGGATTTTGACTGCGGAATTATGATTTCGGCAAGCCATAACCCATTTTATGACAATGGGATTAAGATTATCAACGGCGCCGGACATAAGCTGGAAGCAGACGTGGAAGAAAAAATCGAAGCATACATAGATGGTGAGCTTGGCGAAATTCCATATGCAACCAGGGAAAACATTGGCTGCACAACCGATTATTCCGTGGGAAGGCATCGCTATATCGGATACCTCATGTCTCTTGTCACCCGTTCCTTTAAAAATGTGAAGGTTGGTCTGGACTGCTCAAATGGATCGGCATCTACGATAGCAAAGGGCGTCTATGATGCGCTGGGGGCAAAAACGTATGTAATTCATAATGAACCGGATGGAACGAACATTAACCGGGATTGTGGTTCTACCCACATTGAAACCTTACAGAAATTTGTAAAAGAGAACGGACTGGACGTGGGATTTGCCTTTGACGGCGATGCAGACCGGTGTCTTGCCGTAGATGACCAGGGAAATGTCATTGACGGTGATATGATCTTATATTTGTGTGGCTGTTATCTGAAAGAAAAAGGCGAACTGAATGAGAATGTAGTCGTTACGACGGTGATGTCAAATATCGGGCTATATAAGGCTCTTGAAGAAAAAGGAATCTGTTATGAGCAGACCGCAGTAGGGGATAAATATGTGTATGAGAGCATGATGAACAATAATTATTCCCTTGGCGGAGAGCAGTCCGGACATATTATTTTCAGCAAATATGCCGTAACCGGTGATGGAGTGCTCACCTCCCTGATGTTAATGGAAGTAATGCTGGAGAAGAAAGAGAAATTATCGGTACTGCTCCGGGATCTTCACATTTTCCCACAGCTTCTTGTGAATGTACGGGTAAAGGATAAAAAACAGGTTATGGAAGATGAACAGGTTAAAAAAGCTGCAGAGGAAGTGAAAGAGGCACTCGGAAAGAATGGAAGGATTCTGCTTCGAGAGAGTGGCACAGAACCTTTAATCCGGGTAATGGTGGAAGCAGAAAGCGATGAAGAATGCAGAAAACAAGTATACCGGGTAGTTGATGTAATCAAAGACAGAGGATATGCGTTAGAATAGAAAAAATTCGGTATTTACAAAAACGGACGGTTATAATATACTGTTGCTGATGCTGAAAATGGGTTAGTGTCTGTTTTCGCAATTATTTTAGGAGGATTTTTATCATGAGTGTACAGGTTGAAAAGTTAGAGAAAAATATGGCTAAGCTTACAATAGAAGCAAGCGCAGAAGAGTTTGATAAAGCATGTAACCAGGCTTATCAGAAGAACAAGGGAAAGATTCAGATTCAGGGATTCCGTAAAGGAAAAGCACCTCGTGCCTTAATCGAGAAAATGTACGGCGCAGGAATCTTTTATGAAGATGCAGCGAATGCAATCATTCCAAATGCTTATGAAGAGGCGGCAAAGGAAAGTGAGTTAGAGATCGTATCCCAGCCAGAGGTTGAAGTCGTTCAGATTGAAAGTGGAAAACCTTTTATCTTTACCGCAACTGTAGCAGTAAAACCAGAAGTGACACTGGGCGACTACAAAGGAATCGAAGTTGAGAAAAAATCCGTAGATGTTACCGATGAAGAAGTAAATGAAGAGATCGATAAAGTAAGAGATCAGAATTCCCGTACCATTACTGTGGAAGACCGGGCAGTGGCAAACGGCGATACTGCAGTGATTGACTTTGAAGGTTTTGTAGATGGAGAAGCATTTGAAGGCGGAAAAGGAAATGATTTCCCATTAGTTATCGGTTCTCATTCCTTTATTGACACCTTTGAAGACCAGCTGATCGGCAAGAACACTGGAGACGAAGTAGAAGTCAATGTTACATTCCCTGAGGACTACCAGGCAGCAGAACTTGCCGGAAAACCAGCTATGTTTAAAGTAAGTATCAAAGAAATCAAGTGCAAAGAACTTCCAGAATTAGATGACGAGTATGTAAAGGACGTATCGGAATGCGAGACCGTTGACGCATACAAAGAGCAGATAAAATCTGACTTAACGAAAAAGAAGGAAAATGAAGCAAAAGCAGCAAAAGAAGATGCAGTGATTGAGAAGATCATTGAAAATGCAACGATGGATATTCCGGATCCGATGATTCTTACCCAGACGCGCCAGATGGCACAGGAATTTGCCCAGAGACTTCAGTATCAGGGATTATCCCTGGAACAGTATTTCCAGTTTACCGGACTGGATGCCGATAAGATGATGGAGCAGATGAAACCACAGGCATTAAAGAGAATCCAGAGCCGTCTTGTATTAGAAGCAGTTGCAAAAACAGAAGATATTCAGGTTTCTGAGGAAGAAGTAGATCAGGAAATCGAGAAGATGGCTGCACAGTACCAGATGGAAGTGGAAAAAGTAAAAGAAATGATCGGAGAAGAGCAGAGAAAATCCATGAAAGAGGATATTGCTGTACAGAAAGCCGTAGATTTCGTAACAGAAGCAGCAGTTGAAAAATAAATGATCTGAATTACCTACCATTCAGACCGGTAATCAGGAGGGAATAGAATGAGTTTAGTACCTTATGTCATTGAGCAGACCAGCCGTGGAGAACGTTCTTATGATATTTACTCCCGTCTGTTAAAAGAGCGCATTATTTTTCTTGGGGAAGAAGTAAACGATGCTTCTGCCAGCATTATTGTGGCAGAGTTGTTATTCCTTGAATCAGAAGATCCTGGCAAGGATATCCAGATGTATATTAACAGTCCGGGCGGTTCCGTAACCGCAGGAATGGCAATCTACGATACGATGAACTATATTAAATGTGATGTGTCTACCATCTGTATCGGTATGGCTGCCAGCATGGGAGCATTTCTGCTTTCCGGCGGTGCAAAAGGAAAACGGTTTGCTCTCCCTAATGCAGAGATTATGATTCACCAGCCATCCGGTGGTGCAAAAGGCCAGGCTACAGACATCAAGATTGTAGCGGACAATATTTTGAAGACAAAGAAAAAATTAAATGAAATTTTAGCTGCCAATACCGGAAAGCCAATCGATGTAATAGAGGTGGATACCGAACGCGATAATTATATGACCGCAGAGGAAGCAAAGGAATATGGTTTGATTGACAGCATTATCATGCCTCGTTAAAGGAGAGAAATATGGCAAACAGGACGGATGACAGAAAACAGCTCCGCTGTTCTTTCTGTAATAAAACCCAGGATCAGGTACGAAAGCTGATCGCAGGTCCTAATGTATACATTTGTGATGAATGCATTGAGCTTTGCTCGGATATTATTGAAGAAGAGTTTGATGCCATTGAGAATGATACCGATATTAATTTAATGAAACCAAAGGAAATCAAAGAATTTCTGGATCAGTATGTCATTGGGCAGGATGAGGCGAAAAAGGTATTATCCGTAGCGGTTTACAATCATTATAAAAGAGTGCTTTCCGGAAAAGATCTGGATGTGGAATTACAGAAAAGCAACATTATTATGGTTGGACCAACCGGATCCGGTAAGACATTTCTTGCCCAGACACTGGCGAAGCTTTTGAATGTTCCATTTGCGATTGCTGATGCCACAGCACTGACAGAGGCCGGATATGTGGGAGAAGATGTGGAGAATATTCTTCTTAAGATTATCCAGGCTGCCGATTATGATGTAGAACGTGCCGAATATGGCATTATCTATATTGATGAGATCGACAAGATTACCAGAAAGTCAGAGAATACCTCAATTACAAGAGATGTATCCGGTGAAGGAGTTCAGCAGGCACTGCTTAAGATTCTGGAAGGAACCGTTGCCAATGTGCCTCCTCAGGGTGGAAGAAAGCATCCACATCAGGAATTTATTCAGATTGATACGACCAATATCCTGTTTATCTGTGGCGGTGCGTTCGATGGTCTGGAGAAGATTGTGGAATCCCGGATTGGCCAGAAATCCATTGGATTTAATAATGCCATTGCAGATTCCTCTAAGATTGATGTGGGCGAGATGTTCCGTCAGGTTCTTCCTCAGGACTTTGTAAAATATGGACTGATTCCGGAATTCGTAGGCCGGGTTCCGGTGAATGTAGGTCTGGATCTGCTGGATGAAGATGCACTGGTAGAGATTTTGTCCAAACCAAAGAATGCGATTATTAAGCAGTATAAGAAGCTGTTTGAACTGGACAATGTGGAATTAGAGTTTGAAGAGGATGCGATCCGGGCGATTGCCAAGAAGTCTTTTGAGAGAAAGACAGGTGCCCGTGGACTTCGTGCTATTATGGAAGATGTCATGATGGATACCATGTTTGAAGTCCCATCCGATGAAAGCATTACAAAAGTCATCATTACAGAGGATTCGGTATTGAAGAAAAGCAAGCCGAAGATACTTAGTGAAGAACGGCCAGCCGTAAAGAAAACGGAAACAAAAAAATCAGGTAAAAGAAAATCCAACGGTGACGAAATCGCATAAAGAATCAGGACTGTTGCTATCAGAAGTTGAAATGATAGCACAGTCTTTTTCTATCTCATACAGGAGGAAACTTATGGTAATAAAGTCAGTAAATCTGGAAACTGTAATTGGTGTGACAAGTAAGATTCCGGATAATACAAAACTGGAAGTGGCATTTGCAGGGAAATCAAACGTAGGAAAGTCTTCCTTGATTAATGCACTGATGAACCGGAAGTCATTGGCCCGGACGTCGTCCCAGCCTGGAAAAACCCAGACGATCAATTTTTATAATATAAATGATGCATTGTATTTTGTAGATCTGCCTGGTTATGGATATGCAAAAATCTCCAAGGAGCTGAAAGCAAAATGGGGCAAGATGATAGAAGGCTATCTGAGAAAATCCCGGACACTCCGTCTTATTTTTCTTCTGGTAGATATCCGGCATGAACCATCACAAAATGATGTAGACATGTATAACTGGGCTGTTAATTATGGCTTTAATCCGATTATTGTGGCGACAAAATCCGACAAAGTAAGCAAAAATGAGAAAAACCGCCAGCTGGCGGTCATACGGAAAAAACTGGACTGTGTGGAAGGCACCCCGATTATTCCCTTCTCTGCCCTAAATAAGTCAGGACGAGAGGAAATATGGGAATACATTGATATGGTGTATGAGGACTTTCAGCTTACAGAAGAAGCTTAATCAGATTAGCATATGCCTCCTGGCTGCGCTCTCTCCAGTGGGAACAGATGGATTCGGCTTCCTCCTCGGAAGGAACGGAAATGGACAGGTCTAACAGATACTGTTCATTTTCCCGGATACAGCACCGGGCGATATAATCCTTTGGACCATTATAATAATAATCTGCGATGATGGAAGTTTCATCTTTAAGTGCCAGATTATTTTTTTTGCAATAATTCTTGATATCCTCTTTGATGGAGTCTGCAATGTCGGATTCAAAGAGACGGATTGTCTCATCACCGGAAGGTGTCAGCCGGCAGATTGTCATATTGCGAACCGTTTCACAGCGGATAAAGCCGTCTTCTTCAATCTCTGACAGGGTCTGCTGGATCTGAAAAAAGTTTGTATACTGCTGTTCCAGAATGAAATTGGTAATCTGGACGGTACTTAACGAAAAATCCACTTGCTTGAGCATATATAAAATAATCAGCTTATAGAGTGTAGATGGTTCAGCTGTCATAAAAGTCCTCCTTATCTTGATATCGCTTTCCCTGATAAGAACCTAGTTCTTTCATGGTTTTGTGAAGCTGGTTTAGTATTCCGCGTTTGTCTGTGCTATACGCCGGCGCCAGAAGAAGAGAGCGGGGCGGATCACCGGTGAGCCGGTGGATCGTAACATGCGCAGGCAAAAGCTCCAGACAATTGATTAGCAGCCCGATATAGTCCTCTCTTGAGAGGATTGGAAACGTTTGATACAGGGCTTCCAGATCAGTGTGCTTTAACACGTGCAGAAGCTGCAGTTTAATCCCATGAATTGGCATATGGGAAAGAAATTGGATGGTTTGAAGTATTTCCGCTTTTGTCTCTCCCGGAAGCCCCAGGATAACATGCACAATGACCGGAATAGAGCGCTGTTTTAGTTCCAATACGGCTTTGGTAAAGACTGGAAGGGAATATCCCCTGCGGATGAAAGAAGCTGTTTTTTCATGGATCGTCTGTAACCCTAATTCAATCCATACCGGTTTGATCTGGTTTAGCCGGTAGATCAGGTCAAGAATATCCGGCGGTAAACAGTCGGGGCGTGTCGCAATAGACAGACCGCAGATACGCGGATCCTGTATGGCTTCCATAAAGACAGGCTCCAGCCGGGATACCGGTGCATAAGTATTGGTATAGGATTGAAAATAGGCAATATAAGAAGAGCCGACAGCCTTATTTTTCGATACAAAGGAAATTCCACGGGATATTTGTTCCGTGACAGAAGTGTCCGGTGGTATGGCAAATTCTCCGCTTCCGCCCTGACTGCAGAAAATGCAGCCCCTTGTTCCAAGTGTCCCATCCCGGTTCGGACAGCTACATCCGGTTTCCAGTGCAATTTTATACGTTTTTTGACCAAATCGTTTCTTTAACTCAAAATCAAGGGAATGGTAAGGTTTCCCGTTCCATTCCCTGCATGCCTCTTCGTAACTTGTAATCACAATCAATCATCCAATCGAACAACAGTGGTGTATTATATCAGTGATTTGATGGCATTGCTGACCACATCAGCAACACGAGGATCAAAGGCTTCCGGTAGAATATTATTTTCATTTAAGTCTTCCGGGGAAACAAGACTTGCGATAGCATCAGCAGCCGCCAGTTTCATCTCTTCCGTAATTTGTTTTGCCCGTCCTTCCAGGGCACCTTTAAAGATTCCCGGAAATGCGACGACATTATTTACCTGATTTGGAAAATCCGAACGTCCGGTTCCTACTACTTTGGCTCCCGCCGCTTTTGCCACATCTGGCATGATTTCCGGTACCGGATTTGCCATGGCAAACAGGATGGAGTCATGGTTCATAGATGCCACCATCTCACTTGTAACGATATTTGGAGCAGAAACACCAATGAAAATGTCAGCTCCTTTTAGGGCATCGGCAAGAGTGCCTGTTTTGCCAGACAGATTGGTTACTTCCATCATTTCTTTCTGCATCCAGTTTAAGTCAGGTGAAGACTTGGAGAGAATGCCGCTTTTATCGCACATCACGACATCTTGAAAACCGTAGGTTAATAACAGTTTTGTGATGGCAACGCCGGCAGAACCGGCACCATTTACGACAATATGGCATTCTTCCTTTGTTTTCTTCACAACCTTTAACGCATTAATAATTCCTGCCAGTACGACAATGGCTGTTCCGTGCTGGTCATCATGAAACACAGGAATATCCAGCAGTTCTTTTAACCGGCGCTCGATCTCAAAACAGCGCGGCGCACTGATGTCTTCCAGATTAATTCCGCCGAAAGCCGGGGCAATGTTTACTACTGTTCGAATGATTTCTTCCGTATCCTGGGTGTCCAGACAGATTGGAAATGCGTTGACACCGCCAAATTCCTTAAACAGGACTGCTTTTCCTTCCATAACCGGCATGGCAGCATATGGTCCGATGTTGCCAAGACCAAGTACTGCACTTCCATCGGATACTACGGCAACGGTATTTGCCTTGATTGTATATTGATAAGCTGCTCCTGGATCTTCTGCAATCACTTTACAAGGTTCTGCAACTCCTGGTGTATAAGCGATGGAAAGATCTTCCCTCGTTGCCACACGGCATTTGCTCGTTGTATCAATCTTTCCGTTCCATTCTTTGTGAAGCTCCAATGCTTTTTCGTTCGTAGTCATTTCATCGTTCCTCCAATATAGATTATCCTGATTCACATTTGTAACATTACGATCCTTCTTGATTTTACACTATTGTGAAAAGACTTGCAATTATGAAATAAATATTATAATATGGAAACAGACAATCGGTGAAATGCTCTGTTTCGCCAGAAAAGAGATTACTGAAGTTCGGTTATGCGATTGATTCCCACAGAATGATTAAGGAAATTGAATAAAATGATACATAGAATAAGGAGAAAAGAATATGGAAAATTATGAAAGTATGTCCCTTAGCGAGTTAAAGCTGTGCGCAAAAGCAAAAGGAATGAAAAACATTTCCTCTTTGCGTAAGGCAGAACTGATTGATGCGCTGAAGGAAGAAAGCCGGTCAGAGAACAAGCCTGTGAAAAAGGCGGAGACCGTGTCAGAGGACAAGCCGGTGAAAAAAGTGGAGACAGCGTCAGAGGAGAAGCATGACAGGGTCGCTGAGAGCAGACCGGAAGGAAAACCAGAGAGAAAAATGCAGCACAAACAGGAGAATCCTACGGACTTAGAGCAGTTAGACAGCGGAGAAGTAAAGGAAGGAATTCTGGAGGTAATGCCGGATGGATATGGCTTTATCCGGTGCGATAATTATCTGCCGGGAGATAATGACGTATATGTATCTCCGGCTCAGATCCGCCGTTTTAACTTAAAAACGGGTGATATCGTGATTGGCAATACCCGGATTAAAAGCCAGAATGAGAAATTTTCAGCACTTCTTTATATTAAGACGGTAAATGGTTATCATCCATCAGAAGCCATGAAGCGGAAACGGTTTGAGGATCTGACACCGATTTTCCCAAACCAGAGAGTGCATATGGAGACTCCGGGCTGCAGCGTTGGAATGCGGATGCTGGATCTGGTTTCCCCGATTGGAAAGGGACAGCGTGGTATGATTGTTTCTCCACCAAAAGCAGGTAAAACGACCTTGTTAAAGCAGATCGCCAAAGCCATTACGAAAAATCACCCGGAGATGCATCTTCTGATTCTGTTAATCGATGAGCGTCCGGAGGAAGTAACGGATATGAAGGAGTCCATCGAAGGCAAGAATGTAGAGGTTATCTATTCAACCTTTGACGAACTTCCGGAGAATCATAAACGGGTATCGGAGATGGTAATTGAGCGTGCCAGACGTCTGGTGGAGCACAAACAGGACGTGGTGATCCTCTTAGACAGCATTACCCGTCTTGCAAGGGCGTACAATCTGACTGTACAGGCAAGTGGACGAACCTTGTCCGGTGGTCTGGATCCGGCAGCCCTGCATATGCCTAAGAAGTTCTTTGGTGCCGCAAGAAATATGAGAGAAGGCGGAAGCCTGACGATTCTTGCAACAGCTCTTGTGGATACCGGGAGCCGAATGGACGATGTGGTATTTGAAGAATTCAAAGGAACCGGTAATATGGAACTGGTACTGGATCGTTCGCTTTCTGAAAAAAGGATTTTCCCTGCCATTGACCTGTTAAAATCCAGTACAAGGCGGGATGATCTTTTGTTGACACAGGAAGAGGCAGAAGCCAATTACCTGATGCATAAAGCACTCCACGGTATGAAATCAGAAGAGGCTTTGGAGCGCATCATTGACATGTTTGTCCGCACAAAGAACAATCATGAATTCATTCAGATGATAAAAAAAGTAAAAATTATCTAAAACTTATTGCCAAAAAGAGAGGAACATGCTATACTTTAAAGGCTGTTTGCCTTAAAGAAACGGCAGGCTTTTATGACGGTTCTTTATGGCTTGTTAACAGGTCGGTTGGAACCGACCAAGAATGATTAGAAGAGGTGAATCAAATGAAAGAAGGAATCCATCCAGATTACAAAGAGTGCAAAGTAATTTGCAACTGTGGAAATGAATTTACAACTCGTTCAACAAAGGACGAAATTCATGTAGAAATTTGTTCTGCATGCCATCCATTCTACACTGGTCAGCAGAAAGCTGCTGCTGCCCGTGGTGCGATTGAGAAATTCAACCGTCGTTATGGAAACATGGCAGGAAACAAATAAGAACTGGATTGTTGATGATAATAGGTTGAGGTTGTATAATCTCAGCCTATTTTCTTCTACGCAGATATATTACGGAAAGATTTGGATAGAGGAACAATGTTCTGGCTTCGGATACCAGAGATAGAAAGTGGTGAAAAAATTGAAACCATCAGGAATTGGCGGGCAGGCAGTTATGGAAGGCGTTATGATGAAAAATCAGTCGGAATATGCCATCGCTGTCCGGAAACCGGATAATCAGATTGTAGTGGAAAAAAAGAAATTAAAGGATCCGGCAGAGAAAAATGCGTTTTTCCGGCTGCCGATTGTCAGGGGAATCGTCGCATTTGTAGAATCCCTTACACTGGGGATGTCTTCCCTTACTTATTCGGCAGGCTTTTTTGAAGAAGAAGAGGAAGAAGAGGAATCCCGTTTTGAGAAGGCACTTGGAAAAATCTTTAAAGAGAAGGCCGAAGATGTATTGATGGGGCTGATTGTTGTAGCCTCCATCCTGCTTGCGGTTGGAATCTTTATGCTGCTTCCTTATTTTTTAGCAGGAGTTTTTGAAAGAATAATCACAAATCAGACGGTACTTGCGCTTCTAGAGGGAGTAATCCGTCTCGTAATCTTTGTGGTATATCTTCTTCTGATCTCGCAGATGGAAGATATGAAACGGGTGTTTATGTACCATGGAGCAGAGCATAAAACCATTAACTGTGTGGAAAATCTGCTTCCCCTTACGGTGGAGAATGTCAGAATACAGTCCCGGGAACATAAACGCTGTGGAACAAGCTTTGTTTTGTATGTGCTGATTATCAGTATTATTTTCTTTGCATTCATCCGGGTGGAAACCCCTTGGCTTAGAATCCTTCTCAGGGTACTGCTCATTCCGGTGGTTGCCGGTGTGGCATATGAATTCATCCGCCTTGCCGGACGCAGTAATTCCAAGATTATGGCAGTCCTCAGCCGGCCGGGAATGTGGATGCAGGGACTTACTACAAGAGAACCGGATGACTCCATGATTGAGGTTGCGATCGCATCGGTGGAAGCGGTATTTGACTGGGAAGCTTTTCTTGAAGAAAATGGTCCGAAACTGACGAAGAGAAGAGGAAAGAAGAAAAAACAGGTAAAACAGGAGACTTCTAAGAAAAAACAGGAGATAACAGAGACATCCAAGAAGGATAGTCAGGTAACGGCAGCCGAAAAGGAAGAAAAAGAAAAAATAGAAGAAAAAGAAGAAACGGTGTCCGTTGTAAAACCAGTGTTGAAGGCAGAAAAGAGAAAGCGTATGCCGATGGTGGAACGCACGTATATTCAGGACTATGAGTCACCGGAGCAGGATGAGGAAGAAGATGAGATTCTGTCTGCACTGGATAAATATTTTGACAGTAATAAGGAAGACGATCCGGAAGAGAAAGAGGATTAAGCGTATATGACACTGGAAGAATTATATCAGGAAGGTATTCACAAGCTGGAAGCTTCAAAGATTGCGGAGGCCAGACTGGATGCCTGGTATCTTCTGGAGTCCATTACAGGTGTCAGCCGGGGACTGTATATTCTGCACCGGAGTGATGTGATGGAACCGGAAACGGTGGATGCTTACCAAAGCCTGATTGCAAAACGGGCAGAGCGCATTCCATTGCAGTATATTCTTGGGGAACAGGAATTTATGGGGATTTCCTTTCTGGTAAATGAACATGTGCTGATTCCAAGACAGGATACAGAGATTCTGGTGGAACAGGTGCTGAAAGCAGCAAAAGAGCTGCCATATGCGCCGGATGTTTTGGATATGTGTACGGGAAGCGGCTGTATTTTAATCAGTATTGCCAGCCTCACAAGAGTAAATCAGGCAGTGGGAGCTGATTGTTCGAAAGAAGCATTGGATGTCGCAAAAAAGAATGGACAGCGGAGTCATGTGGAAGCGATGTGGCTGGAAAGTAACCTGTTTGAGAACGTAACGGGAACCTATGATATCCTTACTTCCAATCCGCCGTATATTCCGACTTCCGTAATCGGAACACTGGAACCGGAGGTGAAAGACCATGAACCGCTGCTTGCGCTGGACGGCACGGAGGATGGCCTGGCATTTTACCGTTTGATTGGAAAACAGGCAGGAAGCTATCTGAAGCCGGGCGGGCAGATCTTTCTGGAGATCGGGTGTGAGCAGGCAGCAGATGTGTGTCGCATATTACAGGAAAACGAATACTTGGATATTCAGGTAACAAAGGATTATTCTGGACTGGACCGGGTCGTGTCCGCCAGAAAAAAGTCATAGAAGGAGTTTGAGCTATGTTTGACAAATTGGAAGATATTATCTGTCGTTATGAAGAAGTGATGAACGAATTAAATGAACCGGATGTGATAGCGGATAAAGACCGGTTCCGGAAGCTGATGAAGGAACAGTCTGACTTAGAGCCTCTGGTAGCAAAATACAAAGAATACAAAGAAACAAATGCCGGAATTGAAGACAGCCTTGCCATACTGGAAGAGGAAACGGATGAAGAGATGAAGGAACTGGCGAAGGAGGAGCTGTCTGACTGTAAAGCACGGCTGGCTGACATCGAACAGGAACTCCGCATCCTGCTTCTTCCAAAAGATCCAAATGATGATAAAAACGTAATTGTAGAGATCCGTTCCGGTGCAGGCGGAGATGAGGCAGCCCTGTTTGCAGCAGAAATCTACCGTATGTACCTTCACTATGCGGAGAGCCAGCACTGGCAGGCTGAAACGATGGAACTGGAAGAAATCGGCATTGGTGGGATGAAGTATGTGTCCTTCATGTTAAAAGGAAAAGGAGTGTACTCCAAGATGAAATATGAATCCGGAGTCCACCGGGTACAGCGGGTTCCAGAAACCGAGTCAGGCGGACGGATTCACACCTCTACCATCACCGTTGCCGTGATGCCGGAAGCGGAAGAAGTGGATGTGCAGATCGATGAGAAGGATATCCGGATTGATGTAATGAGAGCTTCCGGAAATGGTGGACAGTGTGTCAATACAACAGACTCTGCAGTTCGTTTGACCCATTTTCCATCTGGTATCGTCGTATACAGCCAGACAGAAAAATCCCAGTTACAGAACAAGGCAAAGGCATTTGCGCTGCTTCGTGCCAAGTTGTATGACATCGAATGCCAGAAAGCCCATGAT
>JAQXIP010000094.1 GCA_029007845.1 Clostridiales bacterium
TATTTTCTGGTCAATTCCAGACACGATATAATCTTTTTTCCCCTTACTTCCTTCCACATAGACCACATCACCCACAGTTACCTTTAACCGTTCCGCAACATTGGTTGTTAATACAATTTCGTTATCATATTCCGGCAGCCGCCCCTTAAGAAGTATTTCATTCTGTAAAAGGAAAGGCTCCTCCCAGATGTCACAAGGCACTCCCATCTGGTTTTCCCCGTTACCGATACTTAAATCACAAACATCATAATAAAGCACCTGTTCTACTTCATCCCACTTCTCCATCTGCTCCCCGGCACTTTTTAGGCCGGTTCCAGTCACCCCGACATCGCCTCCTTCAATCCCCACGATTTTCATCAGATTATCCGTGTGTAAAACAAAGTTCTCGTAGATGGCAAATGCGGCACAAGTAGCAAAAGAAAGCAGTGCAATGATACAAAGGATGGACGCATTTTTTCTTTTTTCCCCCATAATCTGCTTACCTGCCAGAACCATACTCTGGGGCAGTCTGCTTTTTTCAAATGGAAAATAATTTTTCCTGAAATTATGTGTATGAATGCCGCCCCTTAATGCATCCAGAACCGTTACGTTCTGGTACCCCATACTTGCCAGGGCAGAGACTGCTGTCATCACCCCAAACGTGGCCAGTGCAGCCATAACTGCCATCAAAGGATTGATTCCCTGATTCCAGCTGATTCCAATCATAATCCCCTGAAACGATCCAATAAACCGGTTGCCCAGAATCCCCAACAAGATTCCCAGGAAAATTCCTGAGGCTGACAGCATTCCCATCTCCATGACAGAAACCACCTTTAACTGCCGGATCGTATATCCACATGCCTGAAGAATACCAATATTTTTCAGATTCATTTCCATAAAATTATGGATACTGAACCAGATGATAATCACCGCAATTAAAATTAAGAGAATTGAAAACACAAGGATAATACTCATGGATATGCCAGAGAGCATGGCATCCCCGCCCTTTGCCGCCTCCCATGCAAGACCAATACTGGAATAACCAGAAATCTCCGGTATCTTTTTCATTAAATAAGGGCTGATCTCCTCATCAAAAGCAGTGGAATCTTCTCCCTCTTTTAAGCGGACTTTATACTGTTTCCATCTACAATTCTCCATCGATGGATCGGTAAGAATCTCTTCATATGCATCCCGGGAAATATAACAGCTATAGATACTTACATTCAGTGGAGTAGCAAGCATAGGATCTTCCACAAAACCTGCCACGGTAAAGGAATACTCCTTCTGTCCCAAAGTCAGAAAAAAAAGATCCCCTGTTTCATATCCTTCACTTGCTTTCATGTAATAAGGCAGGAGAATAGAGTCTTTTGAATCATTGCCCTCCAGCTCGGGCAGCTTACATATATTGCGTGGTTCGATCACTCCAAGTAAAAACGGGTATTCTTTTTTCTCTTTGCTTTGTGCCCCACGATATTTTGCATCCGACACCTGAAGACAGTCATTTACTTCAACCTCCGTTACCTCTTCCCGTGAACGAAAGATCTCTTCCAGCTGTTTCTGCGCCTCTTCCCCTTTGATGGCAGTAATGTATGTATAATCCGCAGTATGCCATTTTTCATAGGCCTGGTCTAATACCTGATCGGTAGAGGTGAGGATGGAACTGCTCACATAAAAAAGCAGGGCTGCCAGTGCAGAAAGAAGAAACAGTACCACTGCATCTCCTTTCTTTTTCTTAAGGTTATTTTTAGCGATGAAAAATAAAGCATACATGTCTACCACCCCATTTCCTGTAAGAAATGCCGCAGCCGTTCATGCCGCTCTTTGTCACCCGTTACATAAGCGCCAAGGCAAAGTTCCCCGGTTATGATTCCATCTTTCAGATAGAGCACCCGGTTTCCTCTTCTGGCAGAACGTATATCATGGGTTACCATGACGATGCTCTGTCCTTTCTGGTTTAACTCTGACAGCACATTTAATACATGTTCTGTATTCTGGGAATTCAGCGCCCCGGTTGGCTCATCGGCAAATAAAATGTCCGGTGTGTTAATAATACCCCGTACCAGGGCAACCCGCTGCTGCTCCCCGCCGGATAGCTGGGTCGGAAACTTCCCAAATGTTTCTTCTGAAAGACCTACCTGAAATAACCGTTCCTTCGCTTTTTTTGCCAGTGCCTTCCGGTCTTTTGTCAGAAGCATTCCACTTACCATCACATTATCCAGAACACTCATTGTATCATTCAGATAATTTTGCTGGAACACAAAGCCACAATGCTTTCTGCGAAAAACTGCCAGCCGGTCATTGGAATACCCGGAGATATCCTCCCCCTGATAAGAAATGCTGCCTAGTGTGGGCCGGTCCATTCCAGACAGGGCATACAATAATGTACTTTTTCCCGATCCAGAGCTTCCCATAATCACCGTAAAATCCCCCTGTCCAATCGACAGGTTCAGATTCTTCAACACATGCTGCTGCACACTTCCATTGGAAAATGTCTTACACAAATCCTTTGCGGTTAATATCGCTTCCATCACAGTCCTCCTCGTTTATCACTCATCATCTTGTTCTAATCCTATTATAAGGAGTCCAGACAGAAAAATCTTAACCCAACCCTTGTCTGTTTCTTAACCATTTCTTAAATCTTCCAAGCTGTTCACACCTTTTTTACAAACAGTTCCACCACAAATCCATCCTGGTTGCAGCATTCCAGTCCGCCCTGCATCTGTTCCATAAACATCTTAGACAGATAAAGTCCCAGCCCGGAGCCCGTCTTCCCCTTCGTATTGCTTCCCCGGTAATATTTTCCGGTAATCAGCGCCAGTTCCTCTTCTGACACGCCATCACCCTGATCCCGGATTATGATCCGGATTCCTTCCTCCATCTCATGGAACGAGATAAAAATGGCAGTCCCGGCATATTTATAAGAATTGTTCACAATATTGTCAACCACCTGCTGGAAACGGATTTGATCCAGGTAAACCAGACATTCTGGAATCTCATCTTCCAGTACAATCTCACCATAATATTGAAGTTCCTTTATCATCTCCACGATGCATAGGGAGCTTTCTTCCACCACATCTACTTTCAAAACCTCCAGTTCCTCTAAGGTGGCATGGAACATGTTGCTGATCAGATGATTAATCATATCTGCCTTTGTGGCAATCACCGATACCTTGTCCAACGTGTCGGGATTTTTTTCTTTCAGCGAAATCACTTCGCAGGTGGCTTTGATCGTTGCGATCGGTGTTTTCATATCATGGGATAATTCTGCTACCAGTTCCTTCTTACTTCGGTTTGCCTGATATTCACTCTCTTTGGCACGACGCAGTTCTTCCCTCATTATATCGAAGCTTTCCGTGAATGCCCCAAAATAATTGTGTCTCTCCATACGAAGTGGAAAATCAAAATTTCCTTTTGCAATCTGTGCGGAAAAATTCTGCAGTTTCTGAAAAGGACGGACTAATCGGTCATAAACCATTGCAAGAAGAACGAACCCTGCCAGAAGAACCACGATCCAGAAGATCATAATGACCCGAAGCAGGCTGTCTTTTGCCTTCTCATACCTGCTTTGTTCCTCATTCCATGCGATTTTTCCAGCTATGTACTCTCCCTCATAATAGTCAAAAATCACCGCTCCCTCTTTCATAAGCTGGTTGAGCCTTATCTGGTAATCCTCATCTGAGAGAAAAAGAATGGTGCAGCCATGCTTCTTCTGGATGGCGCTCCGGTTCTCTCCGCCCTGAAATTCTTTTTCAATGGATTTTAACTGATCATTATAATACACCATATCCCTGGATTGAACCTGGGTATTTGAAAAACAATATACAAGCATTACCAGAGCAAAAGCCATAAAGACCGTATAAATAAACGCACTATATTTCATCTTCATCGATAGTATTCTCTCCTGCTCATGCTTACTTTCCACGCCTCATTCCGTCTCCAGCATATACCCGGTTCCCCATATGGTTTTTATTAACACCGGCTCATTAGGATTATCCTCGATCTTCTCACGTAGTTTACGGATATG
>JAQXIP010000095.1 GCA_029007845.1 Clostridiales bacterium
GTAACTAATAAGAAGTAACAAAAAGCAGACCGGAAAGGAGCAGACCAGTGAAACGAGTATTACTAATCTTATGCATGGTGTTGTGCATCCTTGGGACTGCCTGTGGAAGAAAGCAGGCAGTCGAGGGACAGGCTGGGGGCAATGGACAGAACCAGCCTGCAAAAAGTACAATCGGCGAAGTATATCCTGCCTGTGACTATGAGTACTCCTATAAGGAGAAGAAGGATGGTACCGTGGAGTTCACCATCAAAGGAAAGTGGGACGAAGATTCCAGGTGGGAAGCGGAAAGTTCGGTTGAAGAAGTGGTATCCATCAGTCCGGTGAAGGAGGATAAGAATAAGATTACTTGTGTATTATCCCCGGAGATTGATGCCAGCGGATATTCGGATGTGACATTCCAGCTGTGTGATGCCAGTGGAAAGCCGTTATACCTCATTAGCGCTCTTGCGGTAACCGATGAGAAAGGGAAGCTGTCGGTGAACAGTGTCAATTACTATGAAGGGGGTCTGTCAGATGAATTGTCATCAGGGCTTACCGGAGGCGTAGAGGAAGAGGTTCCAGAACATGAGAATTAAATAAAGTTTGTCATAAGTGCTATGATGTATCCACAAAAAGAACATTCGTAGCACTTTTGGCAGTTTAAGGAGAAATGAACATGAAAAAGTGGAGAGATCGGGTAAAAGCATTGATCGAGCCTCTTAAGACAGAAGATGTATTATGGAATAATGAAGTAGAGGCTAATTTTTTTGTATCCAGAATATTAGGATTATGTGAGATTATGATGATTCTGGCACTGGCACTGGAACTGGCCGGTGTGTTTCAGGTAGGATTAAGCATGATAGTAAAGCTTTTGCTATTGGAGACGGTACTTACCGGAACATCCGTGGTGTGTACCTGGTACTTTAAGGGAAACCGGAAATGGTTGAAATATCTGCTCTGTGTAACAGCCGTTTCCGTCACCACCAGCCTGTACTGCATGCTGGACTATGATGTAATGCTGCTTCTGGCACTTCCGGTTGTATTAAGCTGCCGATATTATTCCAAAAAATTTACAAAAAATATTGCGATGCTCACCACCCTGCTTATTGTTGCATCTACCTTTGTAACCGCATGGAGGGGAATGCTGGATTTGAACTATGTAACCCTGAAGAGCGGAACGATGGAGGTTGGCTCCCGGCTTCTGGACAGTGTGATGTCCTATGGATATGACAAGGGGCAGTATCTGTTTGATCTGGTTAGCAATGCCCTTCTGTCCCGGTTGATGTTGTTTTCCATTATTGCTGCAGCCTGCACGGAATTTGCCGACAAGGGGCATAAGATGATACTGGAGCAGCAGCAGATTCTCACCAAGACAGCAAGAATCTCTACCGAGCTGTCTCTTGCCACCGATATCCAGACAGCTATGCTGCCTTGCATCTTCCCGGCCTTTCCGGAGCATGAGGAAGTGGCATTATTTGCCACTATGAACCCGGCAAAAGAGGTGGGGGGAGACTTCTACGATTATTTCCGGGTGGATGATGACCATATCGCTTTTCTTATAGCAGATGTATCAGGAAAAGGAGTGGGGGCTGCATTATTTATGATGATTGCCAAGACACTGCTGAAAAATGAGGCACTCTCTGGTAAAACGGTGGAAGAGATCTGCAGCAATGTGAACCAGCAGCTATGTGAAAATAATGATGCCCAGTTATTTGTAACCTGCTGGATGGGAATCCTGACTTTGTCAACCGGAACCCTGTCCTACGTCAATGCCGGGCATAATCCGCCTCTGATCTGCCGGAAGGGTGAGACATTCGAGTACATAAGAGGCCAGCATGACGTGGCACTGGCATTTTTTGATGACAGTGAATACCATGCCCATGATATTCCAATCCAGCAGGGAGATGCCTTGTTTCTCTACACAGATGGCGTCACCGAAGCGCAGAATGAGAAGAACGAGTTGTATGGGGAAGAGCGCCTGAGAGAGGTTCTCAACAAGAATATCGGAAAGCTCCCTCATGAGATGATTCCGGTCATCAAGGAAGAGATTGAGGCATATTGCAACGGAGCAGAGCAGTTCGATGACATCACCATGCTGATGAGCATGCTGCGGTAAAAGAGGAATTGTATTAATTATGTCACTAATTTGTCATTCTTTGAATGCTATGATAAATTCAGAAATCAAGAAAAAACATTACAAAGTGAATTACGTATGAAGTAAGAGGAGGAATTATTATGCCAAATAAAAAATATTATTACAGCGGAAATGGCGAACAGAAACAGGACTATTATACAGATGCGACTTTCATGGAGATTGGAGCAGCCGTATTTCCAACGGAAAGACTGGTAGACACACCTGCCGTTGAGGAACTGTACCTAAAAGCCCGTTCCCTCGGATTTGCGTTAGGTACGTTCTCTAAGGGAAAGAAAATACATACACAGACAGATGAAAAGAACGATGAATTATGGGAAAGCCTTGGCAAGAAATTTGAAGAGGCCGAGGACTTCATAAAATATACGGAATATTTTATGAAGGATAGAAATTTTGAGCCAATGACAACAAAGAGCGGACGAGATTATTATCTGATTGCCCAGAATATGAAAACCGCTAAAGGCCATTATGAATATATGAAAGAACGGTTGGATGAGAACACCATTCTTGAGGGCTTTAGCAAGAGAGAGGAAGGAAAAAAGGAGATTGAAAAGGATCTTCGTGCTTTCCGTCAAAAACATCCAACGATGAATCTGGAGAAATTTGGAGAATTGCTGAAAGGCTGGAAGTCTCTGAATTCGGAGCAGCGTAAGGCGGTATTGGCCGATGAGAACAAAAAGAAACTATTCCAGCCTTGTGCAGAATTTGAGGAAATCTCAAACAAAAATAATGATATTGAGAAGGAATACCGTGAGATCACCTATCCTGGGGCAAAGAAAGTATTCAAGGCAGAGAGACAGATTAATGACACCATATCTCGTCTGCAGGATTTTTACAGCCGGATTGATGATGGAAAAAAACCGGGGCATAAGAATTCGAAAGAATATACCCAGATGGTTGATAAACTGAAAGAAATCATTGACCAGAAACCAGACAATCTGGGAGAACTGGACCGGAAGATGGAGGAACTGAGGGGAAAGGTTTCCAATTATATCGATGCAAAGAATGCACAGAAATTCCATATTTTTTCTTCCACACAGCGTAGTACCAGACTTGCCTTTGCCTCAACCTTAATGGATTTTGCTTCGGTAAACCGTGCGGAGAACAACTATATATTGCATGAAACACCACTGATCACAGAGGTGATGAAGAATGGAAGGCCAAAGAAGGAATTAAGTGCAGCAGAATTTCTTAGAAGTGAATATAAACCATTAGTAGAAAAAATGGACAATCCTCAGAAGAACCAGCCACAGAAGGAAGAACTACAGAAGACAGAGCAGCAGCCGGTTATGGGATAAGGCAGCTTTGTCAGCCGTGAATGCTATGATTCATCCAGAAGAGAAGAATCATAGCATTCTTTTATGTCCTTAATTTGTCATTATCACTATGTTATTCTAAATCTAAGAAAATCAAACTTCGCACATGCGAATCAGGCGGTATGTAAAGTTTATGGCTTAACTATAAAAATGCAGAAAAGGGAGGAAAAAATATGCCAAAATATGAATTTATCAGTAAGTATTCTACTGTCCCGGAGGCAATCCGTAATACGAGAAATAAAAAAGAAATCCAGAATTATCTTCAGAAGGTGGCGTTAGAGGAAAAAAGTGGCCATTTCAGGAAGCCAACTGCGGAGGATCGGAACAATCTGGAAAAACGTATGGATGAGATATGCATGCAGATTCAAGATGATTATGTGAATTATCGTAATCCGATGCTTGATTCCAAGACTCCGGATCAGCAGCTCCAGTTGTTAATGGATGATATGATGGAAGGAGTGGAAGCTGCAATTGAAGGGTATCCGGGACCGCTTGACCAAAATATGTATGACCGGATACATGGAAAGTTTAATGACCTTATTGGATTTTTATCCAATGAATACTATAGTTTAATTCCAGAGGAAGAAAAACCTATGCTTGAGGCACGTTTCGAATCTCTGGCCGGGGAATATAAAGGATGTCTTATCAGCAAAAAAGACAGAGATCATCTGGAACAGCGGATTAAGAATAATGAATCCCTTGAAAGGATGATACGGGAGAAGAGAAGGGTTCCGAAACCGAAACCGCCGGTAGTTGATGGGAATAAGATTCTTCTTGATGAGATTCACCAGGATATGTGCCAGACGACAAGAAACGGCTGCTGGTCGGTGTCGTTCCAGCTTCTCCTTCAGAGCAGGGGAATATATCTTACGCAGGAAGAGATTCGGGCTTATCGAGAGGATCTTACAAAAGAAGAGTATGATAATATGAAAGATTCGTCTCAGGTGGGGGATGCGGATTATCAGTTTAATAACGATGTAACCAGTAACCTATCGGAAAGAGCCGGCCTTCTTATGGAACTTTGTCCGAATACGATGATGAAGTCAGTAGCGCTATCTTCCTTTTCTATAAATCCTGAAGGAGCAACTTATGTGAATTCGCCGGCAAGAAAGGAAACCATCCGTAACATTATTACCGAAGCACTCACCCGGGATCACTCACCGGTTTCTGTTACCGATGGAAGTCATTTTACAACGATTGTAGGAATCTCAGGGGATAAGGTTTTCTACAAAGACTCCAGGATGAGTGGTGAGGCTCCGGATAAAACGTATGAGAAAACCCTGGATGACTTTGCAAAAACAGGAAATCTGCAGTTTTACTGGCTTCATGAAGCAACCATTAATAAAGAGGGGAAATGTCAGGAACTGGAGGAAGTCCAGGATCTATTTGTGAAACCAGATGGAACCGTATGCTTTGATCCGAAAAACCCAAAAGACTCGAATGTAGGGCAGGGCAATTACGGACAGAAAAGTTTTGGTTTTGCAAAGTCGATTAACGAGGATAACGGTTTAGAGCCTTGCCAGGTATTCACCCACTGCTCAAAAAAAATAGAACCACCACAGCGGACCTTGTTCCGGAATATAGGGAAAGAGCTGTCCAAATTGTCCGAAGAATTTCAAGAGACGCGGCGGCTGGACGAAAAACATAACGATAGTGATAAATACCGGCATATGATCCGTGATCTGAAAAAGATGTCAGACTATGTAAAGAGCCTGGAACAGAAAGAAGGAACAGTATCCGATCATGAATGGAATCTGTTAAAGGAGTGGAGAAAACAGGCTGTGGAGAAAGTGGATCAATATATTGGTAATAGACGGTTTGGTCCGTTTTCTGATATTGGAAAAGCAAGAAAAGAACTTGCAGGGCGGATGAAGCAGGCGTTGGACTTTGATGTGAATGCCATCAGGAATTCATTGGATGACCGTTTTTTACGGGAACAGACAGTAGAAGAAAGACAGATCTATCTCAACCAGATTAAACCACAGGCGGACAATCTCAAACAGCGGTGTGAAGTCTATCCGAACGGAACCGCTATGAAACAACTGGGCACAGATGCTCAAAATGCCATGGCAAATCTGGCAACTGCCGCATTGTATAAAAAGTTTGATAAGGAAGAGTGCCGCATGAATCTTGCAAAAGTCCTGTGTTTTATCAAGCTGGATTCTATGAAGACTGCCGGCATGGTGAAGGCAGAAGAGATAGCGAATACCATGAAGGGGATATTGGCAGAACAACTGGCAGAAAATCTGTTATTCAAAGCACAGACCACTTCCATGGATGAGAATAAACTGCTTAAGCTTCTTACAACGAAGGATGGAATGGATCAGTTAAGCCGGAATTGTGAGCAAAAAGGAATTTGGGATATGATTATTCCCCCTATGGAGAGAGAAGCAGCCGGTCTTCAGTCCAAAGCACCGAGTCAGGACGAGCTGAACACTATGATACCATAGGAAACAAAAATTGTCCCTAATTTGTCACTGTTCTGGTGTTATGATGTATTCAGAAAACAAAATGAAGCAAATCATTATTTAAACAATACGGGAGGGAATGCTCATGCCAAACGATTATAAAGTATTTCAAAAATATTATAACATGGACCGGTTTAACCAGATTCTTTCAGATGTGCTGAATGAGATGAACCAGACAGCGGGAGATGAACAATACAGCCAGCTTCGTGAGAATCTTTCGGACTATCTGAAGGCTTCGGAGGCAGACCGTGTTAAGAAACTGGAGACCTTTGCAAAAAGCCTGGAGTCTATCATGCCTATGGCGGAGAATGAAGTAGAGTTCGTATTCGAAACCGACTTCGACTTCCGAGTGCCCCAGCAGCTTCATGCTTTAAAGGACAGCTATGATGCCATGAAAGCACATGTGGAAGAACAGGATAGTCTGACCAGGGAAAGTGAAGAGCTGGAGGAGCTTCGGAACAAGCTGGGGGAGAAATTCCCAGATCTGGTGGCTTCTGATTATAAAGTGGCAGAATTCTTAAACAAGGAAAAGGACTGTCGGAATATGGATGATGAGACACTGAAGAAGGATCATCCGGACGTATTTGCTGTTCGTAATTATATACAGAAACAACAACAGTACAGCAAGCATTTTATTAGTGCGGCAGAGCATGAGAAGGAAAGAAAAAAAATTCCGGATTCCCTTGGAAGTGCACTGAAAAAAATTTACAATACAATGAGTAAGACCGAAAATAGTGTAAGTAAAGAAGGTAAAGAATTAGTATCCCAGTTAAATGATGTGATTGGCAAGATTGGGGCGGAGAAGGACATGGATGTGCCAACGCTTACGGATATGTTGAAAAATCTGCAGAAGAAAACAACTGAATATCTATACGGAGAAGGTTTTAGTAATAAGCATATATCGGAACAGCTCTGCGTGGAGGCTCTGAATGAGGAACTTCGCATAGCCATTGACCAGAACAATGTCCGGGAATGTCCGGTTCCGATGGATCAGAATCCTTCCAATTGGAAGACGCAGCCATCAAACAGCATGGATGTCGAAAAATTTATTCAGCAGTATCAGGATGGAAAAAGACCGCGGGCTTCTTTTCGTGGGGAGCATTTTAAGAAACAGGCCGATTTGCTGAAAAAGTTAATCCAGACCCGTGACAAAAAACCGGTCTCCAAAGAAACTCTGGACAGCCTGTTTCGGGAAATCCATATGGAAGAGAAGACGAAGAATGGGCTTGGCAGGCATTATCAGGATATGGCGGAAGCAATTGACCGCTTTCATAAGTCACTGGAATCTGGAACAAACCAGGAAAAGGATCAGCAGTGGAAGAAGATTGGAGTGCATCTAAAGAATCTTGAAGAGATACCGGGTCAATTGGAAGACGTTCTGAAAAATGGAGATTTTCAGCAGATGAAGACGAGGAAAGGACGGGCACAATATACGCTGGCACAGAATATTCGTGTGCTGAAACAGCAATATGAATTCATGGAAGGCAGGATGGAGAACGACCGGGTGCTGGATGACATGGATCAGTATATAAAAGAAAAAAAAGAGATTACGAATAAGGTAAAGGAACTTCTTCAGGGAAAGACAGTGGATGAAATTGATGAGCTAAGGTATAATCCGGAATTAAGGGATTGTGTGACGCAGTACAATGAGCTGAATCAAACCTTCAAGAGAGAGATTGCACCGAAGATAAAACCGGAAATCTGGCAGCGACAGCAGATTGATGACATCCATGGCCGCGTGAAGGAATTTTTAGCCCATAAGGACGATGGAAAGACCGCTTCCAGTAATTCAAAAGAGTACGATGCCATGATTACTGCTATGGAAAAGTTTACGAAAAAGGGCGGCACGGTAATGTCGTATGAGGATTTCAAAGAAGGTCTCCAGGATATGAAAAACTGCGTGAAGCAGTATATCGAGGCAAAGGAACATCAGTTTCACCCGTTTTCTACGAAACAGGGATGTACAAGAATGGCATATGCTAAGAGCCTGAATCAGTTTCTGTCAGTGGCGGAATATCAGGATCGATGTTTACAGGATCAGGTGCAACAGGTAAATACAAAAGTTTCAGAATGCGGAAATGTGGATTTGTATATGAGTCCGAGTGTGATGATTGATATGGTTGGAAGCGAAATGCAGCAAAAACAGCAGCAGCCGGAGATGAGGATGCCTTAATGGCACATTGGTTCTGTCATAAGGAGGAATACGTATGCCAAAATATTATTCAAAAGAAAAAAATGAGGATTTGTTTTTACAGCAGTTAAATCAGTTAGGCCAGATGCTTCACGGGCTTCCAAAGCAGGGAAGTGCAGGAATGGATGAGATGGAGAATCTGGAGGATGTGCAGAAGATGTTCAAAAGCTACGAACTTCTTCGCAAAGATATCGCAAGCTATGCAAAAACAAAGGAAAAGAAGCGGGACGAATTATTTGAAAAGATTGACCGGGAACTGCAGAATGCAGCCGGGCTTTCCAGCCGAATCTATGAAGCTATGGCTAAGAATAGCCAGGAACCAATGAAAACGGAAGCAGGAAGGCAGTATTATCTTCTGGCTCAGAACCTGAATGCTGCCACATCCTATATCCAGAATATGAAAGAACGTCTGGAGCAGGATAAGGATTCAGCCGAACTGGATAGAGTAAATGATGAGAATCTCCAGGAAAGACAGAAATCAGAAGAAAACTGGGCTAATATTGGCAAGAAGTATCCGAAAGCCAATCCGGATGTGCTGGATGAGATCGTGAAAGCCTCAGGGGGAACGATTACCGATGACATCAGGAAACAGTTTGCAGATCATAATCAGGAACTGCAGATGGTGGAGGAGATGGAGCAGGTTTATCGTAAACAATATGTGCCGTTACATAATAACCTGGTTGCCGCAATTAAAAATGGCATGGAGCAGGAGAAAAAACAGATTGCCCATTGGGTTGGCTCTGTGAAAGAGGGACTGAAAAACTATGAGCAGAGTGCAGTGAAAGGAAGTGGGGATTTTAAGAGTCTGGAAGAACCGGAATATCAGAAAGTTATGCGGGATGTGAAAGAGATTGCCGGTCAGACAGACATGAAAAGCAGGTGGCAGTTATTGCAAAAACTGAATCCGCTGAAAGAAAAAGTGGATCATTTTCTGGCAGAGTACTCCCATATGACTGGAAAGACCGGAGACGCAAAAAGTGAGATGAGACTGGCACAGATGAATGCCCTAAGCCAGTATCTGGATACGGTGGAGAAGCAGAAGACCCTTTTTGCAGAAGATAATTCTTTTATTAAGAGGGGATGGGATTTTCGGGGCAAGCAACTGAGACCTGCAAGAGGATTCCAGGAATTTACCGAGGCATGGACGGATGAGCTGCGTGGACCGGGAAATGAGAAACATAAAGCAGAGGAAGCGAAGGCGCAGCCAAAACAGCCAAAGCAGGAACAGAGGCAGCAGACGGATCCTGCTGCGGGCAATATGCGGCAGGTGCATTTTGACGTGAGAAAGGACATGCCTGACAAGCCCCACAGTTCTTTTAAAAATCAGCTTAATAAGCTGTCATACTGTGCAAGAAAAGGTGCGATGAAGGAGGAGGCAGGTTATTCTAAGAATCGGGTGGAAAACTTTGAGGCCTATAATAAAATGGTAAGACATATCGATGCCATTACCAATCCAAAGGTAAATCTGCAAAGTAAAAACCCGGAGGCGATGGCACGGTATTGGAATATGATTGGAGAGGATCTTAAGGCGATGGAAGACCTGCCGGAGTTTCTTGATCAGGAACTTCATGCAAACAAATGTGAATTAATGGGTCATAGAACAGGTGGTATCTATTATGAGATGAGGCAGAATATTCTTACGGTAAAAGATCATTATCAATTCATGAATGACCAGATGAAGAATAAAGAAATTATGCAGAACCTGAAAAAGGAAAATGGAAAAAGCCTGGATCAGATAAAAGAGAGTGATGCATTTAAAAAAGCATCCAAATCGCTGAGGGGAAAAGAGCAGGTTCGCAAGGCCTTTAACCGGATGCTGGATTTTTATGAACACCGGAATGATGCCAAAAGAAGCGGGCACAAAGATTCTCCAGAGTATCAGAAAATGATTTCGTCCATCGAAAGTCTGGTAGGAAAAGACACGGAACCATGGAAAGACCGGATGGCACGTTTTAATAAGATGGAGATTTCGGATGTTGATAAAAAATTAGAGAATATAAGGAAGGCGTCCAAAGAATACCTGGATGCAAAAAGGAAGCAGTTCCGTCCAATCTGGTCAACACAGCGAGACGTGCGGATATACCAGGCAGAAGCTCTTGTTAACTTTGTAGATACCGCCCGGGTGCAAAATAACTTTTTGATGCATGAGTCTCCACTGATTGATGCGGTGAACGAGGTAAAGGCACGGTCGAATGAAGTGCAGCAGAAAGCTCCGGAGAAGGAAGCACCGAAGAAGGAAGCACCGGCACTTAATGCACCGGTGAATGCTGGACCTTGATTCCGGAGTTGTCCCTTAGTTACATAGATTCAAAGAAAGAGAGGATAAATTATGGCAGTATTTAATGGTTATGATAAAGTAAAAGAGGATAGCGAGAACCTACAGAATACGGTTGAGGAATTTCTGGCACTGCTTCCGGAAAAATACCGTTCCGGAGAGGAAATCGGGAACCAGAGCGCAGAGGGGGACGAGCTGGCTTTTCTCCGTGAATTTAAAAAAGCGGTCACTGCAGTAAATAAGATGAAACAGTCCTTAAGCAAAATCGGGGATGGTCTGTCATCTTATCAGAATGAAAAATCGGCCGAAGAGAGGAGAAGGATGGAACAGAATGCCAGAGAGGAACTGGAACAGATTAAGAACCAGCTTCCGGTCTTAAAAAACTGGTCTGAAAACGTTGCGCAGTATTATGCGAAGAATGGCTTCGACGGATTGCAGGATGAAGAAGCACAGCAGATCTATAAAGCAAGCCTTCAGGCAAAGGCTCTGTGTTCCGGGGTGTCTCTTCTCTCCAGCCAGATTGGACTGGATGGGATGGTGGCAGATCTCAAACAAAAAGAGAATCAAGTGAAAGGGTGTTACATCAGAGCTGCTCGTTTTGTGAATGAGAATGCCGGGAAGGATTTTACGAATCTGGAAGGAGAACTGGCTCACAATGCAGAAAAACTCTCCCAGGCTGAGAAGGAACTGGCACAAATGAAAGCAGATAACAAAGAGGCCGTTTTGTTGGAGGCAGAAAAGCAGGCTGGTCTGAAAGCGGGAAAGACCGCCAGTGAGTATAAGGCTCTGAATGACCAGATAAATCTGCTTAAAGACCAGATGGGTAAAAAAGATGAGCTGCCTGAAGAGCAGGAGAAGCTGGATTCGCTGAATGGGAAGATTGCTGAGGCACAAAAGCAGGTACAGGAATGGGAAAAGCGTAAGAAGACCATGTCAGAGTTTTTGCTGGACAATCAAAAACTATTGGCAAAAGATTTCCGGATCCTTGATGATGTGAAGGAGAAACACATAACGATGGATGAGACGCAGCTTCAGGAATTACAGCAGAGAGCTGAAGGACGCAGAAAACAGCAGGAAGAAACAGAGAAGGAACTGCGGGATATCGATAGCAATATTGAGAGATTCCAGAAAGTCAATGCCGCGTTTGCGAATGAGAAAAAAAGCTTAGAGCAGAGCATTGAACAGAAGAAGCAGCGTGAGGCAGAATGGAAAGTCATGCAGGAGCAGATCGAGGATCTTAAAAATAAGCTTCAGTCAAAAACCTCCGAATGCAAGGAAGTGGAAGCACAGTACCGGTCAGCAAAAAAAGCACTGGCTGCCTGGAAGGATTCGGTTAAGACGCTGGAAGAACGCTGTGGGTTACTTCAAAGAGAAGGGGAACAGCTTAAGGATGCGGTATCCCAGGTAGCTCACGGAAGCAAAGAATATGTACAGAAAGTAAACGATTATTCGGAACAGGTAAACCGGCTGGAGAATGTTGATGTGGAACTGACAGGTGAAGTCAGGGAGTCATTGAAAGGATTTTTGGATCGGGAGAAGGATGGTCAAAAAGACCAGAACCGTACAAACTCCAATGAGTTCAACAATATGATCAATGCACTGAAAGAGTCACAGAACGAACAATGTACACCGCAGCAGATGAGAGAACTGGTTGACCGGCTGCAGCAGGCAGCACAGGCTTATAAAACAGCGAAAGAAAAACAATGGCGCCCATTCCCATCTAATATGCGTCTGGCAAGACTGGGGCTGGCAGACAGCCTGATTCAGTACTGTCAGAATGTGAAGAAGCAGTATGAGAGTCTGGATGTGTCTATGGCAGAAATTAAGACGGAAAACAAGCTGGAAGAGATGAAAAAACATATTGGCAATGGCGAGGAAGAGAGAAAGCACAGTTATCTCGTTGGTCTCACTGCGGAAAGCAAGCGGTTTGAGCAGGAAAATAAGGAATTTGAACAGGAACCGATGGATGACCTGCCGGATATCGTAGAAGAGGATCAGCCTGAGCTGCAGGAGCCAGAGAATTCTGCACCTCAAAAAGATCCTGTGGAATTGGTAAAATAATAAAATAGAAGAACCGTTCTTGATACGCCGGTTGGTTCCGGCAGGACAGGAACGGTTTTTGTTTTATTTGTCCCTAATTTGTCATTACTCATATGTTATTCTGTATTCAGGATAAGAGATTTGAGAGATTTCATTGATGGATGCGGGGAAGAAGAAAAAAAGGAGGTTATGGTATGCCAAATTATTATTCAAAATTAATGGGAGATTTCAACCAGTCACTTGAGTTAATGACAAGAAAGATTGATGCATGTAGAGGATGGGCAGATAAGGATTTGGAGCCATTTGGATTTGATGCACTAAATACTATAAAAACAAATATTGATGGATTACAACTGTCATGGTCTCTTTGCTGGGACTATTTGAATTCTTTGAAAGTGGAAGATAATCCTAATATGAGCCAGGAAGATCTGGAAAAGGCGCAGGATCGTAATTTTAAAGAGCTTGGCCAGGAGCTCGGGGAAATGGTGGCTCAAGTGAAAGAAGTAAAAGAAGCACTGAATGCGATGTCGGATTCGGAGAACGTGAATCTGGCTGGAAAAGAGGATCTGTATTATTTTGCAGAAGATATCCTTGCTTTGAAATCACACTATGATGCCATGGAAGCCCGTATCAATGAGCAGAAAGAAGCAGAGGAACTAGAGAAAACCGGAAAAGACCTGGCAGCAAAGAGAGAGGTTCTGCGGGAAAAGTATCCGGAACTGATGGTAGACTATAAAATACCGGAATTTACAGAAAAGATCAACGCATGCAGGGATATGGATGATGAGACCGTAAAAAGAGATTATCCGGATGTATATGATTTTCGCCAGTATATGAAGGAAGAACAGGCGTATAGTGCTCATTTTGCCGATGCAGAGAAACGGCTGGACCAGAAGAAGAGGGAGCAGGTTGTGTCGGTAATGGATAAGCTGGATGATTTCGTTAATATCCACATTGTAAAACAACAGAACGAAAATATGCCGGAAGACTCCAGATATGAGAGCATGATAGAGGATCTGCAGGAAATCAAATCCATCAAAGATAAAAATGGTGAGGTGGATCTAGGCAGGATGGCCGACAAGCTCCATCGTCTCTATGAGAAAACAGGAGAATATGTAAAAGACTTTATAAAAGTAAATAAGGGGAAGAACATAAAGGAGTTACCGGAATCTGCCACGTCTGGATATAAAATGGCACATGCACTGAATGTTTATCTTGGGACAGCAGCAGTTCAGACGGATTTTCTGGCAAAAAAGAATCCATATGACCGGAAGCTTGAGATATGGGAAACACTTCCATCTGATTCCATGTCTGTGGAATCCGCTCTGAAGCATTTTCAGAACGATGGGAGACAGAAAGCTACCTTTGATGAAATAGACAAGCAGACGAATATGATGAGCCAGTTAAATCTACCAGTTCGGAATAAGGATATGGAGGCACTTCTTACCGGGGTAGTGAAGAAGAATACCCGGGAAACACTGCAAACTCAATATAAACAGCTTACTGACAGCGTTGCCAGATTTGCCGATCCGCACAGAAAGCTGTCTGAGAAAGAAAAAGACAAGTGCTGGGAGGAGATAGGTAAGAATCTGAAAGCCGTGGAAAAGCTGCCAGAGGCACTGGAACATTCGCTGAAAAAAGGGAATTTTGCATTGATGAAAACCAACCGCGGGCGCAGCCAGTATGCAATCTCACAAAGCATCCGCATGTTAAAGAATCATTACGATTTTATGTCCAGACGAATGGAAACAGAGCATGTGCTTAAGGAGTGCCGGCAGTTTATGAAAGACCGGGAACCGATCATCAATCATCTCAAAGATATGATTAAGAAAGCTGGGAAACTTAATGCGTTGAAGGAACAGTATGGAGTAACGCAATTGAAAGAAAATCTTAGAAATCCGGAGTTTGTTAAAAAAGAGCTGGGAGACTTATTGAAGAATCCGGAGTTTGTGGAAGGTATCCGCAATTTCAATGAACTTGATTCCAAGTACCATGTAAAAGTGATGGAAAAAGTACAGCCACAGCAGTGGCAGCGGGATCAGATCCGATCCGTCTGGGAACAGGTGAATGAGTTTTATTCCCATAAAGATGATGGGAAAACCAGATCCAGTAATTCCAAGGAATACAATGCGATGATAAAGTCTATGAAAGAATTTATCGATACCAATCCGGATAAGGTGGATTATGAGGACTTTAAGAAAGGACTTGCGGATCTTAACAATAAAGTAAATCAGTATATTGATGCAAAGGAAAAACAGTTTCATCCATTTTCCACTGTACAGGGAAGTACCAGAATGGCATTCGCTAAGTGTCTGAACCGGTGTCTGGAAGTGGCTTCCAGAGAAAACCAGTGTTTAGATCATCAGATTCAGCAGGTAGAAAAAACGGTGGGGAACTTTAATAAGGCTTATGAGAAAAATCCTTCTCCGTTGACACCGGAAGAATTGATCAGTACCGGTTTCGGGCAGCTTTCAAGAGAAACGAAACAGCCGGCAGTGCAGCAGGAACATGTCAGTGAGGCGGCTCAGCATGAAGCACCTAAGAAGACAGAACCTTTGCTTGGAGGACCTGGAATCTAAGTTATCAACCTTCTCCCGATCCGGGAGAAGCAATCAAGGGAGGTAAAGATTATGCCAAAAGATATCCGATTATACCACAAAGATTCTCCTTTCTGGAATGATGTGGATGAGCTGAGAAATGTAGTAGAAGGCTTTATTAGCCGGGCACAGGGAATTGAAAATAGTAACGATCCGGAGTTGAAAGCACTTTACGAACGTCTTTCCCTGAACCACATTAGGGATTTACTGGTAGAGATGCAAAGGAAAAAGGATAAGCCTGATCTGGATGATGACGAGATTGTCACAAATGTACGTATTCTGGGAAATACGCTGAACCGTTTGTCAGAACAGTCACAGGAGATTGCAGACTGGATCGAGAGGAAAGGAAAAGAACAAAACCCCCAGGATGAAGAGAAAAAATGGTCGCTTTTCCAGAATGAAAATGTGCAGGCTCTATACAAGCTTGGTCTGGAAGTAAAGTCTGTAGGTTCCCGGCTGGTGGTATGGGATGCTGCAAAAGATCTGAAGGTGAAATGTAACGATTTTGAAGCCGCGTCTTCCCGGATGGAAATGGTATATGATGCCATGAATAAACTGGCAGAAAAATATCCCTCCGTTGACTTTTCAAAGATAGATAAACTGCTTGAAGAAAATGTGCAGGAACAGGAGAGAATCAAAAAACAATTGAATGTATATAGCAGTGCCTATTTTGAAAAGCTGAAACAGGAAACACAGGAAGCTCAGGATGAGTTTTATCAACTGCTGGAACAGATGGAGCATCTGGAGGGAAAGTGGAAGGATGTAGAGAAGCGGGACTCAAAGCTGGAACAGATTAATGGTTTAATTGACGATTCTCTCAGGGAAGAAGAATCCTTAAACAAACAGGCAGAAGAGTTAAAAGAGTTTGTCAACCAGCAGGCCGGGCGTGTGTCTGATCTGGAAAAGGAACTGGAAGAAAAAAGCATAAAACGGGATCAGCTTGCCAAGGTGAAACAAGCCTGGGAAAAGAATACGAACGATAAGGCACTCCTTACCTATTGCCATGAACTGGATAAGACTGTTTATTTTAAAAAAATGGCTCAGCTAAAAACAGATCTGGAGACATATTTTGATACAAATAAAGAATTTGACTCGATAGCAAAAAATCCGTACGCCATGAAGAAGCTTGCAAAACTTCCACAAGCGTTTCAGATGGTGATAAACCAGTTTGAACGGATCAAAAAGGAAAATCCGTTATTTGACCAGTATTTCCATAAGGGGGATACCTATTTTAAACCGGAGCAGGTTATCGATGAACTGGATAAAGAGCTGCACCAGCGGGAGCACTTGATGGAGAACCTTTACAGAGAGGTTGCGGACAAAGAAGGTATAGAGACTTATAAGAGACAACTGGCTGGTCTGAGTGAGGCAGAATATGAGGTCGCAGCCCTGGAACAGGAGAAGGAACGCAGAAGCCGTGAAGTGTTACATAGCCAGAAGGAACTGAACGAAATAATGACAAAACTGGATCCCCATTTTCGAATTCAGCAGGCAAAGGAGGCAATTGCCGAAATATGGGGAGAACAGGAGGCACTTCCGGATCTGATGGAAGGCCTGGACAGCGTAAAGAATGTTGGTGAGATGCATGGGATTGTGGATGCTTTTACGGAAACAAACCATATGTATGGAAAAGAGGCAGCTCCTGATTCAGAGTTTGTAGAGGATTTAAAGGCGAAGCAGAAGCTGGCGAATATGAGGTTGAAAGACGCTAAGAAGCAATTAAAGGAGGCTTACAACCTGCAAAATGCAGCACTGAAAAAGCTGACCAGTCTGGAAAACCGGAAAATTTCCCTGAACAGGCTGAAAACAGAGGTGGATTATCAGTTTGCTGATTATTCCGACAGGTACGCCAATTATTTTAAGAGGGGAAGGCGGGTACAGGAGTCATCCCGGGATGCTTTTCGTAAGTTCATTGACAATGTGAAGACTGGTCTTGGACAGATTAAGAGCCGGAAAGAGGATGGTAAAGAGCCGAGTCATAGGGATAGTGATGAATATACGAGAATGATTGCATCCCTGGATAGTCTGGATCAAATTAAAGATCCGGCTGGTCTCAAGACAGCCCTGGCCGACATTAAAAAATCGGCTCAGGATTATAAGACAGCAAAGCTTAACGGCATCAAGGCATTTTTTACCTGGATTCCTTCGGATATGCGTCATGCAAGGCTTGCTTTTGCAGATAGTGTGGCTGCGTACTGTGAGAATATGGAGGCAGAACTGCACATGCTGGAACAGCAGGTAACAGATGTACTGGAACAGAGTGGGCAATCCCAGAAGATCCGGGATATGGCAGCTTGGCCAACGGATAAAGAGAAAACGGATAAAAAGGCATTTTATGAAAAGATGGCTAAGATGCAAAAAGACTTTTTAAAGGTAAAACAGCCGGTAAATGAGGAAGTGCAGCCGAAACAGCCGGGAATGAATCCTTAATATAAAACAGATGGAAATTGGAGGATATTGATATGAAAAAGAAATTGATGGTGATATTGATGACGGGAATGATGGCAGCCGTACTTGGCGCATGTGGACAGACCGGTGGTGGTACTGCAACAACAGCCGGTTCTTCCACAACCCCAGCAACAGCCGGATCATCCGGAACCTCTGCCCCAGCAGTCGGGGTTGACGGAATGACGGAGGATGCCCTGCATGATATCTCAGAGCAGGAACTGATCGAGAAGACCGGAATCGACCTTCCGGCACCAGAGGGAGCCACGGATGTGGTATATAGTGTATTAAGTGCATCCAGTGAGGAGCCGGTTGCAGAGATGGCCTTTACCCTGGATGGGAAAAAAGCCTATCTAAGAGCAAAGAATACGGATCTGATTCCTCCGGTTATGGATGAGTCAACGGATCCTGCCGAGTTTGCCAAACCGGATCACTTTGAGGAATATAATATTTCCGGTCTGTATTTTGAAGGAGACGGATTTAAGAGTGGGGAAATATCTTACTGCACCGGCTATGCTTCCTGGACAAAGGATATGGGTTATGTAGCATGGATTGATGCAGCGCCGGGTGTTCTCTATAATCTTGGTATGGAATCAGAAACCGATGGGGATGTGCTTCTTGCACTTGCCCAGAAAGCATTTTCTCCATTACAGGGAGAAACCGATGGGGATAGCAGCGCACAGTAGCAGAAAAGAAGAAAAAAGGGGGTAAGCTTATGCCAGCATATCGTGAATTAGATGCATATCTTTTATCACACACGATTAAGGTGAGTGACGAACTGATTGATTATTTTGATAACTGCAGTAATCCGGAGATTAAGAGATGTCTGGAAACCTTGTCAGATGTCAAGGATAAATTAGACAGAATTGATGAGATTGAGAATGATCCACAACAGCAGGAGGATGCAAAAAAATTATGGAGGGAAGTATATACTTCCGTAACGACTATGAAAAATCTCAGTGATGAGCTGAAGAAGTACAATGAAGAAAACCGCTGGATGGATATTCATGAGCAGCCAGAGATGCAGCAGGCGATTGAGATGGGGTATGTCTGCCAGTACTTAAAAACCATGGTCGAAGCCGTGCGGTTTGAGTTCAATATCCGCAATACGGCCCAAAAGGTAAATAAGATTGTGGACATGGAGCAGGAGCACCAGAAGCATATGCAGGATTATCTGGCTGCAATGAAGAAGTATCAGGATGATAGAGAGCAGATATCCATTGTAGAAAGCCAGTTAGAGGAACTTAATGCAGAAGAACCGCTGCAGGATGCAGACGATGAGCTTCTTGTGACGGATGATAAAGAACTGGACAGTCTTCGAAGGCGGGAAAAAGAACTGAGAGAACTTTCGGCCTTTTATGAGAAGCAGATGGAAAATCCGCCATTTAATGGGGATGAGGTACTTCTAACCATGACCATTAAGGAGCTGAAAGAAGAACAGAAGGTACTCCAGAAATTTAAGAAAATCAACAATTATGATGGAGTACATGCAAGGCGTGAACTGGAAAAGACAGAAATAGAAGGAGCCGATCCGGAAACGGGCAGAGTGACCAGTGAATTTGTCCGTGAGGAAATGCAGCGTCAGAGTGAGAAGCTTGAGATGCTGAAAGAGGAAAATAGGCAGATTTACACTGTTGACAGAGATGCCCAGAACGCCTTTGATTATCTGAAATCCCTGCAGGGGACGGTTCGAAAGCATCTCGAACCGGCTGCAGCATTCCGGATCAGCAAAGATACCACAAGCTGGATGGATATGATGAATGAGGTTAAGGGACATATTGAAAAGGAACAGCAGGCCATCCAGGAGGCTAAGGTTTCTTTGGTAAAGCAGAAAGAGGAAACCCTGATGGGATTACAGGAGGAAACAATACGTGGCAGGAAAAATCTGGTGCGTAGTGGAAAACGTATCTATCAGGAAAGCGTTGATATCGCAGGGAAAAAACGGGAGGCGGCAGTGTCCTGCAATATTGACCAAAACGATTTCCGGGAGGCACTGCAGCAAAGCATGTCCAATTTTCTTGACCGGGCAATGGATGGAACGGAAAAGGGTCATAAGAATTCCCCGGAATTTACTAAGATGTATGAGAAGATCCAGACTTTGAGCCAGCAGATGAAAGAACCGGATTATTCCCTTGAGAGACTGGAAGAAGACATGAAGGATCTGGGACGGGTATGTGACAATTATGTCAGAGCAAAACAGGGATGGTGGCATCTTATTGGCAATACCCAGCGTACAATGCGCCTTAATTTTGCTTCTTCAGTCAGTGATTTTGCAAATAACATGTACCGGGTATCCTATAAGCTGCAGGCTGCAAAAGCTGGGGTGAAGTATGATACTCTTGCGCATAATATGGAGCTTGCAAATGAAATTGGCAGCCAGGACAAATCCCTTAAGGATTATCTGAGAGGCATCACAGTAGAGGAAGATGGAACGGTCATAGAACGGGTGGATTATGATATGGAGACGGAACCGGTTGCTGCCCATGTGGAAGCAGTCCAGGACGCACCACAGAAGGAATACCAGAAAGAAGAACCGATGATAGGGTTATAAAATGATCGGGGGTGCCAATCTTGACAAAAAAAGAATGTAACATCATGTTGTTTTCCATTACGCTATGCTGGGCGTCATCCTATATATTTATTAAAGACCTTCCTGCAGACATGTCATCCTATGCGTATCTGACACTGACTGCAGGAATTGCAGGTATCATCCTCCTGGTAGTCTTTCACCGGGCGTTAAAAACGCTGGACTGGATGACGGTTCTAAGGTCAGCCATACTGGCAGCACTGATTGCCGGAAATATGTTAATGGAAAAGAAAGGATTAGAGTACCTGCCGTCATCAACCGCTAGTTTTCTGGCATCCTTGAATATTATAATCGTCCCTGTGATACTTCTTATGCTGCGGAAGTTTCCGACTAAAAATAATATAGCAGGCATCCTGATCATTCTGGCAGGACTCTTTGTGTCAGACGGCATATCGCTGTCTGGCAGTTCTGCGGTGGGAACATTGTATATGACAGGTGCCTGTGTTCTGATGTCCTTATATACGATAGTGGCAGCGGATTTCTCGAAGAAATCCAACCCCCTTGTGTTAAGTGTACTTCAGATCTGCTTTTCTGCAGTGATTGGTTTTGGACTCTGGTTTCTGGAAGATCCGGGAACCTTTGCCCATGTTACATGGTCCAACCGGATGCTTTCATCCATATTTATTCTGGCTTTTTTCTCCAAAGCATATGCCTATATTATGCTGATGTATGGAGAAAAGTACGCAGATGCCATCAGCGTAACGGTTATTGCGTCTACGGAACCGGTGGTGACCTTGACTCTGGCATTGCTGATACCCAATGCACAGGGAGATACGGAAGCTTTTTCCGTAAAAGCACTGATCGGTGCGGTGGTGATTGCTGTGGGAGCATTTGTGGCTGGTTCGGATTTCCTGGACAGGAAGAAGATCAATATGGCAGGAAAAGTAACAGATTCTGGAGAACAGCAAAAGGAGCCGTTTCATACAGCAGGAATGGCAGAGAAGAAAAAAGGGTGTGCTATGGCGGAGCCATTAAAGCAGTTTTTACTGACAATGGTGCCTTTTGCTGTTCTTGGTGCAGCTTTTAAAGTAATGGTATTAGTGGAAGGTTTTACGGAAGTGAGACCGGCAAATGCCCTGCCTATGATAGCTGGGCTGTCCTTTGGCCTGGTTGGTGCATTGGGGTGTGCAGTGGGCAATCTGGTGGCTGACTGCTTTGGAACCTTGAATGCAACATCGGTGCTTGGCATGATTGGAAATATGATGGCAGCGTATATCCCTTATCGGATGTGGTATGCGTTGTCGAGAGAAAAACCGAATGTCCATTCCTGGAAACATCTGTTTCTTTACATATGGACGGCCTGCGTGGGAGCACTTTCCTGTGCCTGGTTTTTAGGGTTTGGCCTGGAACTGTTTTTTGGCATGTGGATTGAGTCAGTATACAAATATGTATTGCTGAATAATCTGGGATTCTCTCTTGCGCTGGGACTTCCAATCTTTATTCTAGTTACATCAGACAGCATCCGGGTTAAGATGCAGGGACCAAAAAGGTGGGAGAATCGATTTGGCCTGAAGAGAGGCAGATGGGTTGTGGCAGTTTTAGTAGCGGACACGGTCTTGCTTCTTGGTATTATGTTAGGAGTCTTAAGTGGCTTTCATTTGACCAATAGTGTTTTGATGTGTCTGGTCTCTGGGATAGCAGCTTTATTAACCATAGGAGTGTGCATACTGCCAACGGGAAAGGAAAGGGATCTTAAGTGAATGACAGTAAAATGAAAAACTCAGGCGGCATGAGAATCATTGTCCTGCTTTTAGTCTTAAATCTGATAATTTCAGGATGTATTACCGGATATCTTGTGATGGACAGGAAGCATAGTCTAAAAGCGGAAAAACAGATAAGCAGCGGTAAGGAGCTGTCTGGAATGGAGACAGGAGAAAAATACATCATCTATATCGGAACAAATGATAAAGTTACGTATTCCCAGTTGATTTCTACTGACGAGGCAAGGGATATTGTTAACCGGATCTGCGCCAAATATGTTGGAGGGTATACCGCATCCGATGCACAGGGAGGATGGGTTGATGAGACGGATACCCTGACTCAGGAAAACACCCTTGTCTATATGTTTTACGATATCTCGGAAGAGCAGCTGTTCCAGATTATGGATGAGGTTCTTGACCAGTTAAATCAGAACTCGATTCTGGTGGAGCGGCAGAAAGCGGTGTACACTTATTATTCTGGTGAAAAATAGTTTGCTGGTGAAAAATAGTTTGGAGAAGATAGTATGTTAAAAAAAAGTAAAACATGGAAAATGAATTTATTTCATTTTATAATAGCAGCAGTCATTTTTTTGGCAGTCACCATGCCTTTCCGGTGGTATACAGCACTGATGGAGGTGACAGAGATACGTCCGGTTGCGGCTCTGACACCATTTTTTGGGATGGTGTTCGGATTCTGGGGTGCACTTGGATGTGCTGTGGGGAATCTGGCCGCCGATCTTTTGTCCGGGTATTCTTTGGGGATGAGTTTACTAAGTGTACCGATTCAGTTTCTTATGGGGATGCTTCCTTATGTGCTCTGGTATCATATTCCGGCACGGAATGGAGAGAAGCCTTCTTTTCCACGAATGGATAAAACGGAACATGTGATAAAATACATGCTGATTATTCTGGTGAACTCAGCAGTAACTATGGTGCTTCTTGGACTTGTGATGCAAAGATATGGGATTGCAGAGGTCTTTTCCCAGACTACCTTTGCCATATTTTTGAATAATCTGGATTTTAGTTATGTGCTGGGTCTGCCGCTGCTTACCTTGGCAGCAGTTTGGAAAGGATACCGTTTTTCATTGAATGAGCGGCTGATATTGTTTTTCCTTTTGCTTGCTATTCTTGCTGGTCTTTTAATCGGAAACGCATCCTGGAGTGAAGCTGTGAATATGTCGAAAGACAGACTCTATATCTGGAATCATGTGTGTATGGATGTGGCAGTTGTACAGAATCTGTTTATGCTGTTGGAACTTCTTTTTCTTGTATATATTGAGAAGCGGGTTACGATTCCTATTCAGAAACTGGCTCATATTTCGAATGATTATGTAAAAGAAGGGGGAGAGAAGACAAATCTTCAGCAATTTGTGGATGCTTGTCAGCCATATGTGGATAATTCCATGGAGGTAGGGCACCTGGCCAGATCCTATGTCCGCATGGTCACGGATCTGGAAGCATATATGGAAAACCTGAAAAATATAACTGCTGAGAAGGAGAAAATTGGAGCAGAATTAAATATTGCGACACAGATCCAGGCAGATATGCTTCCTGGGATTTTTCCGGCATTCCCTGGAAGACAGGAATTTGACATCTATGCTACAATGACACCTGCAAAAGAGGTGGGCGGCGATTTTTATGATTTCTTCCTTGTGGATGAGGATCATCTGGCTATGGTTGTGGCGGATGTATCCGGAAAGGGGGTACCGGCGGCGTTGTTTATGGTGATTGCCAAGACTTTGATCAAAAACCGGGCGCAGATGGGGGATAGTCCTGCACAGGTGCTGATGAATGTGAATGAACAGTTATGTGAGGGAAATGACGCAGAACTTTTTGTAACCGTCTGGCTGGGAATTCTTCAGATCTCCACCGGAAAAGGTGTGGCGGCCAATGCGGGGCATGAACATCCGGCAGTCCGCAGAGGAGATGGCAGCTTTGAACTGGTTAAGTACCGTCATTCACCGCCGGTGGCATTTATGGAAGATGTCCCGTTTGAAGAACATGAGTTTGAGCTTCATCCGGGAGATTGCCTGTATGTATATACAGATGGCGTGGCAGAAGCTACCAATCGTGATATGGAACTGTTTGGGGTAGACCGGATGCTGCAGGCATTGAACCGGAAGACAAAATCCTCACCGGAGGAGCTTCTGCATACGGTGAAGGGTGAGATTGACCAGTTCGTGGGCGATGCACCACAGTTTGATGATATTACTATGCTTTGCCTGGATTATTCCGGGGCAGTGTAAACTGGAACCGGATTATGGCTTTAAAAGATAATTTTTATACAGTATAAGAAGAGAGGTAAGTGCATATGAGTGAGTTGAATATTGAAGCAAAAACAGAGAATCTGGATCAGGTGCTGGCTTTTGTAGTCGGTAAGCTGGAGGAGCTGGATTGTCCGATGAAAGCCCAGATGCAGATTGAAATAGCAGTGGAGGAACTGTTTGTGAACATTGCGAATTATGCCTATAATCCAGAAGTGGGACCGGCAACCGTGCGGGTAGATGTGCTGGATGAACCGCTTTCCGTAGTGATTACCTTTATTGATAACGGAGTTCCATATGATCCCCTTGCCAAGGAAGATCCGGATGTGGAGAAGACTGCCAGAAACCGGCAGATTGGCGGCCTGGGAATCTATATGGTAAAGCAGAGTATGGATGACATCAATTATGAATACAAAGACGGAAAAAATATTCTCAGCATCAAAAAAAAGATCAACGAAGATCAGACTTGAGGTTTTTAAGAAAAATGTAAGAATAATTTCACAGAATTGTTTTTGGTTTAGTGCTGATTTGGTGCTGTTCCTATGTTATGATATTGGGGTCAAAAGGTCTTTTGACATACAAAAACAAAGGGTAACTCGTCAACCAGGCATATACATATAAAAGAAAGGTGAGTAGAACACATGAAAACATCAAAAAGAAAAAGCTCCGTATTGGCTCTGGTTTTAGCTCTGACCATGGTATTTAGCTGCATCGTGGTACCGGCTCCTTCCCAGGCTGCAACAATATTGAAGGTGACTGCAGCAAAAAAGACGGTAACAGTAGGCAGCAAGATTACCATCAAAGCCAACGTGGCAGCAACATTCAAATCTTCTAATACGAAGATTGCAACTGTATCAAGCAAAGGAGTAGTAACCGGTAAGAAAGCCGGTAAGGTCAAGATTACGGTTACTGCAAAAAATGACAAGAAACAGAAAAAGACAATCACGATTACGGTAAAGAGTAAACCGGCAACGATTACACTGGAATCATTATATCCGTTAACAAAACCGGAAGACGCTCTGGCTGATGGTGGTTATTCTGTTAGTTTTGAAGCAAAAGATCTTGTAAAGGAAGAAAATGGCTACAAGCTGACCGTTGAAGTATTTGATTATGACAAGTATGATAAAGCACAGGCTGAGAAGCTGACGGTTGGTTCAAAGATTCAGTACTGCGGTAAGCTGGTTACCGTTAAGTCAGTTGAGAAACATACCAAGAAAGGGTATATTATCATCAATGGTGGAATTGAAAATGGTGGTATTGAACTGACGCTTGATGATGGTCTGTACCGCACGATAACGGTGAATGACTATCCGATATACTATTCCATTGGTGAAATTGCGATTCCGGTATCCGGTGAGATGGAATATGTAGATTCTGCATCAAATGAAAACCCTGGCGATCCTGCAAAAATAGGCACGATCAAAGAACTGGAAGAGGCATTAAAGAGCAGTGATGAATTTGCTTTTAGCAGCCTTAATACATCAGTTACCGTAAGAGGTGGACAGATTATCCAGGTTATCAGAATATGGACTCCATAGAAAACCGTGTTTTATTAGAAGAACTGCCCCGGCAGCTTAAGCTGCCGGGGCAATTCTGTGTGCGGCGGATAGCACGATTGGTGTGAGATGTGTGGCAAATCATTCGAGAGAATTTTAGATGATTTAAGGACGAATATGTGGTAAAATTACTCATATGGTAGCATTGTTCAAGAGACTATCAAATCGAAAGTTATAGGAGTAAATGAAAGCATGTGGCTTATAGGAATAATAGTTTTATTGGTTATATTTATACTTATATCAAAAAGAAAAAAGTATACAAGAATAATTTGTTTAATAGGAATTACTGTGTTAATGTTAGGGTATATATGTAATACTTTATTTAGGAATTTTGGAGAACCTATTGGACAAATAAGCGGTCTTGAAATGGATGTTATAACGATAGATGGCTGTGTTTATGAAGCTGATTATAATAACGATTATTCTATCAACGATAGAGATAAGTATTTGGGTAAGGTTGTGACTTATGATGCGGAGGTTTCATTTAGAGTATATTCAGTTAAAGGAACAGATGAATACATATATTGTTTATGGGACTGGGAAGGTGCGATTTATAAGAAAACCGCAAACGCCGTAAGCGTGCATGGAACCGTGGGAAAGCACCGAAGGCGCGGCTTTTGGAATAGCGCAAGGTGAATTGATATAGTTTTGGAAAAAAAGGATTGACGGGTTGACATTAAAAAATGTCTGTGCTATAACATATATAACAGAAGAAATTCTGAAGTAGTTATTTTAATTATTATGAAATTCTTGAAGGAGGAATGACCTATGTTATTACCAGATGTTTTTGAAAACAACTTTGTAGATGATGTATTCCACAACATGTTTGCTTCTCCATTCGGGAGAAACAGAGATTATGGATTCAGCCATGCTTTTGCAGGAATGAATACGGATATCCGGGAATATGACGACCGGTACGAGATGGATCTGGAACTTCCAGGTTTCGTGAAGGAAGACATTCACGCAGAGCTGTCTGACGGATATCTTCAGATCCAGGCACAACATAAAGAAGAAAAAGAAGAGAAGCAGGATGGCAGATACATCCGAAAAGAACGTTACCAGGGAACCTACCAGAGAAGCTTTTATGTAGGAGAAGAAGTGACGCAGGAAGAGATTAAAGCAAGATTCGAAAACGGCATTCTCAAGCTGGAGATTCCAAAGAAAGAAGAAGCTCCAGTTGTAGAACAGAACCAATATATTCCAATTGAAGGATAAACAACAAAACATTCAGCCATGACGGTGTGTCCACTCCTCATGGCTGAATGGTCTACTGCTCAATCTATTATTTTTTATTCTTCTCAACTTCCAGCATCTTCAATGCGCGGACTTTACAGGACAGACCAAACAGATTGATGAATCCCTCTGCGTCGTGGTGATCGTACATATCACCAGTTGTAAAGGATGCAATGTTTTCGTTGTATAAAGAATATGGAGAAGTCGTTCCGGCTTTTATAATGTTGCCTTTATACAGCTTGAATTTTACTTCACCGGTAACATATTTCTGGGTGGACTCAATAAAAGCCTGAGCTGCTTCTCTAAGAGGAGTAAACCATTTTCCTTCATATACGATCTGAGCCAGCTTATTTCCCATCTCTTCTTTTTCACGGTAGGTATCCCGGTCAAGGATTAATTCTTCTAACTGCTGGTGTGCCTCATACAGGATGGTTCCGCCAGGAGTTTCGTATACACCACGGGATTTCATGCCAACGACACGGTTCTCCACGATATCAATGATGCCGATGCCATGTTTGCCGCCAAGCCGGTTTAACTCCCGGATAATATCAGAGACTTTCATCTTCTTTCCGTTTACGGAAGTAGGAACCCCTTTTTCAAAGGTCATGGTAACATATTCGCCTTCATCCGGAGCTTTCTCAGGTGTAGTGCCAAGCACTAACAGATGTTCATAATTTGGTTCATTGGAAGGATCTTCCAGTTCCAGCCCTTCATGGCTGATGTGCCATAAGTTCCGGTCACGGCTGTAACTGCTGTCAGCAGCGAAAGGAAGGTCAATGCCGTGGGCTTTGCAGTATTCAATCTCAGATTCCCGGGAATCCAGTTTCCATTTGTCATTTCTCCATGGAGCAATGATCTTAATATCAGGAGCCAGCGATTTAATTGCAAGTTCAAAACGGATCTGGTCATTTCCTTTTCCGGTTGCACCGTGGCAGATCGCAACAGCACCTTCTTTTCTGGCAATCTCAACTAACCGTTTTGCAATAACCGGTCTTGCCATAGAAGTTCCTAACAGATATTTATTCTCATATACGGCATGAGCCTGAACGCATGGAACGATATAATCATCACAGAATTCATCGATGACATCTTCGATATATAATTTGGAAGCGCCGCAGGCTTTTGCACGTTCGTCTAAACCGTCTAATTCATTTCCTTGTCCACAATCAACGCAGACACAGATTACTTCATAGTCAAAATTTTCTTTCAGCCAAGGGATGATCGCAGTGGTATCAAGCCCGCCTGAATAGGCAAGAACAACTTTTTCTTTACTCATATTATTAGACCTCCGTATGTAATATTTGTCCGGTCTTTCCGGCACTGTTATAAATATACAACAAAATTTATGATTATGCAATACTTTCCGACGTAATTCTGACGGAATTTTGCGGATTTGCTAAAAATAGATTGCATAAATCTGCAAAGTGTTGTATAATTATTAACTGTTATTGGGGTGTTGTAAATACTTGGGAAAACGGAGGCGAGAATAGAAATGATACGAGTAGGAATCATTGGTTCAACTGGTTATGCCGGACAGGAATTAGTCCGTCTGCTGCTCAATCATCCAGAGGCAGAGATTGTATGGTATGGTTCAAGAAGTTATGTAGATCAGAAATTTGCATCTGTATTTGGAAATATGTTCCAGATTGTAGAAGATGTGTGTAAAGATGATAATATGGAAGCACTGCAAAATGAAGTGGATGTCATTTTCACGGCGACACCGCAGGGATTTTGTGCATCCATTATTACGGAAGAAGTGCTTTCCAAAGTAAAGGTAATCGACCTTTCCGCCGATTTCCGTATTAAGGATGTATCCGTTTACGAAGAATGGTATAAGATAGAACACAAGAGTCCCCAGTTTATCGGGGAGGCTGTATACGGTCTGTGCGAGATTAACCGGGAAGAGATTAAGAAAGCCCGTCTGGTAGCTAATCCGGGCTGCTATACGACCTGTTCCATCCTGTCTTTGTATCCGGCAGTAAAGGAAGGGCTTGTAGATCCCCATTCCATTATTATTGATGCAAAATCCGGTACATCCGGGGCAGGACGCGGTGCAAAAGTCAATAACCTGTTTTGCGAGGTCAATGAAAATATTAAGGCATATGGTGTTGCCACGCACCGGCATACACCGGAGATTGAAGAACAGCTGGGCTATGCCTGCAATGAGAAGATTACCCTTAGCTTTACCCCTCATCTGGTGCCGATGAACCGGGGTATTCTGGTAACGGCATATGCTAATTTAAAGAAAGCGGTTTCTTTTGAAGAAGTAAAAGCAGTCTATGACCGCTATTATGAGAAAGAACAGTTTGTGCGTGTTCTTGACGACTCCACTCCGGTTGAGACGAGATGGGTCGAAGGAAGCAATTATGTGGATATCAGCTTTAAGATTGATCCCCGCACAAACCGTCTGATTGTCATGGGCGCTTTGGACAACATTGTAAAAGGCGCAGCAGGACAGGCAGTCCAGAATATGAATCTGTTATTTGGACTTCCGGAACACACCGGACTGGATCTGGTTCCGCTGTTCCCGTAAAGATCACAAGGGAGGCAAAAGTATGATGGAAATAATTGATGGCGGCGTAACTGCCCCAAAAGGTTTTCAGGCTGCCGGAATAATGGCAGGTGTGAAGAAACAGGACAAGAAGGATATGGCACTGGTATACAGTGAAGTTCCTGCAGCCGTTGCGGGAGTATTTACTACCAACGTGGTAAAAGCCTCTCCGGTAAAATGGGATATCCGTCTCGTAAAGGAGCAGGAAACGGCCCAGGCAGTTGTGTTGAATTCCGGGATTGCCAATGCGGTAACCGGAAAAACAGGTGATGCCAATAACGAGGCCATGGCTCAGTACATAGCAGATGGACTTAAGATTAATAAAAACCAGGTATTAACGGCATCCACCGGTGTCATCGGGATGCAGCTTCCTATGGATGTGATTGAACTGGGATGTAAAAAGCTGGTTTCTTCCCTCTCGTCAGACCGCCAGAGCGGAAAGGATGCGGCAGAGGCCATTATGACTACAGATACCATTTGTAAGGAAGCGGCAGTTCAGTTTAGCTTATCTGGCAAAACCGTTACCCTTGGAGCTATGACCAAAGGCTCCGGTATGATTCACCCAAACATGGCAACAATGCTCTGCACGGTAACCACAGATGCATCCATATCCAAGAAAATGCTTCAGAAGGCAATGAACCAGGTTGTAAACATTTCCTTTAATATGATATCGGTTGACCGGGATACTTCTACCAATGACAGCTATATGATTCTGGCCAACGGGCTGGCAAAAAATGACACGATAATAGAGGAAGGTCCGGACTTTGATCTGTTTTGTGAGGCACTGAAAGAAGTATCCATTACCCTGTCCAAATTAATGGCAGGTGACGGGGAAGGCGCCACCAAACTGCTGGAGACAAAGGTCATTCACGCAGACACGGAAGAACATGCAAAGATTCTTGCTAAATCTGTTATCACCTCCAATCTGGTAAAGACTGCGGTATATGGAAGTGATGCAAACTGGGGACGGATCTTCTGCGCCATGGGATATTCCGGCGTTTCATTTGATCCGGATAAAGTGGATCTGTATATTGAAAGCAGCGCCGGTTCTTTGAAGCTGGTAGAGAACGGAATGGCTACCGATTACAGTGAAGAGAAAGCAACCCAGATTCTATCTAAAGAAGCGGTAACTGCCATTGCGGACATGAAAGATGGCGATGCGGAGGCTTGTGCATGGGGCTGCGATCTTACCTATAATTATGTGAAAATCAATGGGGACTATCGTTCCTAACAAAGAAAGATGGAGAGAACACATATGGGAACAGAAAATATGGAAGAAATACTGATTAAGGCAAACACCCTGATTGAGGCTCTGCCTTATATCCGGGATTTTAATAATAAGACGGTAGTAGTAAAATATGGCGGCAGTGCCATGTTAGATAAACGGCTGGAAGAAAATGTCATTAAAGATGTGGCTCTGTTAAAACTTATTGGCATGCGTCCGATTATTGTTCACGGTGGTGGAAAAGAGATCAGCAAATGGGTTTCAAAAGTGGGAAAAGAAGCAGAGTTTGTAGGTGGCTTCCGTGTGACAGATGAAGAGACAATGGAGATTGCAGAGATGGTATTAAACCGGGTAAATAAATATCTGGTGCAGATGATGCAGTCTCTTGGAATTAAGGCAGCAGGAATAAGCGGAAAAGATGCCGGCACCTTGGTGGTAGACAAAAAATATGTAAACGGTCAGGACATTGGCTATGTCGGGGATGTACATCATGTAGACACCTCCCTGATTGATACCTTATTAGACCATGATTTTATTCCGATTGTAGCACCAATTGCGCTGGGACGGGACTTTAAGTCCTATAATGTCAATGCAGATGACGCAGCCTGTGCCATAGCCATGGCAGAAAAAGCAGAGAAGCTGGCATTTCTCACCGATACCGAAGGAGTATACAAAGATCCGTCCGATCCGTCATCCCTCATCTCCGTTCTTTCGGTAGACGAAGCAGATGAGTTGATCGAAAACGGATGTATTGGCGGTGGCATGCTTCCAAAGATCCGCAACTGCATCGAGGCAGTCCACAGCGGCGTAAGCCGGGTACATATCATTGACGGACGCCGGGATCATTGTCTGTTACTGGAATTCTTCACCCAGAAAGGTATTGGGACAGCTATTATCGACGCAGACAAAAAACTGTATGACCATGAAATATTTGCGCAGAAATAAGTGTTCGTACAAGCAATGTAATAATATTCAAAAAAAAACATATACTAATCCAAACAGAACCAATCCCTGCCGCTTACTGGCATAGGGAGAAGTACGGAGGTGTTAGTATCTATGTGGGGTTATTTGATTGCATTGCTTTCCGGCGCCCTTATGAGTGTTCAAGGCGTATTTAATTCCGGTGTTACGAAACAGACCAGTGTCTGGCTTGCATCGTCCTTTGTCCAGTTTTCTGCCCTGCTTGTCTGTGTAGCGGCATGGTTTTTAAATGGACATCCCGGAGCCATTCTGGATCTGTTTCGTATTGACCGGAAATATATGCTGCTTGGAGGCGTTATTGGCGCATTCATTACCTATACTGTAATTGTGGCACTGCAGAAGTTAGGACCTGCCAAGTCCGGGATCTTTATTATTACAGCCCAGATTATTGTTGCCTATCTGATCGAAGTGTTTGGCATGTTTGGCCTGGAGAAAACCGGTTTTGACTGGAGAAAGATCCTTGGGCTTTTGATTATCATTGGAGGAATTGTTTTGTTTAAATGGCAGGTGTAAGGAATTAGCAAGTGTCAAATCTGACAAAAAATCTTAAGAAAAAAATAATTTTTTCTCTATTGTTTTTCATACTCCCATACTATAAAATAAAGAAGAACGATACGATCGGATATGAGGGTATTCATCGGATCGGAGAATCTATGAAAGAGTTAATAAGAAATGTAATTTTCCTTATGATAATCATGGGGGTTCTTATGTCCGGACTGTTATCCGGCTGTGGAAAGGAGCAGACGGTCATTTGGGATACTGCACAGGAAACGCAGTCCCAGAATACACCAGATGCTTTGGATCGTCCGGGGACGGACGATACACCGGCACAGCAGATGGAGGAGCAGGATGCTCCTTTGGTGGCGGGAAAAGTCTATATCTGGGGCGAGATCAAGAATCCGGGAGTGTACGAGTTTTACCCGGATGCCCGGATTGGGGATATCGTGGAACTGGCGGGAGGCCTTACGAAGAAAGCAGCTCCCGGATGTGTGAATCTGGCGGCATTGGTGGAAGACGGCCAGGAGATTCATATCTATGACAAGTCCTCCTGGGATGAGCAGGGAAGGAGCGGGCAGCCGCTAGGCCAGTCCACAGGCCAGTCTGGTTCAGAGAACAGCCAGACACTTGTGAACCTGAACACTGCCACAAAAGAACAGTTAATGACACTTCCGGGAATCGGGGAAGCCAAGGCTCAGGCGATTCTTAACTTCCGCAGTGAACAGGGAGCCTTTCTACAGATTGAAGATATTATGAAGATTACCGGTATCAAGGAAAAGATGTTTCAAAAGATAAAGAATTATATTACAGTATGACTATGAGGTGGCAAAGTGGAAAAGCAGGTATTGGTAGTAGATGATGAGAAATTAATTGTAAAAGGAATCCGTTTCAGTCTGGAACAGGATGGAATGAAGGTGGATTGCGCTTATGATGGCGAAGAAGCACTTGAGATGGCAAAGCAGAAAGAATATGACATGGTCTTACTGGATGTGATGCTCCCAAAGATGAATGGGTTTGAAGTGTGCCAGGCGATCCGGGATTTTTCTACTATGCCTATTATCATGCTGACTGCCAAGGGAGATGACATGGATAAAATCCTTGGCCTTGAATATGGTGCAGATGACTATATTACAAAACCATTTAATATTCTGGAAGTAAAAGCCCGGATTAAAGCTATTATGCGCCGCAGCGGGGGAAAGAACCGTTCTGATGCGCGTCCGGATCACATGATTGAACAGGAAGAGCTGAAAGTAGACTTAGACAGCCGCCGGGTATACATAAGAGAGAAGGAAGTAAACCTTACGGCAAAAGAGTTTGACCTGTTAGAGATTCTGATTCGTAATCCGAATAAAGTGTACAGCCGGGACAATCTGTTGAAGACTGTCTGGGGAGCTGACTATCCGGGAGATGCCAGAACCGTGGATGTGCATATCCGCCGTCTCCGGGAGAAGATTGAAGACAATCCAAGTGAGCCAAAATACATTCACACCAAATGGGGTGTGGGATATTTCTTTAAGAAGTAAAGCCGGGAGCCATTATGATTTTCACGAATGCAAAGCAGCGTTTTCGCATGTTGAAATCCATGCATATACAGGTTTTTTTTGTCATGGTCTGCGCCGGACTGATTCCGGCATTTTTGTTGTTTGGAACAATTCTTAATTCCTTTGAAAGCAGAATTATGAACCAGAGGATCGATAGTCTGGAGTATCAGGGAAAGGTCATAGCGAATCTTCTTGTGAATTCCAACATGAGCTTTACCAGTGACGGAAGCGAGTTCGGTGAGGCAGAGACAGAGATTGAGCAATTGGCGGATATCTACGAGGGACGGGTTATTATTGTAGACCGTAAGCTTCATGTACGAAAGGATACGTATAAACTCGAAGAAGGAAAAACCATTATTTCCGAAGAAGCAATCCAGGCTCTTCATGGAAAGAAAAGCCGGTATATTAACAAGGAAGACCAGTATGTGGAACTGGTTCTTCCGATTGCCATGGAAGATACAAAAGAAACTGTTGGGGTTATGATTTTCAGTTTTTCCATAAAAGATATCTATGAGCTGTATGATTCGGTAGAGAAAAGTGGAAGAATTATTCTTTATGTATTGTCCATGATCGTGTTTGTCTGTGCCCTGCTCTACTCCGGAAGACTGAAAAAACCAATGGATTCCATTGTGGCTTCCATAGACCACATGAGCGAAGGATATATGAGTGAGCAGATCCCGATCCCAAATACTTACACGGAGATCCAGGATATTACAGAATCGGTAAACCGGCTCACGGTACGCCTTCAGAAGCTGGAAGATTCCAGACAGGAATTTGTATCCAATGTGTCACATGAGTTAAAGACGCCGATTACTTCCATGAAAGTACTGGCTGATTCCCTGATTGGACAGGAAGATGTACCAAATGAGTATTACCGTGAATTCATGGAAGACATAGCAGCAGAGATTGACCGCGAAAGCAATATTATTAATGATCTGCTGGCATTGGTAAAGATGGATAAAAAGTCCGGCCAGATGAATATTGAAAGCAGAAATATTAATGAATTGATTGAACAGATCTTAAAACGTATCCGGCCAATAGCCGCCAAGCGGAATATTGAGCTGGTATTTGAGAGCTTCCGCCCGGTCATTGCCGAGATCGATGAAGTAAAGCTGTCCCTTGCCATCAGCAACCTCATTGAAAATGCTGTGAAGTATAACCGGGATGACGGATGGGTGCATGTTTCATTAAATGCGGATCACCGTTTCTTCTATATCAAAGTATCCGATTCCGGTGTGGGAATCCCGGAAGATTCCCTGGACAGTGTATTTGAGCGGTTTTATCGCGTGGATAAGGCAAGATCAAGAGAGACCGGAGGAAGCGGTCTGGGTCTTTCCATTACCCGGAGTGCCGTATTAATGCATCGTGGTGCAATCAAGATATATAGTAAGGAACAGGAAGGAACGACTTTTACAGTAAGAATTCCAATTAACTATGTACAGTAAAGTCCCTGATGATTTCATGATAAGGAGGATGCTGGATGCAAAAAAAGAATCAGACAGTCAGACTTCTTCTGGCTCTTCTCGTACTGTGCCTTGTGGCAGGGGGATGTTCCGGTTCCTCTTCCAAAAAGGAAAAAAAGCAAAAGGGAAGTGTAAAAATATATTATCTGAATGGGGATGGAACAAAGCTTGTATCGGATTCGTATCTGCCAAAGAAAGAAGAGACAGCAGAACAGATTCAGGAATTGTTTGATACGATGGAGAAAGCACCGGAAGATGAGGATTTCCAGCCGGCGAAACCGGAATATGTCCGTCTGTTAAATGTGAATCTGAACAATAACGGTCAAGTGTCCATCAATGTTAGCAAAGAATACAGTGAACTGGATGGAACCGATGAGATTCTATGCCGTGCGGCAATCGTAAAAACGCTGTGCCAGTTAAAAGGCGTTTCCTTTGTTGAGATCCGGGTAGAAGGTGTTCCATTGATGATGGACACGGAAAAAGCCATCGGATATGAACAAAGTAGTGATTTCATTGATAATATTGGAGGGGAAGCAACCTTCTATCAAGATGTAAGCATGACCTTATATTTTTCCGATCAGACCGGAAAAAAATTAATGCCGGTTCATATTACCGTGAATTATGATGGAACATTTCCGTTGGAAAAACTCGTTGTAGAGCGGCTGATTCAGGGACCGGGGGCAATCGACGGCGTGGATACGGATAAAGTATTACGATCCATCCCGTCTAAGACGGAGCTTGTGAAAATATCCGTTAAGGACGAGGTGTGCTATGTGGATTTAAGCAGTGAATTCTTGAATAAAAATCCGGGCATATCAAATGAAGTAACGGTTTATTCCATTGTGAATTCGTTAGCAGAACTATCCTATATATCAAAAGTTTCTTTTACCATTGACGGAAGTGCCACATCTGATTACCGGGAATTGAAGAATTTTGACAAGCCTTTTGAACGGAATCTGGATCTGGTGCAAAAATAAATGAGGGGAGCTGGTACGATCGATGAGGCGTCCGCTTGTTTGGATGACGCTTTCTTATGTGATAGGAGAGGTGCTTTACCGGCTGTGGGGAGCCGAATATGGCATCTCCTTCTATTACGGGTTGTGTTTCATTCTATGTATTTGTTATCTGGTTATCTTTTTTTTATTCCATTTTTCAAAAAAATCCGTTCCATATCTGTTAAAAGATCCGGTTTTTTATGTGCTTCCGATTTTTCTTATATTTGGCAGTATCAATTGCCAGAATGGGATGAAGTCCCATCCGCTGGAGCCTGTTTTTCTGGAAGCACAGGGAATTACGATGCAGGGAAAATGCAGCAGCGTGTCACCAAAATCCAAATCTGTCCAGTATGAGTTTACCGACTGCATCTGGATTCAGGGAAATGGATATGAAAAGCTTGGAACGGTTCTTGTTACCTTTTCAACAGAGCAGGATTTTGAGCCGGGAAATATTGTCCGCGTAAAAGGAAAACTCAGTGTGCCACAACCTGCCACAAACCGGGGGCAGTTTGATCAAAAAGAGTATTACAAAAGTAAGGGGATTCATTTTATGATGAAAGGGACTTCGGTTGAAAAAGCCGTCAAAGGGCATGACCGTCTGGCAGGTTTTTTATACCGTCTGCGTACCCGGATCAAACAGGTCTATACAGAAAGTCTTCCCACAGAAGAAGCTGGAATTGTAAGTGCTATGGTTCTTGGAGATAAAGAATACCTTTCCGAGGAGGTCCGTGACCGGTACCAGAGTGCGGGCATCTCTCATATTCTGGCCATATCCGGTCTTCATGTATCTATGTTTGGAATGTTTCTGTATGAGGCATTAAAAAAGCTATTTCAAAATCGTGCCGTTCCGGTTAGTGTTACGATCGCATTTCTTGCTGCATATGGAATCTTAACCGGAGAGAGTGTATCCACGATCCGGGCTGTATGGATGCTTGGAATATCTCTTGCCGCCGTCTTAATTGGCAGAACGTATGATCAAAGGTCTGCGCTGGCAGGTGTGGCACTGGGGATTCTCATTCCTTCTCCTCTTCAATTATTTCAGTGTGGTTTTCAATTGTCCTTTGGGGCAGTCTTATCCATCAATTTAATTCTTCCTGCATTTCAAGCTTGTATAAAGCGTGAAAAGGAGAATCGGAAACAGGCATTATTAGAACCATGTCTTGTCAGCATCAGTATTTTTCTTGGAACCTTTCCCTGTCTGGCGTATTTTTATTATGAGATCGCCCTTTATTCCACTTTGTTAAATCTGTTTGTACTGCCGCTTGCTTCTTTGCTGCTTTTATCTGCGGCGGCAGGCGGTTTGTGCGGCTGTCTATGGCTCCCCCTTGGCAGATGGATTCTTTTCCTATCGCGTCTGATTCTTTGGTTTTACAAAGTGCTCTGTCTGTTTAGCCGGAATCTGCCCGGACATAATCTTGTTACCGGGAAGCCTGGGTTATGGCAGATTGCCATCTATTATACAGGACTTTTCATCTTTTTGTGGCTTGTTTATGACTATAAATACCGGGCACTGGCCGTTCTTTTTGCCTCGGCTCTTGTATTTTGCATTCCACTTTACCCGAAAGGGCTGATGGTATCCTGCCTTGATGTGGGGCAGGGAGACTGCCTGTTTATCAAAACCCCGTCCAATACAACCATTCTGATGGACGGTGGAAGCAGCAGTGTGACGAGAGTGGGGGAATACCGGGTGGAATCATTTTTAAAATCATACGGCATAACCCATCTGGATTATTGTTTGTTGTCCCATCTGGATGAGGATCATATCAATGGGGTAAAAGAGTTATTGGAACGAGAGAAAGAAAGTCCGGGAGAACACATTGTCCTATCCCATCTATTGATTGGGGCTCATGTGAAGGGAGAAGAAAAGACGGAAGAACTTGCCGGACTTTTGAAAGAAACAAACGGTCAGATTGTCTACATTCAGGCAGGAGACCAGCTAAAGGAAGCAGGGCTTACCTTCCGGTGCCTGCATCCCCAGACTGATTTTCACCCGGAAGATGCCAATTCGGGGTCACTGGTGATGGAACTTATCTATGAGGATTTCTCCATGCTGTTTACCGGAGACCTGGATGAGACAGGGGAACAGGCCATGATAAAAAGCGGACAGCTCTCTCGTCATTCTTATGATGTGCTGAAAGCAGGGCATCATGGCTCAAAATATTCCACTTCCCAGAGTTTTATAGATGCCGTTCATCCTTCGATGGCACTGATTTCTTATGGAAAATCAAACCGATACGGACATCCCCACAAAGAGACTCTGGAGCGTCTTAAAAAGAGCGGCTGCCAGATTCTTACAACGGGTGAGAAGGGAGAGATTGATCTCGTAAAGCAAAAAGGCAGGTCTTTGTCATACAAGACAAATCAGTAATTTAATGATGGTTCAGTTATCCACCAATAGGGAATCCAGGTGGCAGGCTGTGGCTGCGGGAAAATCCGTGTGGAACGTTTTAGTAAGAAAAATGTAAGAACTTAGAAAAAAGTTTATTTGACCACCGCCATTTGAAATGGTATGGTAGGATGAGAAAACGAAAATAGAAAAGAAGGAAACGTATGAAACAGCTAAAAGAACAATTACGAAACGGCGAATTCAGCCGGTTTATCCTACTTTACGGCACTGAGGAATATCTGAAACGCTATTATCGGAATAAATTAAAAGAAGCCCTGCTTTCCGGACAGGATGACATGAATTTCTCCCATTATTGCGGAAAGGGAATCGATGTAAAAGAGGTCGCTGCCATGAGTGACACCCTTCCGTTTTTTAGTGACCGAAGGGTGATTCTGATGGAAGATACCGGTTTTTTTAAAAACCAGAGTGAACTGGCAGAATATTTGGAGCATGCGCCGGATACCACTTTTTTTCTTTTTGTGGAAAAAGAAGTGGATAAACGGAACAAATGTTATAAATACGTGAGTAAAAATGGACTGGCAGCAGAACTTGGTGAAATGAACCTGGAAGAGCTGAAAAAATGGGTGGCTGCCAAATTAAAACAGAATGGAAAGAAAATGACAGAGCAGAATATCCGGTATTTTCTGGAGCATTCCGGAGAGTCCTTAGATGGGATATCCAATGAACTGGACAAGCTGGTTGCCTATGTGGGTGACCGGGAAGTAGTGGAAAAGAGTGATCTGGATGCCGTGTGTGTCCCGGTTATTACCGGAAAACTGTTTCCGATGATCGATGCGATTGCAGGGGGAAAACAAGAGCAGGCACTGGTTTTATATGACGATCTGTTAAAGCTTCGGGAAAAACCATTATCCATCCTGTTTCTGGTTACCCGTCATTTTGGAATTCTGATTCAGGCACTGGACTTTAAAGATTCCCCTTTTTCGAACAGTGAGATTGCAAAAAAGCTTGGTGTCCCGCCATTCGCTGTCCGCAAATATATGGAGCAGGCCGGGCGATTTACACAGGCAAAGTTAAAACAGGCATTGGAATTATGTCTATGTACGGAACAGGACATTAAGACCGGACAGCTCTCGGAACAGGTCGGATTAGAACTTCTGCTTGTGACACTTAGCAGGTAAAGATTAGAGAAAAAAGGAAGAGGAGAAGTGGGATGAGGAAACATCGGATCATAAAAAACAGAAGGCGGGCAGCCGCTGTTATGCTGGCAGCCGCTATGTTAGTATCACTGGCTGCGCCTTTCATAGCCTTTTCGGACGTAATGGTTCAGACGAACGGAACGGTACAGGCGGCTTCGGTTACGGTGCCGGAACAGATGAAGCTCGACTATGTGGAGATGGCAGGATTCTTTCAGGGGCTGGAAGGAAAAAGTGGGAATGCAACCGTCAAGAGAGGGGAGTTTGCCAAACTCTTAAAGCTGGCATCTAGTGAAAAGAGTAAAAAAATGTCAAAGGTAAAGACAGCACTTTATAAGGATGTATCCAAGAAGAACCGTTACGCCCCTTATATCCGTCTCGCTGTGGAGAAAGGATGGATGACCGGTTATGTGAATGGAACGTTCCGCCCGGGAAGTGCCGTTACTTACCGGGATGCAGCCAAAGCCTGTGTTGTGCTTCTAGGGTACCAGAACAAAGCCGATGGGACAAAACGATCCGGGAATGCCCTGATGGAACAATTCTATGATATGGAGATATCCAATGTGTTAGATGTGTCTGAAGGCCACAAAATGACCAAAAAGGAGCTGGCTCTTTTATTCTATGGAGTGCTGGAATCCAAAAATGCAGCAGGAACCATTTATGGACAGTCCATCGGGCTGTCGGTGGATGAAGATGGAAAACTGGATTTCGGAGCACAGCTTATAAAAAAAGGAACCGGACCGGTTCTTTTGGCTTCTGACTGGAAAAAGCAGGTACCATTTTCCATTCCGGCGGGACATTTGTTTCGGAATGAAAAGAGCGCGTTAGAAAGTCAGGTAAAAGAATATGATGTGCTTTATTATCTTGCCGGGACTTCTTCCGTGTATGTGTACCAGCGCAAGGTAACCGGAACGCTTGACCAGGTTATACGGTCAAAAGACCGCACACCAAAATCGGTTGTAGTATCTGGGGAGACCTATGTTCTTGGCACCAGTCAGGCAAAGGGTTTTTTTGCTGAGGATGGAACGATTGCACAAAACGATGAAGTAACGCTTCTTCTGGGAGCGGATGGAACGATTGCATTTGCATTAGAGGAACAGTACATAGACAAAGAAGTAATGGGAGTAATCAGCCAGATTACAACCAAAATGAGTAACAGCGTGAATGATTCCTATGTATTATGTCAGGATATGGCAGTGGTGGATACGAAAGGAGGCATCCACCATTTTTTATACGACCACAATGATCAGAATTACCATGCCGGGGATGCTGTGAAAGTGTCCGTAACGGATGGGGAAACTACTATCGAAAAGCTTCCAACGAATAAAGGGCTTCTCGGACAGAAGATCTGGCAGGATGAGAAGCAGCAGATCGGGGACTATACATTGGATTCTGGTTTAAGAATCTATGATATTACGGATGGAGTAGTTACGAGAATCTACTCCTCCGAACTCGATCAGGTCCGGTTTCCTTCTGACGGGGTATTATATTACGAAGAACAGAATCAGAGGATTACCGCTCTCATGGTAAAAGGAATGACCGACGGGGACAAAGGTGTATACGGTATGGTCAACCATATTAAAGTGAAGGATATTACGTATCTGGATGATGGAGAGCCGCTATTTACCTATGAAGTAACCTTGATGATCAATGGAAAAGAAGAGACCTCAGTCTATTCGAGTGAAGAAATCAGCGGCTCCTATGGAAATGGTACTCCAAGTAAGATTACAACCAAGGAAGGGGAAACACGTTTTTATCAGCTGGCATCTGTAGATGTGAAGGGCTTTTCCGGTAAAACCATTCTTACCGCACAGGGAAAACGCTATTATGATGATTCCGTAACGGTGTATTACCAGACAAAGAACAAGGTTAGTTATCCCATTACTTATGCAAAATGTAAGAGCCTTCCGGCAGATAAGATCAAAGCCTATTATGTAAATGAACCAGGAATGGCAAAGAAAATCTGTATGCTGGTAGCCTATGAATAACGAGTTGGGAGGAGAAAATTTGAAAAAGAAGAAAAAGTGGAAATGGATTATGATTATCCTTTTGATTATTGCCATTGTGGCTGGCGGAATTACGCTGGCGGTGATGAAGGTGCGGGAGACCGTAAAGACTGTGTTGGAAGGAGTGGAAGAAACAAGTATTGTGGAGAGAGGAGACCTTGAGGAAAAGCTTTCTTCTTCCGGAATGCTTGCGCCCCTGGATTCCTATAAAGTAACCGCAGCTTCTAATATTGAGGGAACGATTCTGACTGCGGATTTTGAAGAAGGAGACCAGGTGAAAAAAGGAGATATACTCTACCGGGTTGGCTCCGATGCACTGGATACTAAGATTTCCTCTGCCAGACGGAATGTTACACGGGCAGAAGAAAAAGTATCCAAAGCAAAAAAAGATTACAATAAAGTGCTGGGGGAATGTTCAGACTACACCGTAAAAGCCACAGCATCCGGATATGTAAAAGAGGTGCCGGTAAAAAAAGGAACCACCCTAGCCCAGGGGGTGACAGTGGTTGCCTCGGTATATAATAACACATATATGACCATTATCCTGCCATTTAATGCGGCTTCGGTATCTTCTAAAATGGTAGGGAAAACGGCCGAAGTGACCTTATCCGATACCGATGAAACGTTGAACGGAACGGTTACGAAGGTAACGAATTATACGGATACGTTAAGTGGAAACCGCACGGTAAAATATGTGACCATCCGTGTGAAAAATGACGGGGGATTAAGTGAATCCCAGGCGGCTACCGCCTCTATTGGTAATGTGGATTGTAATGAAGAAGGTTATTTTCAGAAGGCACAAGATCATACAGTTGTGTCAGATCTCAATGGAATCGTATCCCGTGTTCTTGTAAAGGAAGGACAGTGGGTGGAAAAGGGAGATGCCCTTGTTAAAATTGAAGACGGAACTTATGATAAGGCAATCGAAGAATCCAAAGAACAGGTGGAAACTGCCCAGGATTCTTTAGAAGATGCAAAAGAAGCACTGAAAGAACTGTCTGATTCCAAGAGTGATTATGTCATTACTTCACCGATTACCGGAACGATCGTTAAGAAAAACGGGAAAGAAGGAGATAAAGTCAGTGCCCTTACCGATGGCTTATGCACGATATACGATCTGTCAAATATGACACTGGAAATGATGATTGACGAACTGGATATCAGGAAGGTGGAAAAGGGACAGAACGTCACACTGACCGCAGATGCCATGGAAGGTGTTACTTATGAAGGCATCGTAACCAGTATCTGCCTGGAAGGAAAACGTAACGGCAATATGACACAGTACCCCGTGATGGTCCGGATTGCGGATACCGGTGATCTGCTTCCGGGGATGAGTGTGGAGGCAAGTATTCTTGTACAGGAAAGCAAAGACACACTAATAGTTCCTTCGGAATGTCTGATGCGGGATAACATCGTGTATGTAAAGGATGATTCGGTAAAAGAGCCGGATGGAGAAGTACCGGCTGGTTACCGGGCAGTGGAAGTAAAGATTGGAATCAGCGATGGAACTTCCATAGAGATTCTTGACGGATTAAAAGAAGGAGATGAGGTGTACCGTCCGGCCATACAGTCTTCCGGAGATTATATGGGGATGGATGATGGTGTCAATGTAGAATATGAGGATACCGAGACCGAGGATACGACACAGGCAGGTGATGACTATGGAACAGACACAGAATAATAACCAGAACTCATTAATCGTATTAGAGAATATATACAAGATCTATCAGATGGGGGATGAGCAGGTACGGGCAAATGACGGAATTAACCTTTGTATCCAGAAAGGAGAATTTGTGGCAATCGTGGGAAAATCCGGAAGTGGAAAATCCACTGCCATGAATATAATCGGAGCACTCGATGTGCCTACCTCGGGCCGGTATCTGTTGAATGGCATTGATGTGAGCCACATGAAAGATGATGAGCTTGCAGAAATCCGCAATAAAATGATTGGGTTTATTTTCCAGCAGTATCATCTCCTTCCCCGCCTGAATGTTCTGGAAAACGTAGAACTGCCGCTTTTGTATGCAGGTGTCCGTCCCGCACTTCGAAGGGAGAGGGCGATGGAAGCACTTAATCAAGTCGGAATCCAGGATAAATGGAAAAACCATCCAAAACAGTTATCCGGCGGCCAGCAGCAGCGTGTGTCCATTGCCAGGGCATTAGTTGGAAACCCTTCCCTGATCCTTGCAGATGAACCAACGGGTGCCCTGGATTCCAGGACGTCCCGAGAAGTGCTGGAATTCTTGAAAAAGATTCATAAAGAAGGGAATACCATTGTCCTTATTACCCATGATAATACCATTGCCATGGAAGCACAGCGGGTGGTGCGCTTAAAGGATGGAAAAATTATTTTTGATGGTCCAACAGAAGAATACCGGAAAGAGCAGGTGAATATGGAATGAAGCTGTTACAATCATTTCAACTGGCCATCAAAAGCATCTGTTCGAACCGGATGCGTTCGATTCTGACGATGCTTGGCATGATAATCGGCGTTGGCTCCGTGATTATCATTATGGGGCTTATGAACGCAGTAAAATCCAACATTGCCTCTGAATTCTCTGATTTTGGAACCGATACCCTTACCGTGTCCGTGATGGAACATGGGAACCGGCGGGTAAAGGATGAGGATATGTACCAGCTTGCCAAAGAAGAAGGGGAGCTGTTAAAAGGAGTATCCCCAAGTGCGGATCAATATCTGACCATTTCATATAAAGACAAGAAGCTTACGGATGAGACGATACATGGAGTCGCAGAAAACTTTCTGGAACTAAATGGGGCGGAAGTGAAGGATGGGCGCTTTTTTTGCTATGCAGATATAATGCTGCGTCAGTCTAACTGTGTGATCGGGACTTATGTGGCAGAGGAATTATTCGGAGAGGAATGCCCGATTGGCAAGGTTCTTAAAATAAACGGAGAAGATTTTACCGTAATCGGCATCCGTAAGGAGACCGCAGGAAGCCAGAAATACCTGGCGGATGATGCTGTTTTCCTGCCATATACCAAGCTATCCCGGATGGGAAATGGTGTTGCGTTAAGCTATGTATTTGCCGTAAACAGACCAGAGGACATCGATACTGCCCAGGCTATGCTGGAAAAAAGGCTGGACGAGATGCTTGGCGGGCCGGATTATTATTATATCAATAATATGGCATCCATGTTAAAAATGATGGATACCATTATGAATATGCTTACCGCGGCAATCGCAGGAATTGCGGCAATTTCCCTTCTCGTTGCAGGAATTGGAATTATGAACATTATGCTTGTTTCGGTCACAGAACGCACCAGGGAGATCGGGATCCGAAAATCCCTTGGAGCCAGAAAAAAAGATATCCAGGGACAGTTTCTGATGGAATCCGGTGTGGTAAGTGGATTAGGCGGGATTCTTGGAATTCTGTTTGGAGTTGTGGTAGTGTATCTGATCCGGGCAGCTGCCCACATCGATGCCCGTCCAACCGCAGGAGCAATCCTGATTTCCTTTTCCGTCTCAGTAGGAGTTGGAGTTTTGTTTGGTTTCATGCCCGCAAGAAAAGCAGCAAATCTTCATCCGATTGATGCACTTCGAAGCGAATAAAGGTTGATTTTCCTGAAAAATGTGGTAAAATAATATCGTTGCGGAGAGTTACTCAAGAGGCCGAAGAGGGAGCACTCGAAATGCTTTAGGGCGTAACAGCCGCGAGGGTTCAAATCCCTCACTCTCCGTCAAAGTGATGATAATACGATCGAGGCTTTCAGGATCTATCCTGAGAGTCTTTTTTTGAAAATTTATATAAAATATGATGCCAGGGTCAAAAGGTCATACGTTTCATGCTTGCATGAAAAAGTATGACATTGTGACCCGTAAAACATGAGAAAGTAGCCCGAACAGGGCGGATTTCGAATGTTTTAGAATTGCGAGAGCACGAAGTGCGTAGCAATTCGTAGGCATCATG
>JAQXIP010000096.1 GCA_029007845.1 Clostridiales bacterium
AGGTACCATGAAATACCCGCTTTCGCTCCGTTGAACACGTAGCGGTACTAAGGTTTTGCAAAAAACGCAAAACCAAGTGCCGACGTGTTCAAAGGGATATTTCATGGTACCTGATATTCTGCATGCTTTCGCCGGCTGTGCGCTCGTTACGGCTGAACTGTTACACAAAAGATGGTTAAGGCTATTGCTATCTCCCAATATTCTTTCTGGCCCACAAAGACAGTGACTCCACATTAGCAGCAATTACATCCAGCGATTCCAGCACCTGCTGGAATTTCTCTACCTCGGAAGAATCGATTTCTCCGTCTTCTGCCACGTCAATTAAAGCAGCCCGCAGTTCTTCAATATCTTTCGTGGAACCCAGAACCTTCAGAATGAGCCGGTCAAAATCATTGATTTCCAGATGTTTAATCGTTTTCTGTCCGATGGGACACTGTTTGGAACAGTATTCATTGCACAGCTCCGGACAGTGGTAGGCCTCGGAAAGAGCCAGAACTTCTTCCGGGTACGGGGTGACACTTCCAAGTTCAATCCGTGCCAGACGGGTGCGGTCAATTCCAATGACTTCCGAAGCACTTTCCCGGCTGGAGAAGGCGTCATTTTCCTTCGCCGCTTCATAACGTGCAATACAAAATATATTATCTGCTGCTTTCGTGACTTTTTTACCCATTTAAGTATCCTCTGCTTTCCGGTATGATAGAGATGTGAACAGCCAAAGCGGTTCGTAGGCATCATGGGGTCAAAATACCTTTTGACCCTCATTTGATACACGAATTGCTCCGTTGCTACGCAACTACCGCAATTCTACACACATTCGGAATCCGTTGATTTTCCAGGGGAAATCACTACTTCCTCATGTGTGTGGGTCAACAAGTCAGAGCTCTTATCCTGCAAGCAGGAACGAGTTCTGACCTTTTGACCCTTGTATCATTCTATAAAGGAATGCAGAAAAAGTAAAGAGTGATTCGTTAATACGCCAACAATTGCTTGACGGATGTCATGAAAACCTTTAAACTGTAAGAGATAGCAGTTTGGGGTAGAAACTTATAGTAATGAGAAAAAACAAACACGCATATTTTATTGATGGAGGGAAAATTTATGGGAATTTTAACACGTTTTAAAGACATTATGGAATCGAACATTAATGCAATACTGGATAAAGCAGAAGACCCGGAGAAAATGGTGGATCAGTGCCTTCGGAATCTGAACAGCGACCTAGGGAAAGTAAAAGCAGAGACTGCTACCGTTATGGCAGAAGAGCAGAGGGCAAAACGGGAATTAGACGAGTGTACGGCAGAGATTAACAAATATCAGAGTTATGCGCAGAAGGCAGTACAGGCCGGAAATGATGATGATGCAAGAAAGTTCCTGGAGAAAAAGGGCCAGCTTACAACGAAACAGCAGTCATTGCAGCAGTCCTATGATATGGCAGCGAAGAATGCAGAGAATATGCGGAATATGCATGATAAACTTTGCAAGGATATTGCCGAGTTAGAATCCAGAAAGGATGCAATTAAAGGAAAAATGGCAGTGGCTAAGACACAGGAGCGGATTAATAAGATGAATTCTTCTGTGAACAGTGCCAATGATTCCATTGGAGCGTTTGAGCGGATGGAGGCAAAAGCAAATGCAGCCGTGGACAAGGCAAATGCTATGGCGGAATTAAATGCAGGGCCAAAGGATGAGATTGCAGACCTTACTTCAAAATATGATTCTCCAGCTGCAGACTCCGCAGTAGAAGATGAGCTGGCAGCGTTAAAAGCTTCTATGGGAAAATAAATTAAACAGAGCTTTGACAGGGGGTGCCTTGAAGGACAGTGGAAACTGTTCTGGCACCCTTTTCGTGCAGTTTAATGGGTCAAAATACCTTTTGACCCCAACATCATTTTATGACTTTGTCATGGCAGAATAATTGGATGAAAGGGAGAAAAGAGATGGTATTACAGTATAAGTGCCCGGACTGCGGAGCGGATATGGAGTTTAACAGCCAGTCCGGGAAACTTGCCTGCCCCCAATGTGGGAGGGAGGTAGACATTGACAACCGGAATGCTCCGGGATGGAATGAGGGAGATGTTGTTCCGCCGACGAATGAGGACGCAGCCAATAATGTCAATGAAGATCTTGGAGAATATGAACAGTTTGAGGAAAAACAGGAGTCTGGTGCATTTCAGAATGGGGAGGCAGTATCTTATTCCTGCCAGAACTGCGGCGCCGAGATTATTACGACCAGTGATACGGTGGCAACCCGGTGCAGCTTCTGTGGCGCTCCGGTTGTATTAGGCGATCGGTGTGACGGAGCCCTGGCTCCAAGCCGTGTGCTCCCATTTACAATTAGTAAACAGCAGGCTCAGGATGCATTTAAAAAATGGTGTAAAAAAGGACTGCTTTCCCCAAGAGGATTTATGAACGCAGACCGGATCAAAAGTATTACGGGAATCTATGTGCCATTCTGGCTCTTTGATGTAAACAGCCAGGGAGAGATTCACGCTACCGCTACAAGAGTGCGGCATTACAGTGATTCCAGCTATAATTATACGGAAACAAAATGGTATGACATATACCGGCGGTTTGATGTGAATTATAACATGATTCCTGCGGATGCTTCTGAGAAAATGGATGATCTGATTATGGATAAAATGGAACCGTTTCCGTATCAGAATCTGAAACCATTCAGTGCACCGTACCTCTCGGGATACATTGCAGAGAAATATAATTATACCGATCAGCAGTTATTTCCGAGAATCCGCCCAAGAGCAGAAGAATATACGACGGACTTTGTGCGGGGGGACATCATAGGATATTCATCCGTACATATTGAGCAGAAACAGATGAATATCCGTCCGAGAAAAACGGAATATGTTATGCTTCCAATCTGGATGGTATGCTATGATTACCAGAATACAGAACACAATTTTGCCATGAATGGGCAGACCGGAAAAATTGCAGGAAAACCACCGATTAGCAAAGGAAAGGTAGCCGGATTCTTCTGTGGAATCAGTGCAGGGGTATTCCTTGTTACAAAAATCTTGATTATGCTGATTGCGGGAGGTGGATTTTTCTCATGAAAATGAAACAGTTAAAAAAGCATGGACGGGTCATGACACTGCTTCTTATGGCATGCCTTTTGTTAGGAACTCTTTTTCCGGCAGCAATGGCGGATGCAGAAGAGAAAACATCTCAGGCGGTTTATGATGATGCAGGGCTGTTTACGGAGGAACAGAAGGCATCCCTGGAGAGTTATGCCAAAAAATATGGAGAAAAAGCGAAGGTCTCTTATTATATTGTGACAAAAAATGTTTACCTGAAAAACGATTTCAGCGGATATCTGGGTAATATTGAATCCTATACGGAGAATCTGTCGGAACGTTTTTATGACGAGGTGGCAAAGGCGGATGGAAATGAGGATGCCGTTATTCTTACTATCGTCATCGAATATGATTCTTTTACAATTGGCAAAAAAGTTGACCCGGATGATCATACCGACCGCTATGCGGATGTATCCGGTCAGGGCTATGGAAAAGAACGGTTAGATGATAACCGCGCCCAGATGGTGTTCAATAAAATAAAGCCACAGCTGTCACGGGATGATTACGAACAGGCGGCTGAAAAAATGATGCAGGTTTCTTACCAATATATGAAGTTCCGTCCGGGCATCGATCCGTCCTTGTTTATTTTCCGGCTGTGGTTCCAGATTCTCCTGGCACTAATTGTCGGAGGCGTAGTAGTAGGAATGATGGTTTATCATTCCGGAGGAAAAATCACAGTGAATGACCGGACTTATCTGGATACGTCCACATCCAGAATTCTGGCAAGAAGAGATACCTATCTTCGTACCACGGTTACTAAGACAAAGAAAGAGTCCAGCAGCAGCGGCGGTGGCGGAGGCGGCCACAGCGGAGGCGGCGGTGGAAGCCATGGCGGCGGACATTTTTAGTCTGCACCATTAATCAATAGCACGAAGTGCGTAGCAATTCGTAGGCATCATGGGGGCAAAAGACCTTTTGACCCCAGCACCATAGCATATGAAAAAACAGGAGGAAATAAGTATGGGTTTATTTTCAGGGCAGTTTGCCAACGTAGTTGAATGGGAAGAATTTCGTGATGACATGATTTTTTGGAAATGGACAAATCGGGAGATTAAGAAAGGAAGTAAATTAATTATCCGTCCGGGGCAGGATGCCATCTTTTTGAATTCCGGCCGGATTGAAGGTATCTTTAAAGATGACGGGGATTACGACATTGAATCCCAGATTATTCCGTTTCTGTCCACACTGAAAGGGTTTAAGTTCGGCTTTAATTCCGGCATGCGGGCAGAAGTTTTATTTGTCAACACAAAGGAGTTTCAGGTGACCTGGGGCACAAAGGGACCGATTAATATTCCGGCACAGGGAATGCCTGGCGGACTTCCAATCCGGGCAAACGGTACCTTCTCCTTTAAAGTAAATGATTACGTTACGTTAATTGACAAAATTGCCGGTGTCAAGAATTCTTATCTGGTAGAAGATGTGAAGGAGAGGATTGTGTCTGTGTTAGATCAGCTCCTTATGAAATGGATTACCCGGGAAGGAAAGGATATGTATAATCTCATGGCAAATGCAGATTCTATATCCAAAGGAATCCAGGGAGATCTGGATATGGAAATCTGTGGCGACGGCATGACCATTACCCGCTTCTATGTAAAGAGCTTTAACTATCCGGAGAGCATCCAGCAGCGGATCAACCAGAATGCCGGCCAGAGCATGATTGGTGATGTGGGACGTTACCAGCAGGTAGCTATGACCGATGGCATGGCTTCCGGCAAAGTGCAGGGCGGCGGCATGGCATCCGATATGGCAGGCATGATGATGGGGATGCAGATGGCGAACCAGATGATGCAGAACATGAACGGGAATATGCAGAACATGAATGGGAACATGAACGGAAATATGCAGAATATGAATGGAAACATGAATGGAAATATGCAGAACGGCATGCAGGGACAGCCGCAGCAAGGCGGTGGCAGTACAAAACCAAACTTTTGCCCGAACTGTGGAGCCAAAACAGGTGATGGCAATTTCTGTTCGAATTGCGGCGCCAAATTATAAGAAATTAGACGGAGGACCTTATGTGGATTGCAGATGGATGGAAAGACTATGAAGTGATTGATTGTTCCGCGGGAGAGAAGCTGGAGCGCTGGGGAGATTATATTCTGATCCGGCCAGACCCCCAGGTGATCTGGAATACCCCTAAGACGGAAAAAGGATGGAGCCATCCGAATGGACATTATCACCGCAGCAGTAAAGGCGGGGGAGAATGGGAATGTTTCCATCTTCCGAAAGAATGGAAAATTCATTACCGGGATCTGACCTTTCATCTGCAGCCCTTTTCCTTTAAGCATACGGGGCTGTTTCCGGAACAGGCAGTGAACTGGGACTGGTTTTCTTCTATTATAAAGGAAGCCAAAGAAAAAAATCCTTCACGGGAGATTAAGATCTTAAACCTGTTTGCCTATACCGGCGGCGCAACCGTGGCAGCGGCAGCAGCAGGAGCATCGGTAACCCACGTAGATGCTTCCAAGGGAATGGTAACCTGGGCAAAGGAGAACGCAGAGTTTTCCGGTCTTAAAGATGCGCCTATCCGCTGGATTGTAGATGATTGTGTGAAATTTGTAGAACGGGAAATCCGCCGGGGCAAAAAATACGATGGAATCATTATGGATCCGCCATCCTATGGAAGAGGACCAAAAGGAGAGATCTGGAAGATCGAAGAAAAGATTGATTCCTTTATTCAGTTATGTACGAAAGTTCTTTCCGATGATCCTTTATTTTATCTGGTGAATTCCTATACCACCGGGCTTCAGCCTGCGGTGCTGTCTTACATGATGAATACCGCTCTGGCTAAAAAGATTGGCGGCAGCGTTTTAGCAGACGAGATTGGACTTCCAGTATCCGGCAATGGGCTGGTGCTCCCATGCGGGGCATCCGGAAGATGGGTATATCGATAACGGTTACGGTAAACTGCAACTAAATATTGCACAAAAATTGCAACGAATTAGTCAAAAATTTGTTGCAATTTTTTTTGAAAAAAACCCAAAAATCCTTGCAAAGCCCTAAATAATAGTGTATACTAGCAATTGCTGTGACATTGATAGCGTTGAAGCGTGAGGTTGCTGCCCGGTTTGTGGCAGGTTTTCCGTGGAGCGAATGTCATGTTAGGAAACTGGCGACAAGTCACTGTATACAATTAGGAGTTCTGCGAGGGATAGTTCCCGATGAGCAGATAACCCGTGGAGGTTGTTGTGTTGAATCAATGCGACACACACGGATGAGTGTACAGTCACCGCTTGTCGTACTGCTATGCGTGAACAAGATTCACAAAAGTGCGAAAAGGAGGCGGCTTTTTTTATGGCAAGTCAAGTAATGAGAATTACACTGAAGGCTTACGATCATCAGTTAATCGATCAGTCAGCTGGGAAAATTGTTGAAACTGCAAAAAAGAATGGTGCGAAGGTGAGCGGTCCTGTGCCGATGCCTACTAAGAAAGAAGTAGTTACCATCTTAAGAGCTGTTCACAAGTACAAAGATTCCAGAGAACAGTTCGAGCAGAGAACCCACAAGAGATTAATTGATATCCTGACACCTAATCAGAAGACAATCGATGCACTGTCCAGATTAGAGATGCCATCCGGTGTAAGCATTGACATCAAAATGAAGTCAAAATAAGCAGTACACAAAAAACAATCCTTAAGGTTTATATAGAGTCCAAGTAACAACAGAACAGTGGAAAAGACTGTTCCGGAAACCAAGCACTCAGGTTTATTGAACCGTCTAGGATGAGCGCTGGGATGATTGAAAAAGCTTTATGACAAGCTGGTTGTCCGAAAAAGTGGTGTGGCGCTCCGCTGTAGATTTTATAGGAGGTGCGAAAGCAATGAAGAAAGCGATTTTAACAACAAAAGTTGGAATGACCCAAATCTTCAACGAAGACGGAGTATTAACTCCTGTTACCGTATTGCAGGCTGGTCCTTGTGTCGTAACACAGATTAAGACAGAAGAAAATGACGGCTACAGCGCAGTACAGGTAGGTTTCGGTGATATCAGAGAAAAACTGGTAAACAAACCGGAAAAAGGACACTTTGAAAAAGCAGGTGTCGATGTAAAAAGATATCTTAAAGAATTTAGATTCGACAATGCTGATGAGTATCAGGTTGGTCAGGAAATCAAAGCAGATATCTTCGCAGAAGGCGATAAGATTGATGTAACAGCAACAACCAAGGGAAAAGGATTCCAGGGCGCAATCAAACGTCACGGACAGTCCAGAGGACCAATGAAACACGGTTCCAAATTCCACAGACATGCTGGTTCCAATGGTTCTGCATCTGATCCTTCCAGAGTATTCAAGGGCAAAAAGATGCCTGGACAGATGGGTGGCGTAAAAGTTACAACCCAGAATCTGGAGATTGTAAAAGTAGATGTAGAGAATAACCTTTTATTAGTGAAAGGTGCTGTACCAGGACCTAAGAAATCATTAGTAATCGTGAAAGAAGCCGTTAAGGCAATCTAAGCTTTAAGAAAGGAGGAACACACAGATGGCTAAAGTATCTGTTTACAATATGGAAGGCAAAGAAGTAGATTCTATGGAATTAAATGATGCAGTCTTTGCCGCACCAATTAATGAACATTTGGTTCATATGGCAGTTGTTTTACAGCTGGCTAATAAACGTCAGGGAACTCAGAGTGCGAAGACACGTTCTGAAGTAAGCGGTGGCGGAAGAAAACCTTGGAGACAGAAAGGAACCGGACATGCAAGACAGGGTTCAACCAGATCTCCACAGTGGACTGGTGGTGGAGTTGTATTCGCTCCGAAGCCAAGAGATTACTCCTTCAAGATGAATCGTAAGGAAAAAGCAGCCGCAATCAAATCCGTTCTGACATCCAAAGTAAATGAGAACAAATTATACGTTTTAGATGAGCTGAAATTCGACGAAGCAAAAACCAAGAAAATGGTTGCAGTTATGAACAGCTTAAACGTTTCCAAAGCATTGGTTGTTACTGCAGAAAAAGATGAGGATGTATTAAAAGTAACTGGAAACCTTCAGGAAGCAAGAGCTGTTGCAAGCAATTCCCTGAATGTTTACGACATGTTAAAATATGATTCCGTCATCATGACAAAACAGGCAGTAGAAAAGATTGAGGAGGTGTACGCATAATGGCAGATTTAAAATATTATGACGTCATTCTCAAACCGGTTATTACTGAGAAAAGTATGGACCAGATGAGCGAGAAAAAATATACGTTCTATGTTCACACAGATGCAACAAAGA
>JAQXIP010000097.1 GCA_029007845.1 Clostridiales bacterium
CAGAGTTTCTTGAGAAAAAAGAGGTGGAATAGATGCAGATGAGTGTCAGAGAAAGATTGAATGACAACCGACCTTACTGGAAGGTTCTTGTAAGTCTTGTGTTTAGTCTGATTGGAACCATTTTATTTATATACGTGGGAATCCGGGCATTAATCTATTTTATGCCATTTGTGATAGGATGGTTTCTGGCTTTTATCGCAAGTCCTCTGGTAACCTGGCTGGAAAAACGGCTGAAGATCGTAAAAAAACTGGGATCAGCTATTACCATTATTCTGGTGTTGGCTGCCTGTGTGGGAGTGATTTATTTTGCGGTGAGCAGGATCTGGGCAGAAATTGCATCACTGATACAGAATTTTCCTGAAATGTACGAAGACCTGGAGGCTGGTTTCGTAGAAATCGGAACAAAGGGAGAACAGTTATTTGCCAGACTGCCTCAGGGAATTCAGAACGGTTGGCATGCGATGATGCAGAATCTGGATCAGGCTATGGGAAAACTGATCGGAAAAATGAGTGAGCCGACCATGGAAGTTGCAGGAAGTGTTGCAAAGAGGATTCCCTCTATATTTGTCGCTACGATAGTGACATTTGTTTCAGCTTATTTTTTCATTGCACAGAGGGAAGAAATTATCATCTGGGCAAAGAAAATTTCACCGAAACCAATTGTAAGCCGAATGACGATGGTTATGGATAACCTGAAATATGCTGTGGGCGGATATTTTAAGGCTCAATTCAAGATTATGGTAGTGGTATTCCTTATGCTTCTGGTGGGATTTTCCCTGATAGGAGTTCATTTTTCCATCCTTCTGGCACTGGGAATTGCATTTCTGGACTTCCTGCCGTTTTTAGGAACCGGAACTGCGCTGATTCCCTGGGCGGTATATAAGTTTCTGGTAGGCAATTACCGGATGGCGATCGCACTGCTTATTCTTTATGCAGTCACACAGATTGTTCGGCAGCTCATTCAGCCGAAACTGGTGGGAGACAGTATGGGACTGAATCCGCTGCTTACGCTTGTACTTTTGTATATTGGATATAAACTCGGCAGTGTGCTGGGGATGATCTTTGCAGTCCCGATTGGTATGATTGTGGTTAATCTTTATCAGGCAGGGGCTTTCGACTATATTTTAGACGATGTGCGGATCCTGATGGAAGGGATCATGAGCCTGAGAGAGTAAGGAGGAAGTAGTGGCATGGCGAAGCAAAAAACAAAGATGCAGTTCCGGTATTATACGATGGCACCGGGTTCCCAGGTCCTGGCACTTCTGGGAGAGGATGAGTGGAGAAGAGAGTACGGAAAGGATGAGCAGGGAAAATATATCCCGGAGCTTCATTTTCACAATTATATGGAAGTAGGTAACTGCTACGATGGACGGGGCAAAACCATATTGCGTGACAAGGACTATGAATTTAAAGAAGGAAGTATCGTGATTGTTCCCCCTAATTTTCCACATAATAATATATCCGAAGCCGGAACGAATGGCTTCTGGGAGTGGATGTTTTTTGATATGGAGAGCATCCTGCTGGGTATGAGAGAAATGTCTTATAATAACCTGGATGTGGAATATCTCAAAAATACAATCTACGATGCACCGCTTTTCTTTCATCAGGAAGAATATCCCCAGATTGCGAATCTGATTCTGGAGATTCGGGATGAGTGTGAGAGAAAAGTTTATATGTACCATGAGAAGTTAAGAGGACTTCTTCAGGCCTTTACCGTGGAGCTTCTGCGCATTCGAAACACCAGTGATGAGATGTCAAGAAAAAATCCCAGAAATATCCAGATTGTTCCGGCGATAGAGTATGTGAAAGCACATTTTGCCGAAGAAATCCGGATTCAGGATCTGGCAGATGTGTGCAATATCAGCACCAGTCATTTTCGGAAGATATTTCAGGAGTGTATGCATATGCCTCCCAACGATTATGTGAATGCGATACGGGTATATGAGGCTGCCAAAATTCTTCTGAAAACCCATTTATCAATGGAAGAAACTGCTTACCGGGTGGGGTATGAAAGTGTATCGACATTTACCCGGAATTTCAAGAAAATCATGGGTATGACTCCGTATCAGTGGAAAAAATCTCCCGATAATTATGCGGGGCAGATGTTGAACTTTAAAATCAGTGCTTTGAAAGGATGGTAAAATATGGATTACAGAATGGTGAAGGAAGTACATAAGCGGGTAAAGCCTTCTACAAAGATTTTAAAGGTCGTGATGATCGTACTGTGTGTGCTGTTTATGCTTTTTGGAATTGTATTTGACCGGGGAATGCTGTTTCTGGCTCTCCTTATGGCGGGAATGTATTTTCTTTATGATGCTTATGTGATTAAGGATTATGAATATGTGATGGAGGGAAATACCTTTACAATCTCGGTCATTCATGCGAAACGTCGACGCAGGGAAGAACATGTGCT
>JAQXIP010000098.1 GCA_029007845.1 Clostridiales bacterium
TAACATCAATAAGAATAAGCAGTATTTATCGACAAAAGGCGATCAGTACGCAACCGGACAGAAGATCCAGCGTCCGTCGGAAGATCCGGTCGTGGCCATCCGTTCCTTAAAATACCGGACCCAGCTTACCCAGTTAAACCAGTATTATGAAAAAAACATTCCGGATGCCAAGCAGTGGATGAATGTAACGGAATCCGCCCTTACCCAGATGAATTCCATTATTACCCAGATGAACACCTATTTTAACCAGGGGGCGAATGACCCGTTAACGGTGGCAAACCGTGACTCCATAGCAATGACACTTGATGAATATATGCAGCAGATCTACCAGTATGCCAACACGGATTATGCCGGAAGGTATGTGTTTACCGGATACCGCACGGACGAGCCGCTTGTGTTCCCAAGGGATTGTACCGAGTATTCCTATGAAATTACGGAGAATCTCACAAAGAATGATGTGATGTCTTTTCAGTATGTAAAGGCCAGCCTGGACTTTAATGCGTCTCTTACTGCAGAGGATTATGCCAAGAAAGCGCCGACTATGCTTAAAGGATACCGTATGAATATTTCCTATGAACAGATTGATGATATGACCGGTATCAGTTACACAAAAGGAGGAACTACTACCGGTCTGAAGATAAAAGTGATTGAATCCGGCGATGCAAATGCCTATGATATTAATGCATATAATGATGCGGCGGCAGATCCTTGTGATGCACTTGTGTTAAAAGATACCGGGGAAGTAATCCTGACAAAAGCAGCTTATCAGGCCATGAAAGAAGCAGATGACATAACGACCAAGTATAAAAAGTCCAGTTTTGACGCCGGCGATGCCGTACCGGAGCATTATTTTGACTGTACACGGGTGACAATGGATGACACAGGAGCACCGGTTGCGGGAACCGAAGGAAATTACACAAAGCCTGGGCAGCAGAAGATCCAGTATGAGATTAACTTTAGCCAGAAGCTTACCGTGAATACTATGGCAAACGAATTCCTCAGCGCAGACTTAAAAAGACATGTGGACGATGTAATCAAACAGTTAAACCAGGTGTCCAATATTGAAACAAAGATTTCTGAAATGGAGAAAAAACTTACAGACGATACTCTGTCTGATACTCAGAAAAAAGCTGTCACCGAGCTGAAAAAACAGCTGGAAAACCAGTTATCTATGGAAAATAAGGTGCTCCAGGAAAAATATGCCCATGGTCTTACGGTTACCCAGAAAGCAGAAGATGAAGTCAATGCAGCGGATGCTGACCTTGGAAGCCGTTACAACCGGCTTGAGCTCACCGAAGACCGTCTGTCAAACCAGCAGGTAGACTTTGAGGATATGCTGTTAAGCAATGATTCTGTGGAATTGGAAGATTCCATCATTAATTATACATCCGCAAAGGATCAGTATAATGCTTCCCTATCAGCGGCAGCAAAGGCCGTGACCAACACCCTGCTTGATTTTCTGTAATGTTAAGAAAGTGACACTGGTTCATCGGGTTCTTTCGGAACCGATGCACTAGCTAAAGGGGTGAAAAATCATGTTACATGAAAGGAGAAGACTATGTTAGTAAAAACGAAATATTTTGGGGAAATCGATTTATCTGAAGATAAGATCATTACAATGGAAAATGGATTAATGGGGTTTGAGGAATATAAGAGATATACGATACTATATGACAACGAGAAAGAAGAACAGCCTAATATCTCCTGGCTTCAGTCTGTAGAGGAACCTGCACTGGCACTGCCTGTGATTAATCCATTTCTTGTGAAATCAGATTATAATCCGGTAGTAGAAGATGAAGTCTTAAAGCCGTTAGGAGAATTGAATGAAGAAAATCTCGCGATTTTTCTTGTTCTTACTGTGCCATCTAAGCCGGAAGAGGTAACGGCCAATCTGAAAGCACCATTGATTATCAACGCAGACACAAGGAAGGGCTGCCAGATCATTGTAGAAAATAAAGATTATGTGATTAAGTACAAAGTATATGACGCAATTCAAAAAATAAAAAAGGAAAAGGGGGAGATGGGATGTTAGCTCTCTCAAGAAAAGTAAACGAATCGATTATCATTGATAACCAGGTGGAAGTAACGGTATTAGAGGTAAAAGGAGATCAGGTAAAAATCGGGATTAAGGCACCAAAGTCGATTCCGGTATACCGGAAAGAAATCTACCTCCAGATTCAGGAAGAGAATAAGGAAGCTGCAGGCGGACAGGAAAATCTAGATACATTAAAGAAATTATTCCAATAGCAGTATTAATTTTTTTATTGAAAAAACCGATATATTCCATAGGAACGGACAAAACGGAGTTTGAAAGAGCAAATACATGGAGGTGCTAGTTATGATGATTGAAACCGTTGGAAGCAGCGCTGTTTCCTCTTATGCCACAGGAGATACCGTAAGACCGGTGGAGAAACCGGCAAGTACGAATTCGGCTGCCCAGATAGCAAATCAGGGAGAAACCAATATTACCATTACGGAACGTCCGGTGCAGAATGTATCAGCAGGTGATGGGGAGAACAGCAAAGAAAATTCTCAGGGTCAGGCAAACGAAAGACAGATTAAAGATGCGGTTAATAATGCAAATAATAAATTAAAAATGAACCATAAGACCGGTTGTGAATTTTCATATCATGAAGAAACCGGCCGGGTATCTATCAAGGTGATAGATCAGGAAACAAAAGAAGTGATTCGGGAGATCCCACCAGAAGAGAGTCTTGAGATGCTCCAGAAATTATGGGAACTTGCCGGTGTTCTGGTTGATGAGCGGCGATAGGAGGAGATAATATGCCAATTCGATTATCAGGTATGGCATCTGGTCTTGATACAGAGGCTATCGTGGAAGAACTGATGTCAGCTCAGAGAATGAAGAAGACGAAAATAGAGAATAAGGAAACAAAGCTGACCTGGAAGCAGGAGAAGTGGAAAGAATTAAATACAAAACTGTATAGCTTTTATACAAATAAAGTATCAAAGATGCGTCTGCAAGGAAGCTATATGACAAAAAAGGTCACTTCTTCCGATGAGGGGATCGTAAAAGCCAGTGTGGGAAGCAGCGCACCAAAAGGGGCGCATACACTGGAGGTCAATTCTCTGGCAAGTGCCCAGTATGTTACCAGTGCAAAGGTAAAGCATACGGATGGAAACACAACATTAAATGGTAATGCAAAATTGGTGTCTAGTCTGGGAATGACTGCCGGACAGAAAATAACGATTCAATCTGGAGATAAAGAGGCGGTTGAATTCGAAGTAACTGACAGTTCCAGCATCTCAGACTTTGTCAGTGCCTGCAGAGATGCGGGGATTAATGCAAACTTTGACGAGAAGCAGCAAAGATTCTTCCTTAGTTCAAAGGACAGTGGGCAGGAGAATTCTTTTACGATTACGGATGATGGAACCCAGCTGCAATTTCTGGGTCTGGAAACGATTACGGATGCCATGGTAAGTGGCAGCAGCGCATCAGACATATCCGGTGATGCAGATCACTTTAGCATGAAAATTGCAAAAGATGCCGAGGTGGTGCTGGACGGTGCAGTGATTACTTCGTCTTCTAATAATCTGTCGGTAAATGGGTTATCTCTGGATCTTATCTCTGCAGAACCGGGCAGGGAAATCAAGTTGACGGTAGAAGATGATGTGGATGCGGTATATGGCATGGTCAAGGATTTCGTGAAAGAATATAATAGCATCTTAAAAGAGTTAAATGAACTTTATTATGCGGATCGTGCAAAAGGGTATGAGCCTCTGACCGATGAGCAGAAGGAGGCTATGAGTGATGATGAAGTGGAAAAGTGGGAGAAGAAGATAAAAGACTCCTTGTTAAGAAGAGACAACACGATTGGTAATCTGGCATCAGCCATGCGTACCACTATGATGGGGCAGGTGACGGTGGATGGCAAAAGTTATTCGCTGTCTTCATTTGGAATCATGACATCCAGCGATTACAGCGAAAAAGGTCTTCTACATATCTATGGAGATTCAGAAGACGAGACCTATGCGGATCAGGAGGATAAGCTGAAAAAGGCTATTTCGGAGAATCCTGATGCGGTTGTTGAAGTGATGAGTGCCATTGGCAAAAATCTATATGACAATCTCACGGAACGGATGGCAAAAACGTCTCTGAGCAGTGCACTGACCTTTTACAATGATATTGAGATAAAAAATCAGTTAAACGATTATAAAAAACAGATCAACACATGGCAGGATAAACTGGAGGATATGGAAGACCGTTATTACAAACAGTTTACGGCTATGGAAAAAGCAATGTCAAATTTAAACAACACAAGCAGTTATTTGTCTGGTATGTTGGGAATGTCATAAGACCAGTGAAGATGGCTGCTTGAAAAGGAGGCTCTTATGATGGCATATCGCAATCCGGCGGCGGCGTATCAGAATACCAAGGTTAATACCGCATCTCCGGCAGAATTGACGTTAATGCTATATGACGGTGCGGTAAAATTTACCCATATGGCGATTATGGCGCTGGAAAAGGGAGATATTGAACAGTGCCATAATAATGTGCAGAAAGCAAAAAACATTATAGTGGAATTCCGCTCCACACTGGATTTTAAGTATGATGTAGCCAAAGATTTTGACCGGGTATATGATTACATATATTGGACTCTTGTTCATGGAAATATGAAAAAGGACAAGGATATGCTGGAAGAAGCATTAAAACGTATCAAAGAGATGCGGGACACCTGGAAAGAAGTTATGGCAAAACAGAAAGGATGACAGTATGGATTACAGTCACACCTATGTGGATATGATGCTTACTTCCCTGAAAGAAAAAGTTACCATTCTCGAAGAACTGATTGCACTTACAAAGAAGCAGGGAGAGTATATCCGTGGTGGAAAGGCGGATACTCCAGCTTACGATACCGTTTATGAACAAAAAGACCGAATGATTCAGGCACTTGTGGATACCGACAAGGGTTTTGAAAAAATGTATCAGCGTGTGAAAGAAGAACTGGATCAAAACCGGGACGTTTATAAAAACCAGATATTGGAAATGCAGAAGAAGATTCGTACTATTACCGATCAAAGTGTGCAGCTTCAGGCTATGGAACTTCGTAATAAAGAAGCTATGGAACAGTATCTGAAAGGTGAACGGGAATCGATCCGGCAGTTTTATAACAATAATAAGGCGTCCAGCCTTTATTATCAGAATATGGCCAGACATCCCCATGGGGAGCAATCCATCTTTTATGATCAGAAAAAATAAAAAAATATTGATCCGGCTATAAAGTAATTGGAATGCCGGTCGATATATATAGTAAGTAAATCACTTACTTAAGTCGGATGAGCCGGGAAGCACGACCTGGAGAAATCCGGACACACAAAAACATATTTTCACAGCAGCATGGATGCTGCTGCAAATTCAAGGAGGAATTATTATGGTAGTACAACACAATTTATCTGCGATGAACGCAAACAGAAACTTAGGAGTAACAACAGGCAGCTTATCCAAATCTACAGAGAAGTTAAGTTCCGGTTACCGCATCAATCGTGCTGGTGATGACGCAGCTGGACTTGCAATCTCTGAGAAGATGCGTGGACAGATTCGTGGTCTGAATCAGGCTTCTACCAACGCTGAGGATGGTAACTCCTTAATCCAGACAGCTGAAGGTGCACTTCAGGAGACACAGAACATTCTTCAGAGAATGAGAGAGCTAGCTGTTCAGGCAACTAACGATACCAACACCGACAGCGATAGAGAGCAGATCCAGAACGAGATCAGCCAGCTGACCAACGAAGTTGACCGTATCGCTACTTCTTCCGAGTTTAATACAAAGAAGCTGTTAGATGGTACTCAGGCAGGTGCATTGAGCTACAAAGCTGGTGCTGCTGGAATTGATGGTACATTCAAGAATGGTAATGTGAAGCTGATTAGTTTAAAAGCTTCTGAATCATGTCTCGTTGGAAAAGATGATGTAATCCGAATTACAATCCAGAAAGACATTTCTGCCGGTTCACTGGGTGCAGGAAATGGTATTGGAAAACTGAGTGCCTCTACTACTAAGGCAACGATTTCAACATTGAATGGTATCAGTGCAAGTGTATCATTAAATGTTGATAGCGGTGAATTGAAGATTACTGGTTCGGCTTATGCAAGCAAGACTGCAAATTATTCTGACGCAACAACCGGTGATATTACATTTAAGATTTCCGGTGCTTCAAGCTTAAAAGCCGGGGACGTGATTACCATTACTCTTTCTAAAATGACGGGTACTCGGAAAGCAAAACCAGATCAGGAAGGATTAAGATTCCAGGTTGGAGCGAATGCTGGACAGGAAGTTATGCTGAATATTAACAGTATGAAAGCTAAGGATTTGGGAATTGTTAAAACATCTACCTCTTCTGATGTTATATTGAGCCAGGCTAAATCCGGTGAAGCTCTTAGCGTAACATCCCATGAGAGTGCTTCCCTGGCAATTCAGGCATATGACAAAGCTCTGACAAAAGTATCTACCGAGAGAGCTAAACTTGGTGCAGTTCAGAACCGTTTAGAGCACACCATTGCAAACCTGGATACATCCGAGGAGAACTTACAGGCTGCTGAGAGCCGTATTCGTGATACTGATATGGCTGAAGAGATGACTGCTTACAGCAAGAGCAATATCTTAATGCAGGCAGGTCAGTCCATGTTGGCACAGGCAAATCAGTCAAGCCAGGGCGTATTGTCCTTATTACAGTAATTCGTTCTATGAGTAGAATGCGTTCAACACTTATTGGATGAATTGAATGATAAGATAGCTGACTTCGCATATGTGGAGTCAGCTATTTTCATAAAGATAGAAAATTACCAGAATCCGCCAAGAGAAAGGACTCCGTATATGGCTAGTATCTATAAGAAAAACATGGAAGCTTTAAAGAACTGTAATCCTCTGATTCAGTCTGTGGAACCGTATATTCATAACTGCGATGTGGGACAGCATGTCCGTCTGCAGGATGGTGTACTTCAATTTCAATATGGGTCAGAATACTATCAACTGACCAGTAAAGATAAAAACCGGGAAGCAGATTATCTATTAAGGGATTTGGATGAGTATAAGGATTATCTGATTGTATTATTTGGAATGGCAAATGTCAATCTATTGCGGAAAATTGTACAGAATACATCGGAGGGAACGAGAGTATTAGTGTTCGAGCCGAATCTGTTCGTTATGAAATATACGCTAAAAAATGAAAATTTAGTGGATGTTCTGGAAACCGGAAAATTCGCCTTTATCGCAGGGGAAGAACGAACTATGAAAAGTGCAGTTATGGTATATACAGCACAGAAATGGGATAATCTGGTTCAGAATCTGGTGGCAATCTCTCTTCCAAACTACTATCTGTATCAGGACTACCGTCTGAAATGCATTCAGATGGTATCAAATGAGATTGAACATCACCTAAAGCGTCTAGGGACTTCTCTGGAAGATATGCTGGACGGGCTTCAGAATCATTACCGGAATGTGGATCAGGCAATGACGTGTAATTCCTTAAGTGAATTAAAAGGGAAATATACCGGATATCCGGCAATTATTGTGGCTTCCGGACCATCGTTGGATAAAAATATCCATCAATTGAAGGAAGCACAGGATAAGGCACTGATTATTACCTGTGACGCCAGTTATGCAGCCTGTGTCAGCAATGGGGTGAAACCGGATGCCATAGCCAGTATTGAGCGGTATAGTCCAACCTATGATTTCTTTTATAAAGACAGGGAATTTCCACAAGATCTTGTGCTGGTAGGACCAGCTCTCTTATGGCCGGAGCTTTTAGAAAATTTTCCAGGAAAAAAGATGCTGATGGCAAAGAATTATTCTGGTCTGGAAGGCTGGTGGTCAGAACTTCTGCCCAATCTACAATATTTGGATATGGGGCATTCCTGCGCTACGGCTGCTTATGCAGTAGCTGTGGAAGCCGGCTGCAGTCCGGTGATTCTGATTGGACAAGATCTTGCCTACACAGATGATAAATTCCATACAGACTCCATCCATGAGCAGTTTGGCAGTGCAAATGTAGGAGGAACAGTGGAAGGTGTAGATGATCTGATGGTGGAGGGAATCGATGGAAAGCCGGTCCGAACATCGGATACCTTTAATCTGTTCCGGTTCTTTTTCGAGGAAAATATTGCAATAAATGGAGTCCCGGTTGTGGATGCTACAGAGGGAGGAGCCAAAATTGCAGGAAGTGAGATTCTTACATTAACAGAAGCCATTGGAAAATATTGTACCCGTCCACTTCCATATCATATGAATGATATACTGGAAGAAAGGCAGATCAGCAGGGAAGACGCAAGCGCAAAATACGATGAGATCATTGAAGCGGCAAAGAAGATTCTTGATGGTTTGAAAGAAGTGCAGCAGCGGGTTATGGGACATTTTGAAGTGCTGATGAAATATAAGGACTTTGACTATGAGAATGCGTCAGAAGATGATTTGTATCATATGGTGTTAAATATGCAGGAAGCGGATAAACTGGTTACCTTTCTAGTAGAAGAAAAATCGGAGCTGGTATCCTATTACCAGCAGATTATCAAGCAGACGATTATCTATGTAAAAAAAATCGGTAACCGGCTGACTCCAGAAAACGTAAAACGAAACTGGGAATTACAGGTCAACCTTATGCAGATGGTGGATATCTCCACGGTGGCAACCAGTCAGCGTTTTACAGATCTGATCCGGTTTATAGAGGAAAAGAAGAACGAAAGGGAGGTGCACTGAGGATGAATACAGGAGTCTTAAAGGCGATTGAGAATTTGGTTCAGAGCATCTATACTGTGGAACAGACTGGACTTGTTGAGTGTTTCCTTGCTCTTCTTGATGAGATGGATCTGTTTGTAAAACGTATGGAGCAGGAAGGGTATCAAGTTGATTTAAGTCAGGAACTATTAAAGGTTCAGGAGGCATTTCAGAAGAAGGATTATGTATATCTGGCTGATGTACTGCTGGATGATGTGAAACCAGAGTTCGAGAAGCTTGCATTTTCATGAAAATATGGTAGAATATGAATAATGTTTTCGTAGCAAAATTACAGGGAATAAACAAGAGGAGAATTATTATGACAAATAAAGAGAAATATGTAAATGCCTTTGTGGAGGCACTTGAAATCAAGCCGGAGCAGGTAGAAGGGTTAAAGTATCAGGAGATTCCAGAATGGGATTCGGTTGGTCATATGTCGCTGGTGGCAGCCATTGAAGAAGCGTTTGACATTATGATGGATACCGATGATATTATTGATTTCAGCTCTTATGAGAAAGGAATTGAACTGTTGAAGAAGTATGAAGTGGAGATTTAAAGGTAGTATTTTCCAAGCTATTCTGCTATAAAGAAAAACAGGAAAGATGTCGATATGATAGACAAGGACATTTTGAATGCAAGGAGGCAGAACAGATGAGCGGAAAAGTACTGGCAATTATACCCGCAAGAGGTGGAAGTAAGCGTATTCCGGGGAAGAATATAAAAAAATTCTGTGGAAAGCCAATCATTGCGTATTCCATTGAGGCGGCAAAGGAATCTGGTGTATTTGATGAAATCATGGTATCGACAGACAGTGAAGAGATTGCAGACATTGCAAGAACACTGGGTGCAAGTGTACCATTCATGAGAAGTGCAGAAACTGCAGGCGATTTTGCATCAACAAAAGATGTATTGTTGGAAGTGTTTCGCGAATATGAAAAAAAGGGACAATTGTTTGAACAGGCATGCTGTATCTATCCAACGGCTCCTTTTGTAACGGGAGAAGGGTTAAGGGAGAGCCGGAAAATGTTGGAGAAAGAGGGGGTTGCCATGGTCAATCCAATTGTCCAATTTTCTTTTCCGCCACAAAGAGGGCTTTCGGTGAATGAAGACGGTATCATTGAAGTTCTTCACATGGAGAACCGGTTTGTACGATCACAGGATATGGAACCAGTATATCATGATGCAGGACAGTTTTACTGGTATGATGTTCGGGCGTTTTTAAGGAATGATGGTATTATGGATGGACTTAGCGCAGCTTATATATTAGATGATCTTCATGTTCAGGATATCGATAATGAAACGGATTGGGAGATTGCGGAAATGAAATACGAGATATTGAAGAGAAAGGGATTGTTGTAAAAAGGACTGATTTCATGAAGGATAATATAAAACTATTAGACTGTACACTGCGTGATGGTGCATATGTGGTAGATGGCAATTTTGGGACACCGGCTATTAAGGGCATTATTAAGAAGATGCAGGATGCCAATGTAGACATAATAGAATGTGGATGGCTGAAAAATGAAGCGCATAAAACCGGAACATCCTTTTATCACGTTCCGGAAGATATTATTCCATATCTACCGGAAAAAAATGAGGATGTTACCTATGTTGTCATGATTGATTGGGACAGATATAATCTGGACTATCTGCCGGAATGCGATGGGAAGTCGATTGACGCAATCCGGGTTGTTTTTCCATATGGTAAGGATAAAGAAGGAATCGAAGTAGGAAAGAAAATCAAGAAAAAAGGATATCAGGTGTTTTTCCAGGCGGCAAATACACTGGCATATAGTGAAGAGGATTTATTGAAATTAGCCAAAGAAATTAATGAGGTTCATCCGATCAGCCTCTCCGTGGTGGACACGTTTGGAGCTATGTACGAGGATGATTTGGATCGGATCATAGATGTGTTAGATCAGAATCTGGATCAGGATATTATGCTTGGATTTCATTCTCATAACAACCAGCAGTTATCCTTTGCCCTTTCGATGCACTTTGTGAACCGTCTGTTAAAAAGCGGCCGGCATGTAATTGTAGATGCGAGTTTGTGTGGAATGGGGCGCGGTGCAGGGAATGCCACTACGGAATTAGCTGCCAATTTTCTAAATCGGAAATATCATTGCAATTATGATATGAATGTCATCATGGATGCAATTGATATCTATATGGAATATTTTCAGGAAAATTACAGTTGGGGATACTCCATCCCGTATTTTATTGCGGGGATGTATTGCTGCCATGTGAATAACATTTCATATCTATTAAAAAATCATAGAACCAATGCCAAGGATATGTATCATATTGTGAATGCATTAACACCAGAGCAGCGAAAACGATATGATTATGATCTGTTGGAGCAGAAATATATCGAAAATCAAAACAGGGTGGTGGATGATGAGGAAACGTTGGACATACTTCGGAAAACTTTTAAGGGAAGAAAGATTCTTTTAATTGCCCCTGGAAAGTCTGTTGTGACGGAACAGAAGAAGGTAAAAGACTATATACGGAAACATAATCCGGTAGTAATCGGTGTGAATGCCATTCACCCAAGCTATCAGTATGATTATCTGTTTCTCATTAGTTCAGCCCGTTATTATTAAGCGAATGAGGTATATCAAAAAGATTTTGAGTAAACAAATAAGATTCTGCTATCCAGTATCAAAACGGAAGCAGCAGAAGATGAAATGATTATTAATTTTTACCGGGTAGTAAAGTGCGGATGGGAACATTTTGATAATGCGGTCATTG
>JAQXIP010000099.1 GCA_029007845.1 Clostridiales bacterium
AGCGACTTGCAAGGTAACGGTAAAGAAATAAAGATTAAGATTAAATATAATAATTACTCAATTGAGAAACACGCTTTGCGTGTTTCTCCTAATTTTTGGAGGAAGTTTTTGCATGAGAAAAAAATACTTCTGTGTGATTCTGTTTGCAGTTATTAGTATTCTGTTTTTATATAAGTGGAATCAAGTAGAAAAAGTGGAGCTGGTTAATACGTCATCCCAATCCTTTGACAAGGCAGTGGTAACTAAGATTATAACGGACAATATTCAGGAAAACAAAAGCCGGATCGGAAATCAGACCGTAATGCTTCGGTTTCTGTCTGGCAGGCGTAAAGGACAAGAAGTGGAGGCGGTCAGTACAAATGGAAACCTCTATGGTGCGACCTGTTATGTAGGAACAAAAGTGATTGCCCTGACCAATGAATCAGGAGAAGTTAGTGTGACATCCGTCTACAGTTTTGACCGGGAATATATCATTCTTGCGTTCTGTCTGATTTTCTTTCTTGCAATCGGTTTGATTGGCGGAAAAAATGGAGTGAAAGCAATTTTAGGACTGGTGTATACGCTTGTACTTATCATTTATTTCTTTCTTCCGGCAATCTACCGGGGGATGTCTCCGATTCTTGCAGCTGTTCTTGTTGTCATTTTTACTACGGTTATTACCATGCTTTTATTAACTGGAACTTCGAGAAAATCCATTGCTGCAATGATTGGAACGATAGCGGGTGTTGTTGTCGCCGGGATATCAGCCGGAATATTTGGTGCTGTGGCTAGAATATCCGGTTATAATGTTCCGGATATTGATTCGCTCATATTTGTCCAGAAGTCTACCAATATTTCGGTAGGAGGTCTTTTATTTGCAGGGATACTGATTTCTGCCCTTGGGGCAGTGATGGATGTGGCGATGTCCATTGCATCTGCCATTCATGAATTTCATGAGGTCGATGAAAGCCTTGGCTGGCAGGAGTTATACAAAAGAGGGATGAATGTGGGAAGAGATATGATGGGAACTATGGCAAATACGTTGATATTGGCATTTGTAGGTGGTTCTTTGAGCACACTTGTGCTTAATTATGCTTATAATCTGCCTTATCTGCAGATTATGAATTCTTATTCCATTGGAATTGAGATTATGCAGGGATTATCTGGAAGTATCGGAATTGTTCTGACGGTTCCACTCGTTTCTTTTGCTGCGTCGGTTCTTATAAAGAGAGAAAAAACAGGCATGGAAGAATCTGGTATGGTTTAAAATAATAAAACTGGTTCTTTTAACAGTGCCAAAGTAAGTTATAATAAGGTCATTCAACGAAAAACGAATAGAAAGGTACGAATGATTATGAAAGAGAACCGTTATGAATTGAACAAACAGTTGGCACAGATGTTAAAAGGCGGCGTCATTATGGATGTTACCACACCAGAGCAGGCAAAGATTGCAGAAGCGGCAGGAGCCTGTGCGGTTATGGCATTAGAGCGGATCCCGGCAGATATCCGGGCAGCAGGCGGGGTATCCCGTATGAGTGATCCGAAAATGATCCGGGGAATTCAGGAGGCAGTATCAATTCCGGTAATGGCAAAATGCAGAATCGGACATTTTGTTGAGGCACAGATTCTTGAGGCTATTGAGATTGACTACATCGATGAAAGTGAAGTGCTTTCTCCGGCTGATGATGTGTATCACATTAACAAACATGAATTTAAAGTACCATTTGTATGTGGAGCAAGAGATTTAGGAGAAGCCCTGCGCCGGATTGCGGAAGGTGCTTCGATGATTCGTACAAAGGGAGAGCCGGGTACGGGTGATGTGGTACAGGCTGTCCGTCATATGAGAGCAATGAATTCAGAGATCCGCCGGGTACAGAATCTGCGCAGCGATGAATTATTTGAGGCGGCAAAACAGCTTCAGGTTCCAGTGGATCTTCTTACCTTTGTACATGATAATGGAAAACTCCCGGTTGTGAACTTTGCAGCTGGCGGAGTAGCAACACCTGCAGATGCAGCATTAATGATGCAGCTTGGGGCAGAAGGTGTATTTGTTGGATCCGGTATTTTCAAATCAGGTGATCCGGCGAAACGGGCTGCGGCTATCGTAAAAGCAGTAACCAACTACACAGATGCAAAACTGATTGCAGAGTTATCAACCGATCTTGGTGAGGCAATGGTTGGTATTAACGAACAGGAAATTGAACTTTTAATGGCAGAGCGGGGAAAATAATATGACAATAGCAGTTTTAGCATTGCAAGGTGCTTTTGCCGAGCATGGACAGGTGTTGGACCGGCTTTGCGTAGATCATTTTGAGATCCGCCAGAAAAAGGATATGGAAAAGCCTTTTGATGGATTGATTATACCGGGCGGGGAAAGTACCGTTATGGGAAAGCTTTTGCTGGAATCGGAATTATTGAAGCCGGTTCAGGATAAGATTCTTTCTGGAATGCCGGTATTTGGAACCTGTGCGGGATTGATTCTTTTGGCAAAGGAAGTGGAAGGAGGACAGTCCCACCTCGGCACTATGGATATCCGGGTAAAGCGGAATGCATATGGCAGACAGCTTGGCAGCTTTTATACCGAACAGGAATTTAAGGGACTTGGAACCATTCCTATGACGTTTATCCGGGCACCTTATATTGTAGATGTGTCAGGCAGTACCCAGATTCTTGCCAAAGTAGATGGAAAAATCGTGGCTGCCCGGGAAGGAAACCAGCTGGTAACGGCATTCCATCCGGAATTAAATGAAAATCTCAGTGTACACCAGTATTTTCTTGACATGATTTCGCATTCATCCACCTTATAAAAAATAGATTGTGTAATGAGCTTTTTGTGGGAAACATTCACAGGCTCATTGCACAATTTTTTTATTATTCAAACTTTGCACATGGATTTTTCCGTAGCCCTCACTAAAGTGCTAGCGGTACTAAGATTTTGCAAAAAAAGCAAAACCAAGTGCCGACGTGTTCAAAGGGATGATTGATTTTAAAATATAGTTGACAGATAGGAAATAAAGGATTATAATATCAGCAACTTAATCATACTATACAGATATGAAATATAGGAGGTAGAAAAATGGCAAATATTTATAAGGGAACTTTAGGATTAATTGGCAGTACTCCATTAGTGGAAGTGGTAAACGTGGAGAAAGAGCTGGGGCTTGAAGCAACCGTGCTGGTTAAATTAGAGTATTTTAATCCGGCGGGAAGTGTAAAAGACCGGATTGCAAAAGCAATGATTGAGGATGCAGAGCAGAAGGGAATCTTAAAGGAGGGCTCTGTGATTATTGAGCCGACATCAGGGAATACCGGCATTGGTCTGGCATCGATCGCAGCAGCGAAAGGATATCGAATTATATTGACTATGCCTGAAACGATGAGTGTGGAAAGACGAAATATTTTAAAAGCATATGGAGCTGAATTAGTGCTGACTGAGGGTGCAAAAGGTATGAAAGGAGCCATTGCAAAAGCAGAGGAACTGGCGAAGGAGATTCCTGGCAGTTTTATTCCAGGACAGTTCGTGAATCCAGCCAATCCCGCTGTTCACCGCAGTACAACCGGACCGGAGATCTGGAATGACACCGATGGAAAAGTTGATGTGTTTGTTGCTGGCGTGGGAACCGGCGGTACCCTTACCGGTGTAGGGGAATATTTAAAATCACAGAATCCGGATGTAAAGATTGTGGCAGTGGAACCAGCAGGATCTCCTGTCCTTTCAGAAGGAAAAGGCGGACCGCATAAGATTCAGGGAATTGGAGCAGGATTCGTCCCGGATGTGCTTAATACAAACGTGTATGATGAGATTATTACTATTGAAAATGAGGATGCCTTTGCAACCGGAAAGCTAATTGCAAAAAAAGAAGGGGTTCTTGTTGGAATCTCATCTGGTGCAGCATTATATGCTGCAATCGAGCTGGCAAAACGCCCGGAAAACAAAGGAAAGACGATTGTAGCACTGCTTCCGGATACCGGAGACCGGTATTATTCAACTCCGTTGTTTACTGAATAAGAGCTGGGAAAGAGTTATGAAAGGGAATTATGAAGCTTTCTAAAAAAAGTAGATATGGACTAACCGCTTTAGTTGATTTATCCATTCATTCCAAAAACGAGCGGGTGGCGCTGAACAGTATTGCGGAACGCAACAATATTTCTCCACAATATCTGGAACAGGTATTCGGCAGTCTTCGAAGG
>JAQXIP010000100.1 GCA_029007845.1 Clostridiales bacterium
ATGGGAAACCCCACATATGAATTAACGGAAAACGAGAAAAATGGTCTGGGTGGAAGACGCTCCTTAGTGGCAGTGAAGCCAATCTGCAAGGGAGAAGCCTTTACAAGGGAAAATGTGCGGAGTATCCGGCCGGGAATCGGACTTCTTCCAAAATATTATCCGAAGCTTCTGACAAAGACAGCAAAGAAAGATTATGCATTTGGAGAACCAATTGCGATGTCAGAGATTGAACGGTAGATTTTTAGGAAGGAGCGTGAAGATATGATATGGGAATTGGAGAAATACGGAGAAAATATTGCATTATTAGATGATAAAGGGCGTTTCATGACCTACAGGCAGCTTTCAGAAGAGGGAGAACAGCTGGCAGAGTCAATTCATTCTGGATCTGCTGGAGAGAACCGTTGTCTTGCCTTCTGTTTTTGCCGGAATTGTCTGGAGTCAGTGCTTGGATATACAGCAATGATTGAGCATGGGGTTGTCCCGGCGCTTTTAAGTGCCCAGATGGATGAAAGCCTGATTCGCCAGTTACTTCAGATCTACCAGCCTTCTTACTTGTGGCTGCCGGAGGAACTGGAGGTACGCTTTTATGAGGAAGCGTTTCCAGAAGGGGAGGAAGTATATGAATATGGAGACTACCGGCTTCTTCGGATGAAGGAACGAAATGAGATTGGAATGTATGAAAAACTGGCTCTTTTACTTACCACGTCCGGGTCTACCGGAAGTCCGAAATTTGTCCGCCAGAGTTATGAAAATATTCTGGATAATGCCCGTTCCATTGCATGTTATTTAGAACTGGATGAAACGGAACGGCCGGTTACAACACTTCCGATGAATTACACATATGGTCTGTCGATTATCAATAGTCACCTTCTTGTAGGGGCAACAGTCCTCCTTACGGAAAAAGGAATGATGCAGAAGGAATTCTGGAATTTTATGAAGGAGGAAAAAGCCACTTCCTTTGGTGGTGTTCCGTATACTTATGAAATGCTGGATAAGCTTCGGTTTGAGCGGATGGATCTACCGCATCTTCGGACAATGACCCAGGCAGGAGGAAAGCTGCTTCCTTCTCTTCATGAGAAATTTGCCCGTTATGCTATAGAGAATGGAAAGCATTTTGTAGTGATGTATGGGCAATGCGAGGCCACTGCCCGCATGGCATATCTGCCTTATGAAAAATCCCTTGAAAAGTATGGAAGCATGGGAATTGCCATTCCGGGAGGACACTTTTCCCTAATTGATGTGGATGGGAAAGTGATAACGGAACCGGAAGTGACCGGCGAATTAATATATGAAGGGAAAAACGTAACGCTGGGTTACGCCTGTGACCGGGCTGACCTGCTAAAAGGGGATGAGCGTCATGGACGCCTGGAAACGGGTGATATGGCAAAACGGGATGAAGATGGGTATTATTATATTGTTGGAAGAAAGAAACGTTTTTTAAAAATCTACGGAAACCGTGTCAATTTAGATGAGATGGACCGGATGGTAAAAGAGGCGTTTCCGGGACTAGAATGCGCCAGTGCCGGAAAGGATGACCATCTGATTGTTTTTGTGACGGATGACGCAAAAAAAGAAGAAATTCTTCATTATGTATCCGAGAAAACAGGGCTGAATCCAAAGGCATTTAGTGTAAAGAAAATTCCTGAAATACCAAAGAATGACGCAGGCAAGATACAGTATAAAGAATTGGAGAACTATTATGACAGTGGAAGAGATTCTTAATGTCCCGCCATTTTCTCTTGGACGGGAAGAGAAGCAGAACATACTTCTGGACAGGCTATTGGAACTGACCAGATACCATCAGGAACATTGTCTGGAATATGGGAAAATTATGAAGGCGTTTGGCTGGGATACGGAGAGGATGAATCGGCTGGAAGATCTCCCGTATATTCCGGTGCGCCTGTTTAAAGAACTGGAATTAAAAAGTGTTCCGCCAGAAGAAATATTTAAGACACTAACTTCTTCCGGGACAACTGGACAGCAGGTGTCGAAAATCTATCTGAACCGGAGAAACGCATCTTTACAGCAGAAAACTCTGGTAAAGATTGTGACAGAATTTACCGGCCACCAGAGAATGCCGATGTTGATTATCGACTGTCCTTCTGTTATTAAAAACCGTCAGATGTTTTCGGCAAGAGGGGCAGGCATTCTGGGTTTTTCCATCTTTGGAGCGGATAAAACCTATGCGTTAAATGATGATATGTCTTTGAATCTTCCGGAGATAAAAAGCTTTTTAGAAAAACACTATGGAGAAGATATTCTGCTCTTTGGTTTTACTTTTATGATCTGGCAGCATTTTTATAAAGAACTGAAACGGATGAAAGAAGAGACAGGGAAAACACTGGATCTATCCAGAGGCATATTAATTCATGGCGGTGGCTGGAAAAAACTCCAAAAGGAAGCGGTCAGCCAGGAGGAATTCAGAAAATGCCTGATGGATGTATGCGGGTTACCAAAGGTGCATGACTATTATGGAATGGTGGAACAGACGGGATGTGTATATATGCAGTGTGAATATGGGCATCTCCATGCCAGCTTATTCTCGGATGTGATTATCCGTAATCCCATGACCTTTCAGCCGTGCCAGCCGGGGGAAAAAGGCTTGATACAGGTGTTGTCCATTCTTCCGGAATCCTATCCGGGACACAGTATTCTGACAGAGGATGAAGGAGTGCTTCTGGGGGAAGATGATTGTCCATGCGGAAGGAAGGGAAAATATTTTCATATTTCAGGCAGGATAAAAAATGCGGAGATCAGGGGGTGCAGTGATACTTATGCAGCAAAGTTTGAATCGAATTGAGATGGGACAACTAAAGGTGCTGGCAGGCAACCGGGAATTGTGTTTGGACAGGCAAAAGAAAGGTGCGAAAAAGCCCTTTGACGAAACGGTTCTTGATTGGATGGAGCATGTGTCAAAGACTTTGCTTCATCTTCCGGAAGCAAAGCAATACCCTGATGTGCTGACCTTTGCTTTTTTTATCCGAAGGGCTTCTATGGAAGAACAAAGGAAAAAATATGGTGTGTCACAGGAAGATCCACATCAGATTCTTATGGGGCGGGGACTTGTTTTTCATATTGCACCGTCCAATGTAGCTGTGAATTTTGCTTATTCTCTGATTGCAGGGATGGCTGCCGGAAATCAGAATATTGTGCGGCTTCCTTCGAAAGAGTTTCCACAGGTTGATGTGATCTGCCGTGTGCTGGAAGAAACGAGAGAGTGTTATCCTGATATATGGTCCAGGTTCTGTCTGGTTCGTTATCCTTCTGAAGAAAAGGAGATTACGGATGCATTGTCAATGCTTTGTGATGTTCGGATGATCTGGGGTGGAAATGAAACGGTGGCAAAGATCCGGGAATCCGGGATTCGGCCAAGGGCAGCGGAAATTACATTTGCAGACCGGGATTCCATCTGTGTGATTGATTCGGATTATTATTGTTCGCTTGACCGAAAGGATCAGATCGCAAAAGATTTTTATAATGATACTTATCTTTCTGATCAGAATGCGTGTACGTCACCGCGTCTCGTTGTCTGGATGGGGAGCCGGATTAATGAGGCAAAAGAGGAATTCTGGGCAAGGTTATCGGGACTGGTGGAAAAGCAGTATGAAATGATGCCGGTTCAGAGTATGGATAAATGGAGTCGTGCCTGCCTTCTTGCAGCCAAGGAGGAGAATGTTACAGTTCAAAGAGGGACGGATAACCGTTTGATGCGGCTGGAGCTTTCTGAATTAACAGAGAATACGATGAATTATAAAGGTAATTCGGGATATTTTATGGAATATAGCTGTAAGGATGTGGAAGAACTAGCGGTTATTTCAGATGAAGTCTTACAGACGGTTTCTTATATTGGGAACAGGGAATGTTTTTTGCCTCTTCTGGAATCAGGTATTTCGGGCATTGATCGTCTGGTTCCTGTGGGAAAAACCATGGATTTTTCTTTTGTCTGGGATGGTTACCGGCTGATGGAGAGACTCACAAGAACAATCTTATGGTAAAAATCTCTTTGATATATGATGGAAAGGTGAGCACATGATTGGATTTCGGGTAGATGCAAACGAGACAATTGCAACCGGACATTTGATGCGCTGCATTGCAATTGCCCAGGAATTTTTGCGGCGGGGAGAAGAGGTTTTGTTTTTTCTGGCAGAGGAAAAGGAGACAAAGAGGCTTAAGGAGAGAAACATACCTTACCGTATTCTCCATACAGACTGGAGAGAATTGGACGGAGAAGTTTCGCAGTTGAAGGAGGAGCTTAAGAAGGAAGGAATCTCTGTGCTGGTGGTGGACTCTTATCAGGCAACTGCAAGATATCTGGGGCAATTAGAGCAGGCCGTTCCTGTCTGCTATGTAGACGATATGGCAGGGGAAGTATATCCGGTATCGTATGTGCTCCACTATGGAGACTGGATGGAAGATGACGGTTATCGAAAAGCTTATCAGAATCAGCATACAACCGTGCTGGCGGGAATGCAGTATGTTCCTTTACGTCAGGAATTCTATCCGGCTGTAAAGAAAGATGAAAAAGCGATTCTGTTAACAACCGGAGGAACGGATCCATATCATATGACAAGAAGGCTTGTGGAAGGAATCAGGAGAGAAGATTCATTAAGTGAGACGGATATTCATATTGTGGCAGGCAGTATGAACCCGGATCTGGATGTTTTTCGCCAGATGGAAGAAAAGGATACAAAGATTCACTTTCATTATAATGTGAACTGCATGGGGGACTTGATGAGAAAGTGTGATGCAGCCGTTTCAGCAGGGGGAACAACTTTATTTGAGCTGTGTGCCTGCAAAGTGCCGACAATTTGCTTTTCCTTTGCGGATAATCAGGCTGGCTTTACCCGGAAGATGGGAGAACATCAAGTGATGCTATATGCGGGGGATGCCAGAGAAAACCCAGCAAAAACCGCATCAGTGATCATTGAGAAGCTGGTGGGGCTTTGCGGGGACAAAGAGCTTTCTCACAGCTTGTCAGAAAATATGGGAAAGCTGGTAGATGGTAAAGGTGTTGGAAGAATTGTAGATGCCTTACTAAAGAGCAAAGAATACTTTCAATGACTGAATAAAAACAGTGAACAAAGGGATCCCTAATCTTGACAAAATATGGTATACTTACAAGGGGATGATATATCGGAGAGAGGAGATATTTTTATTAGTGGATAATGAAAGATTAAAGAGGCTTTTTCCATCTTATTTTGACCGTTTCGAGTTGCCGGATGGAGCACATGAAGAATCAATAACCGTTTACAGGGCATGCAAGACTCAGGCATGTGATAAGGAATCTTTTACACCTTCTTTTGAGGAACAAGGGCTTGTATATATGGCGGGAGATAATCCGGAAAATCCGGGATTATATTCGTTGTCGACTTTTGAAAAACCAAAGGATGTAAAACGATTTGTTAATATGCAGTCCGAATATCAAAAGCCTTATAAGATTGCAGTAGGTAATACGGAACCAAAGTATGGACTAGTTCAAAGAACAAAAGAACGCACGGGGAGAAAAACGTCCCATGTTGACTGGTGGCTGTACCAAGGGGCAAAGCCTTATGAGGTTTTTCAAATAATTGATGATTTTGAAACTTATTTTGAAGAATATAAGCAGAATAAGGGGTGAAAAAATGGAAAAATTTGTTGAAATTGATAGAATTGGAACGCTGTGGATTGATAAAATACTATTTGAAAGTTTTTGCCCAATCTTATTTACCTGTATAAATGATTCCAACGAGTTATTCCTGTGCGTCTGCTGTCAATCAAATCAGAAGGGAAAAAAATGGTTATTAACAAAAACAACTCCGGATATTCTTGTTGGAATACTGAAAAACCAGGTTGCTATAAGAGAAGCATTTCTTAGGTTTCCGGAAGTTCAGTATAGTATTTTCTCTAAAGGAACGGAATTAGAAATTAAGGAACACGTAGCAGATGATTGGGATGCGGAACATAGTATAGATCTTCCTGATAAGGATGAGTTTATGGATGCAGAGGAAGATGAATTTTTAGAGGAAATTACTTATTATGAGGGAAAGATGATTGATTGTGGAAATGAGTTTTCAGCTACTAGTGAAGCTTATTATTTTGATATGACGGAATGTGATCTTATTGGATTATCTGATATTAATATGAATTTATTTGCAGGAATGGAAAAATCTGTTTTGAAAAATGAAGAATCTTTAATTATGATTTATGAAAGTGAGGCGCATCTGTCACAAAAGGTATCAGACTTGATAATAAATGAGATGAATGGAATGTGTTTTGATAGAGGGATACCAGGTGATACCATATTATGTCAGAAGTTATCCACACAATATCAGGATTATCGAGTAGAGTCATATAAGGAGTTTGACAGTAAAAGTACCGAGGCGGCCTAGAATGCGGGAGGTGTATTATGGGAAATATTGAAAGTGTCTTAAAATTGGAGCGAATATTGTTTGAAAAAATAGCTTTTAACAGAACAGGAATGAAAAATAATAAGGAAACGGAGTTCTCTATACGAATACAGATCGGAAAAATAAAAGAAAATTTTAGTAAAGTGACTTTGATTCTGTTGGGGCATAAAGAAAAGGAGTACGATCTTGAAGTTGCATTATCAGGTTTTTTTTCATTTCGCTTAGATGAAGAAACGTTAGAAAAAGAAGAAGAAGAAATGTTACTTAACAAGAATGCAGTTGCAATCCTTATGCCATATTTACGGAGTGAAGTGACACTTTTGACGGCTCAGCCGGAAATGGATTGCGTTGTGCTGCCGCCATTTAATATTAACCGGATGATGGATCAAAACAACCACAATGAAATTAAAACCACTTGAAAACAATAGCATAGTGAAATATTACAGAATAGAATAGAAAGGATACAATTATGGCGCAGATTTCAGTAGGGATGACAAAGTTAGCAGAGAAGATGAAACTGGAGAACATGACGAAGGGAGTTAATCTCGATGACATTCAGATCTCTCAGTCGGACGTAAACCGTCCGGCACTGCAGCTGGCGGGATTTTTTGATTACTTTGATGCAAGCCGGCTTCAGATTATTGGGCATGTGGAATATACGTATATGAATGAAGTTCTGGAGGACAAGGGGCTTGCCATGATTGAGAAAATCATGACATATAAAGTACCGGGAATTGTGTTCTGCCGGAATCAGGAAGTGTCTCAGGAGCTAATTGAATTAGGAAATAAGTACCAGGTTCCGATTATGAAAACAGCCACTACTACCTCAGATTTTATGGCAGAAGTAATCCGCTGGCTGAATGTGGAACTGGCACCATGCATATCCATTCACGGTGTGCTGGTGGATGTATATGGTGAAGGGCTGCTGATTATGGGTGAAAGTGGAATCGGTAAAAGTGAAGCAGCGTTGGAATTAATTAAAAGGGGACACCGTCTGGTGTCTGATGATGTGGTGGAGATCCGGAAAGTCAGTGATGAAACCCTGATTGGAACTGCACCGGATATTACCCGCCATTTTATTGAATTACGAGGCATAGGCATCATTGATGTAAAAACGTTATTTGGTGTGGAGAGCGTAAAAAATACACAGTCCATTGATCTAGTGATCAAACTGGAAGAGTGGGATAAGGACGCAGAGTACGACCGACTTGGTCTGGAAGAGCAGTATACGGAGTTCCTTGGAAATAAAGTTGTCTGCCATTCGATCCCGATCCGCCCGGGGCGGAATCTGGCAATTATCTGTGAGTCTGCAGCGGTCAATTACCGTCAGAAGCAGATGGGATATAATGCGGCAAAGGAATTATATAACCGTGTGACGAATAATATTAATAAGCATTAATAAAGGAGACTGGAAACCGTGTCATTTTATGAAGCATTAGTCCAGACTGCGGGCGAGGATGCCTGCAGACGTAATGAACCAATGAAAAACTACACCACCTTCCGCATTGGTGGAGAAGCAGATTATATCGTTATGCCGGAAAATCTGGAAGTATTAACGAAAGTTCTGTCGCTATGCGCAAAAGAACAGATGCCGGTTACTGTCATAGGCAATGGAAGCAACCTGTTAGTCGGTGATGGGGGAATCCGTGGTGTTGTAATCCGTCTCTGTGGAAATATGGACAACTTTGAAGTACTTGAGGAAACCCAGGCTGAGGGGAGAAAGAAGGCTTTGATAAAAGCAGGTGCTGGAATCCTTCTATCCCGTTTTGCACATATGGTTTCGAAGATGGGGTATACCGGAATGGAATATGCAGCCGGGATACCGGGAACACTTGGCGGCGGTGTTGTTATGAATGCAGGAGCTTATGGCGGGGAGATCAAAGATTCCCTTTGTTCGGCTACTGTGCTGTGGCTGTCAGTGGGACATACCGGAATTGAAGAATTAACGAAAGAGGAATTACAGCTTGGATACCGCAAAAGCCTTGTTCAGTCAGAGCCTGGAATTGTACTTGATGCCACTTTTTCCCTGGTTCAGGGAGAAGAAAATGAGATACAGGAAACCATTCAGGACTTGAACAGGAAAAGGAGAGAAAAACAGCCTCTGGAATATCCAAGCGCCGGATCTACCTTTAAACGACCGGAGGGATATTTTGCCGGAAAACTCATTCAGGATGCCGGGTTAAAGGGATTTTGTGTGGGAGATGCCCAGGTATCTGAGAAACACAGTGGATTTGTGATTAACAAAGGGAATGCCACGGCAGGACAGGTACGGGAATTAATCCGGCAGGTGGACAAAAAAGTATATGAACAGTTTGGGGTGCATCTGGAACCCGAAGTACGAATGATAGGAGAATTCTAAGGAGTGTACGGATAATGAGAATCATAATTGTAACAGGAATGTCCGGGGCAGGTAAAAGCTCTGTCTTAAATATGCTGGAAGATGCGGGGTTTTTCTGTGTGGACAACCTGCCGATTCCACTTCTTCCAGAACTGATCCGGTTGACGGTCAAAGACAATCCGCAGATTGATAAGGCAGCACTGGGAGTCGATATCCGCAGTGGGGAAAGTCTTTCCCGGATGGAGGAGATCTTAAAGGAACTGAAAAGCCTTGGTTACAAGCCGGAGATTCTCTTCCTTGACTGCAGTACCCCGGTACTGGTGAAGCGGTATAAGGAAACAAGACGAATCCACCCGCTGGCATCGGCGGGAAGAGTGGACAAAGGGATTGAACTGGAGCGGGAGAAGCTGTCATCCATCCGGAAGCGGGCAGAGGTGATTATTGATACGTCCAATCTTCTAATCCGGGAATTAAAGGCACAGATTGATTCCATTTATATTAAAAAAGAACCATATGATAACTTTATGGTAACGATTCTGTCCTTTGGCTTTAAGTATGGAATTCCGGCAGATGCAGATCTGGTCTTTGATGTGCGTTTTCTGCCGAATCCGTTCTATATTCCAAATCTAAAGCACAAAACCGGGAATGACAGGGAAGTCTATGATTATGTTATGAATTCAGAGGCAGCAGGGATCTTTTTAAAACAGCTGAAAGAGATGCTTTTATTCCTCATCCCGAATTATATTCTGGAAGGAAAAAACCAGCTTGTAATTGGAATTGGATGCACGGGAGGAAAGCACCGTTCGGTTACGATCGCCAATGCTTTGGCAGAAGAGTTACAAAAAACAGATTATGGGTTAAAACTGGAACACCGGGATTGTGAGAAAGGGCTGTAACGATCATGTCATTTTCAGGAGAAGTGAAAGAAGAGTTATCAAGGCATATGCCAGCGGCCAGACATTGCCAGATTGCAGAGATCGCGGCTGTTTTTCATATGTGCGGAAAGATTCACAGAAGGTCGGACGGAGCGTTCTTACTAAAATTACAAACGGATAACTTGACAGTTGCAAGAAAATACTTTATGTTAATAAGGAAAACGTTTCATGTCAGGGAAGAAGTCTGTGTCCGGGCCAGCGGGGAAGGATTCCGGAACAGAGTTTACAGTGTGGTGATTATGGACAAGGAAAAGGTTGTAGAGATTCTGCAGGCAGTCAAAATCCTTGGAACCGATTATCATGTGGACGGCGTTTCCCTGGTAAACCGTCTTGTAGTTCAGAATGTCTGCTGCAAGAGGGCATTTATCAGAGGGGCTTTTCTTTCCGCAGGTTCTGTAAGCAATCCGGAGAAGTCCTATCACTTTGAGATTGTTCTGCCGGACAGGGTTCAGGCGGAGCAGCTTCAGGAGATGATCTGTAGCTTCCAGATTGATGCAAAGATTGTTATGCGGAAGAAAAACTATGTAGTGTATGTAAAAGAAGGTTCTCAGATTGTGGATCTGCTCAATATCATGGAAGCACATGTTGCACTCATGAATCTGGAAAATGTCCGGATTGAAAAGGAGATCCGAAACAGTGTGAACCGGCAGGTGAATTGTGAGGCGGCCAATATCCATAAGACGGTACAGGCTGCGGCAAGACAGCTGGAGGATATAAAATATATCCGGGATACGGTAGGACTGTCGGAACTTTCTCAGGGGCTTGAAGATATTGCAAGGCTTCGGCTGGAACAGCCGGACGCGTCATTAAAAGAATTAGGTGCATTGCTTTGTCCGCCACTTGGCAGGTCAGGAGTGAATCACCGGTTACGAAAACTCGGCGAGATCGCAGAGCGTTTGAGAGAGCAAAAGGAGGATTCTTAGAAATGTTATCAGAGAAAATGAAAATCATGATTCCAACAGGACTGGAGGCAAGACCGGTTGCATTATTAGTACAGGTTGCAAGTCAGTACGACAGTAATATTTATGTTCAGTATGAAGAAAAAAGGGTAAATGCAAAAAGTATTATGGGAATGATGAGTTTAGGCCTTTCTGCTGGTGAAGAAGTAACGGTTACTGCGAATGGTGACGATGAGGCAGAAGCGATGAAGCACATCGAACAGTATCTGTCCATGCCTCAAAAAGCTTGATCGGGTAAAACAGTTACGAATAGAGAGCGGTTCAATCGTGTAACGTAATGAGCTGCCGCAGAAGCATCAAAGCTGATTGCTCTTCTGCCGGCGGCTTTTTTGTCGGAACGAAGAAAAAGGAGGAGCAGTCATTATGGGATTCACACATCTTCATGTGCATACAGAATATAGTCTATTGGATGGTTCCTGTAAGATTAAGGAGCTTGTAAACCGTGCCAAAGAACTGGGGATGAAAAACCTCGCGATTACGGATCACGGTGTCATGTATGGTGTGATTGATTTTTACCGTGCTGCGAAAGAAGTGGGGATTAATCCGGTGCTTGGATGTGAAGTCTATGTTGCTCCTAATTCCCGCTTTGACCGGGAGGCAAAAAGTTCCGATGACCGGTATAATCATATGGTATTGCTTGCGGAGAATAATACCGGGTATGCTAATTTGATGAAGATTGTATCTAGGGGGTTTACGGAAGGCTTTTATTATAAACCAAGGGTAGATTATGAGATACTAGAACAGTTCCATGAAGGAATTATTGCTTCGAGTGCCTGCCTTGCAGGGCTGATTCCGGGTCTGATTCTGAAAGGCTTTTATGAAGAGGCGAAACAGGAAGCACTTCGTCTGCTTGGAATCTTTGGAGAAGACCATTTCTATCTGGAACTTCAAGATCACGGTATCCAGCAGCAGGGGATTGTGAACCAGGCGCTGGTACGCATGAGTGAGGAAACCGGAATTCCTCTGATTGCAACAAATGATGTTCACTACATCAACAAGGAGGATGCCGAGGCGCACGACATTCTTCTGTGTATCCAGACACAGAAACTGTTGAGTGATCCGGACCGGATGCGCTATGAAGGCGGCCAGTATTATCTGAAGTCAGAAGAAGAGATGCAGCAGCTGTTCCCGAACATGCAGGAAGCATTGGACAATACAGAAAAAATTGCCAGCCGGTGTCATGTGGAGATTGAATTTGGCCATTACAAGCTGCCTCGTTATGATGTGCCGGAAGGCTATACTGCATGGGAATACCTGAATCTGCTTTGCCGGGAAGGACTTATAAAGCGCTATGGGAAAATGGATGAGGAAGGCAATGTCATGACTCCACCTTCAAAAGAGATGCAAGAGCGTCTGGAATATGAACTGGAGACGATCCGTTCCATGGGATTTGTAGACTATTTTCTCATTGTCTGGGATTTTATTAAGTACGCAAAAGACCATGATATTATGGTGGGACCAGGACGTGGTTCGGCAGCGGGAAGTATTGTCTCTTATTGTCTGGAAATCACGGATATTGACCCAATCCGGTTTAACCTGTTGTTTGAGCGGTTTCTGAATCCGGAGCGGCAGACAATGCCCGATATCGACGTGGACTTCTGTTTTGAGAGAAGACAGGAAGTCATTGACTATGTAGTCAGAAAATATGGGAAAGACCGGGTTGTGCAGATCGTGACTTTTGGTACCCTTGCTGCAAGAAATGCCATCCGGGACGTGGGGCGGGTAATGAATCTGCCATATGCCTATGTGGACACCGTTGCCAAAAATATCCCGATGGAGCTTGGTATCACCATTGAGAAAGCATTAAAGATGAATCCGGATTTAAAGAAAATGTACGACCAGGATGAGGACACGAAAAAACTCATTGACATGTCCATGCGTCTGGAAGGGCTGCCACGCCATACATCCATGCATGCCGCCGGGGTAGTCATCAGCCAGAAATCGGTTGACGAATATGTGCCTCTTTCCCGTGCTTCCGATAATACCATTACGACCCAGTTTACCATGACGACGCTGGAGGAACTGGGGCTTTTGAAAATGGATTTTCTTGGACTTCGGACACTTACGGTACTTCAGAATGCCCAGCGCCTGATTAACCGGAAAAAGAATCCGGATTTTACGTTAAAAGATATTTCCTACGAGGATGAAAAAGTATATGAAATGATTGGTTCCGGTAAGACCGAAGGCGTATTCCAGCTGGAAAGTGCCGGAATGAAGAATTTCATGAAAGAACTAAAACCAGAGAATATAGAGGATGTCATCGCCGGAATATCCCTGTATCGTCCGGGACCGATGGATTTTATTCCGAAATACATTGAAGGAAAGAAAAACCAGGAGAGCATTCGGTATGATTGTCCGCAGCTCGAACCGATTCTTGCACCAACTTATGGGTGTATCGTCTACCAGGAACAGGTTATGCAGATTGTGCGGGATCTGGCAGGATACAGCTATGGGCGTAGTGATCTTGTGCGCCGTGCCATGTCTAAGAAAAAGGCATCGGTTATGGAAAAAGAGCGGAAGAATTTTGTATATGGAAATGAAGAGGAAGGGGTGGCTGGATGTATTTCCAATGGCATTCCGGAGGAAGTTGCCAACAAAATCTTTGATGAGATGACGGATTTTGCAAAATATGCATTTAACAAATCCCATGCGGCGGCCTATGCAGTGGTGTCATATGAGACTGCTTATTTAAAATGCTATTATCCGGTGGAATACATGGCGGCACTTATGACCTCCGTTATGGGAAATCCGGGGAAAGTGGCAGAATACACCATGACCTGCCGGCAGATGGGAATCGATATCCTGCCGCCTGACGTAAATGAAGGAGAATGGGATTTTTCGGTGTCAGATGGTGCAATCCGCTATGGAATGGCGGCAATTAAAGGAATCGGAAGACCGGTGATTAATGCAGTGGTGGAAGAGCGGAATCGTGGGGGACGGTTTGAGAGCCTGAAGGATTTTGTACAGCGTCTTTCTTCCAAGGAAACGAATAAACGGATTATCGAGAATCTGATTAAATCCGGAGCTATGGATTCTCTGCCTGGAAACCGCAGGGAAAAAATGTTAGCCTACACCTCGATTCTGGAAGGAGTGAGCCAGGACCGGAAAAAGAATCTTACCGGGCAGATGTCCCTGTTTGATCTTGAAGGGGTGCCAAAGGAAGAGAAGCTTCCACACCAGACGGAATATCAGAAACAGGAATTACTTGCATTTGAAAAAGAAGTGCTTGGAATCTATATCAGCGGGCATCCGATGGAAGCACAGGAAGCATATTGGAGAAAGAACATTACCCGCACAAGCCAGGATTTCGTCCTTTCGGAAGAAAACCAGGTTCGGGTACAGGATGGGGAATCCGCTGTAATTGGCGGAATTCTTAACGATATTACCGTTAAGACAACCCGGAATAATGCCATTATGGCATTCCTTTCAATTGAAGATATACTTGGAACCGTGGAAGTGATCTTATTTCCAAGGGATTATGAAAAAATCAAGCCGGAGCTTGAAAAGGAGCGGGTTTATTTTATCCGGGGACGTGCTTCTGTGGAAGAGGAAAAAGATGCAAAGCTGATCTGTCAGGAGATTACCCCGTTTGACCGCCTTCCAAAAGAGATCTGGATTCGTCAGCCGGACATAGCATCCTATCAGGAAAAAAGCCAGCAGTTACTGGAACTGGTCAGCCAGTCAGACGGTGTGGATCAGATCGTGGTATATTGTGAGAAAGAGAAAGCCTACAAACGTTTTCCAAAAAAACAATCGGTCGATGCGGATGATGCATTGCTAAATAGAATACAAAATATTTTTGGTGAGAATAATGTGGTGAGAAAAGCGCAAAACTTAAGAAAAGAAAGAAAATTCTATTGAAAAATATGCCAAAAAGAGTTAAAATTAACGGTGTGAGTAGATTATTATACGAAAATCCAGTTGGAGGTAAAAGGATATGTCAAAAGAGATTAACACAATTGGCGTTTTAACTAGTGGTGGGGATGCTCCTGGAATGAATGCAGCTATTCGTGCAGTTGTAAGAACCGCTATTGCAAATGGTAAAAAAGTAAAAGGTATCCGTAGAGGTTACAGCGGTTTGCTGGAAGAAGATATTATTGATATGGACAGCAAAAGCGTTGCAGATATTATCCAGCGTGGTGGAACGATTTTATATACAGCCCGTAGTGCAGAATTCCGTAAGGAAGAAGGAAAACAGAAAGCCGTTGAGATCTGTAAAAAACATGGCATTGACGGTCTGGTTGTAATCGGCGGTGACGGTTCCTTCAAAGGCGCACAGCGTCTGGCGGAACTTGGAATTAATACCGTAGGTATCCCTGGAACCATTGACCTTGACATTGCATGTACAGAGTATACAGTAGGTTTTGATACAGCTGTGAATACTGCGATGGAATGTATTGATAAGATCCGGGATACATCAACTTCCCATGAGAGATGTTCCATTATCGAAGTAATGGGGCGCAGCGCTGGTTATATTGCTTTATGGTGCGGTATCGCCAACGGAGCAGAAGATATTCTGATTCCGGAACGCTATGACCATGATGAGCAGAGAATCATCAACAACATTATTGCCAAGAGAAAAGTTGGTAAGACACATCACATTATCGTGAATGCAGAGGGAATCGGTGATTCCTACGGCATGGCAAAAAGAATTGAAGAAGCTACCGGAATTGAGACAAGAGCAACCATTATCGGACATGTTCAGCGTGGTGGAAGTCCAACCTGTAAAGACCGTGTATATGCTTCTGCAATGGGTGCTAAGGCTGCAGAGATTCTGTGCAATGGTGGTTCAAACCGTGTAGTTGGTTACCGTCACGGCGAATTTGTTGATTATGATTTCAATGAAGGACTGGCTATGACGAAAGATATCGATGCTTATATGTACGATATGGCTAAGAAGTTATCCAGATCATAAGTCTTTGTCCAGGCGCGTAAGCGTCTGGATATGACAGACAGAAAGCTGATAAATAAAAAAACCGTTATCCTCTGGCTCATTGGATAACGGTTTTTTTATGCCATGTGATTTATTCCTGCTCGCTGTCAAAAGCCTGGGAGGAAGTCGTTTCTTCATCCTCTTCTTCTGCGGAATCTTCCGAAGATTCTGTATTAATTGGAACATATTCTCTGGAAGCGGAAGCACTTTCGTTTAAGCCATCGATATCTTCATCAAAATCGTCGAACTCTTCCTCAAAGTCATCTTCTTCGTATTCGTCTAAATCATCCTCGGTATCAGGATCAAGAAAATGTTTCACCAAATAAAATGTACCACCGGCAAGTGCAGCAAGGGATAATGTGGTCACGAGAAATTTTCCAAACTTTTTCATAGAATTCATCCTTTCTAATCCATAATATTATAACCTATTTCACTATTATAATTCTTTTTCACATAAAAGAAAAGCAAAAAAACAAAAATATTTTTATGATGCCGGGGTTTTTAATAATTCTCCTTTATATACTACAACCGGAACTCCTTTCTCAATCAGGGAGTAGAGCATTTTTGCTTTTTCAGGCGGCATATTCACACAGCCGTGGGAGCCGTTAGTGAGGTAGATGTCTCCCCCAAATTTTCCGTTGCGCCATGGGGCATCATGAAACCCGATATTACCGTTAAAAGGCATCCAGTAGGAGACAGGTGTTGCATAATTTTGTCCGGATAAGGTGGCATCCCGTTCCTTGTAGGTGATGGCATAGGTTCCGGTATTGGTCGGGGTGTTATAGCGTTCAGAACCTGTGACAACATCCGAATCCAAAACCATTTTGCCATCCTGGTAGTACCACATATGCTGATTGGTCAGATCGACTTCTGCGTAAGTATCGCCAATATCGTTGGAATCACGGCAGTAAGCAGTCTGCAGATAGTTCGGTTCCCGTTTGACATTCTCCCCAGCCTTAATATCCGCGATTAATGCATTGGTTTCTTTATCCCGGCTGATTAACCAGCCGTAATCTCCGCCAGACACCAGGATATCAGCATCATTACTTGTATGGAACGAACGGGTTTTTCCGAAGGTATTGGTCGAGCGGGATAACTGGTCAATGTATTCCCGTACTTTTGTTTTATCGATGGAGGCTTTCAAGTCTTTTGTAATGACAAGAAAATCTTTGATGACAGAAGCATCAACCGTCTCTGTCCGGTCAGAAAAATCATATGTAATTGTTACATTCAGGTATTGGTTTAACTGATCCTTCAGGTCGGATAAGGTTTTATCATTGCTGTAATAAGCCGGATTCTGATAGCAGCCGCTCTCTTCCAGATCCAGTGTCTCACTTGTACGTTCCAAAGCTTCTTTAACCGCTTTTTTAAAAGCAGAGGTCTTTAGTGTCGTTCCTTCTGTTTCCTCTTTGATCGTGTAACACTGGCTGTCATCATCGTAGATTACGGCTGCATCTTCTGGCTTTTGCATCTTGGAAGAATCCATGCAGGAAAGGCCAGACAGTGTTTCCGCCAGTTTGTCTTCCTCATAAGTGACAGACACATTCCATTCATTTTCGTCTTTCGAGAAAATGGATAATGGCCATAGAAAAGGATTCTGCTCTTTCAGTTTTTTGGCAAGCTGTTCATCCTTTACATACGAGTAGTCGAAATCGCTTCCGGTAAGAATCTCGGTATCCCCTCCCCGTTCGATCAGTTTCAGATGATACTGGGAGACTTCTTCTGCAATTAAGGATTCGACCTGCTTAACGGTTTTCCCGGAGCATTTAATGTTGTTGATGACTGTCCGGAAATAAAAGTGATTCGTAAAAAACAGCGTAAAACCAAGATAAACAAGGATTAACGTACCTGCTGTTGCAATTAGAATTGTGTTGTGGCGTTGTTTGTGTTTCATAAAAAATCCTTCTTTTTATTCTGTTAGACATCATAGAGTTTCGTTATGTAGTATTGTAGTCATTATTATAGTAACAAGTAATAGGAATGTCAAATGTCAAAGAAAGGGAAAAACTACATATTTTGTCGGGAGGTCACAATGTCATATTTTTTCATGCAAGCATGAAACGTATGACCTTTTGACCCTGGGATCATCATATAATTGATTGGCGATTGGATGGATGATAATCAATGACCTCTTATTGACAGGTCCACCCTGGTAACGATATAATGTTGCCAGAGTGAAAAGGAGGTCAGGTCATGGATTTCATTGATAAAGTAGTTGCTACTATGGAAGTTGTTGGGAAAGAAGTAGCAGACAAGACAAAAGAAGTGGCGGATAATGCCAAATTAAATATTCAGATTAAAGAAGCAGAAAGCGATCTGAAGAACTGCTATGAGAAGATTGGCAAGCAGTATTATTCCGAGACAAAAGATACACCGTATCCGGAGTATCTGGAGTTATTTGAGACAATTGAAAAGCTGGAGAGTTTAATCCGGAAGAAAAAAGAAGAACTGGCTGCGGGCAAATAAGCAAACAGCCAGTTCCTTTTTTTATTCGGCAGTATTTTCGGTGTTCTCCGAACCGTTGTCGCCGGAATCTGTGTTCTCCGAATCCGCATCGCTGGAATCGGTGTTCTCCGAACCGTTGTCGCCGGACGCTGTGTCATCGGACGCTGTGTCATCGGAAACAGTGGTATCCGAATCTCCTGAGGTAACCGAAGCACCATTTTCCGTTAACTGCTCTAAAAGCTCCTGCTGAAGTAGTTCTTTATCAGCCTGTGTGGTACTGGTGGTGCTGTCGGATGGATTTTTGGCAATGTAGTAAACAATACCGGCAAGCAGGCATATGCAAAGGATCGCAATGCAGGAACGGACAACTTTCATCCGTTTTTCTCTGGCGAGATTTTTTTTGCGGTTCCTTTTTTCTTTTTTGTAAGCATCAACTTTTTTCTGGCTCATCTTTTTTTACTCCTTTAATCAATTAAGGCTGGACATCTTTTTCGTAATCTACGTTTGAATAGTGGAAACCAAACATATGGTAGAAATCCTCCCAATAGCCGTCGGTGTCGGCTAATTCCTTCAGATTCTCTGTATTAATCTGGCTCCAGATCTCCATGACACGCTCCTGTACCTCCGGCTTCATCTCCCAGTCATCCATACGGATATATCCTTCTTTGTCTAATGGAACCGGGCTTCCTGCAAATAATTTCTTCTGGAACAGGCGCTGCATCTGTTCGATACATCCTTCATGCAGATCCATATCTTTCATGACACGGTAAAGGATGGAAAAATACAGTGGTACAATTGGAATAGCGGAACTGGACTGGGTTACCAAAGCTTTATTTACGGATACATACGCTCTTAAGCCGCTGGCACCATATGATTCATTCAGTTTATCACATGTCTTTTTCAAGTGTTTTTTTGCCATGCCAATCGTGCCATGGTTGTAAACCGGATAGGTAAGCTCTGGACCGATGTAAGAGTAGGCAACGGTTGTAAATGAGGAAGCAAGCACTCCTGCGTTAGATAATGCCTGGATCCAATCTTCCCAGTCTTCACCACCCATGACTTTGACCGTGGCATTGATTTCCTCTTCTGTGGCAGTTGGAATGGTTGCCTCTTCGATGGTATCATTGCCTAGAATCCAGTTTTTCTCGGTGAATGGTTCGCCGATTGTTTTTAATACAGAACGGTAAGTTGTCCCATCACTTGTAGTACGTCTTGGTGCGGCAAGGCTGTATACAAGCATATCAATCGTGCCAAGATTCTCTTTGATCTCGGAGATTACCTGGTCTTTGACTTCCTGGGAGAAGGCATCACCATTAATGCTTTTGGCATATAGACCATTCTTTCTGGCTTCCTGCTCGAATGCTACGGTGTTGTAATAACCCGGTGTGGCAGTTCGTTTTTCCGTTGCTTCGCGCTCGAACATAACGCCCAATGTTGAGGCAGAATTTCCAAAAGCGAGAGCAATTCTTGAGGCAAGACCATATCCGGTAGAAGAGCCGATGACAAGAACTCTCTTAGGACCATTGATCCGTCCGTTCTCTGTTACATATTCAATCTGCCGGTGAATGCTTTCGGCACATCCGACAGGGTGCGCTGTTGTACAGATAAAGTCTTTGACTTTTGGTTTGATAATCATGAAATACTCCTCCTGATTTTATTCTGGAAATAGGTAATCCGTAGTTATCATGGGGTAAAAACACCTTTTGACCCCACATCATGTAAAATATTAGCATATTATTGTGTAATTTACAATAAAAATGCTTTACTTTCTCCGTGAAATCCACTATATTATACAAAGGCAGTATTTAAAAATATAGATTTTTACGTAAGGAAGAGCAAGAGAGGTATTGGGTTATGGATAAAAATCATTCCAAACTGGAACAGGAACAGCTGCTGTCTGAAATCAGTGATTCGATTGGAAGGCAGGTTCAGAACGTAATGGAACGAGAAAATGATACCGTCCGGGAGAAGGAAGAGCAAGCTTCGGAAGAAAAACAGCCGGAAGGCTCACACATAGAAGGTCAGGAACCGGAAGAGGTGCAGATAGAAGGTCAGGAACCAGAAGAGGTGCAGCCGGAAGAGGTGCAGAAGGAAGAAATGCGGCCGGAAGGTGAATCGGAGAATGATGCAGTGTCCGGGGAAACGGTAATGGAGGAAAACACAGAAGATACTCCACCGGTAAAGAAGAAGATGTCTACAAGAAAAAAAGTACTATTAGGCATTGCTGGAACATTTGCAGTACTGGCAATTGCTCTGGTGATCTTTGTGAATTATGAATTAAACCAGATCAACTATGAAACAAGAGCAGATGTTACCTATGCAACGAGTACCGGGACTGCCACACCGGCACCTACGCCCGAACCGATCAACAAGGATGTAATCAATATTTTACTGATCGGTGAGGAATCAATCCATGACGGTGACGGCAATGGACGTTCTGATTCTATGATGATTGCAACTATTAACTGTGAGCAGAAAACGTTAAAGCTTACTTCTCTCATGAGGGATATTTATGTGGATATACCGGGATACGGAAAAAATAAATTAAATGCGGCATTTCACAATGGCGGCGGTTTTCTGACTATGGATACCATTGAACAGAATTTTGATGTGGATCTTGATGGATATGTCCGGGTTGATTTTGATGCATTTGAGACGATTGTTGATAAACTGGGTGGTGTGGAGATTGAACTGACATCCTCGGAAGCATATTATCTGAACCGCACAAACTATATCTCGGATCCGGCCAGCAGAAATGTAAGGGAAGGCTCCCAGGTTCTGAACGGAAGCCAGGCACTGGGCTATTGCAGGGTTCGCTATCAGACCGCTTCTGATGGAGAACACGATGATTTTGGACGGACGTACCGTCAGAGAACGGTGTTGAAGGCTATTTTTGATAAATATAAAACGAAGAATCCGGTAGAGATGGTCAGCATAGGAACGGATCTGCTTCCATACGTGACAACAAACCTGACGAAATCCCAGCTTATCTCTTACCTTACCACAGCAGCCTCATTTGGGACGATGGAATTAGAGACGTTACGGATTCCGGTAGATGGTTCCCACTATGGAGACAAAGACTACTGTGGCAGTGTGCGCAGATATGTGTTAAAAATTGATTATGATATTAATAATGCCGCCATCCAGGAGTTTATTTATGGAACTTCCCCAGAACCAGAAACTACCAGTGGCGGGGCAGTTACCACATCAGGTGACTGATCTTTTATTTGACCTTGACAATCAAAAAAGCAGTGTTATAATGAACTTAACACGCAGATGAGACGAGTAGGACAGGAAATGCATCAGAGAGAGATGCCTTGTGCTGGAAGCATCTTTACAGGAACTGTTTGAAGACTACCTCGGAGTGGCCCTAATCCGGTCCGGCTGGCACCGTTACCGCTTATGAGAGAACCAAGCAGGGTGGAACCACGATGAATTGTCGTCCCTGACAGAAGCATATTGTTTCTGTCAGGGATTTTTTAATTGCTGTCAGAAACCGATGCACCAGCAAACGAAATGTCTTGCATAGAAAGGAAAGGAGAAAAATGATGAAAATCACATTAAAAGATGGCTCTGTAAAAGAGTATCAGGAGGCGATGTCCATTTATGACATTGCAAAAGATATCAGTGAAGGGCTGGCAAGAGTCGCAACAGCCGCAGAACTGGATGGAAAAGTAGTAGACCTTCGCACCGTAGTAGACAGCGATTGTGAACTTAATATTCTTACTTTCCAGGATGATGCCGGAAAGAAAGCTTACCGTCATACTACTTCCCATGTTTTGGCAGAGGCGGTAAAACGTCTGTATCCGGAAGCAAAGCTTGCCATCGGACCATCAATTGACGAGGGATTCTATTATGATTTTGACTGCCCGCCATTTGACCGGGAAGCATTAGATAAACTGGAAGCAGAGATGAAGAAAATTATTAAGGAAGGAAAAGAATTAGAGCGTTTTACCCTTCCAAGGGAAGAAGCAATCCAGTTTATGAAAGAACGGGAAGAGCCGTATAAGGTGGAATTGATTGAAGATCTTCCGGAAGATGCTGAGATCTCCTTCTACCGTCAGGGGGATTTTGTAGACCTGTGTGCAGGACCGCACCTGATGAGCACAAAATCAATTAAGGCAATTAAATTGATCTCTTCCTCCGGGGCATATTGGAGAGGCAGCGAAAAAAATAAAATGCTTACCCGTATTTATGGAACGGCTTATACAAAGAAAGCAGATCTGGATGAGTATCTGGTTCATCTGGAAGATATTAAGAAACGGGATCATAATAAGCTTGGACGGGAGATGGAGCTGTTCACAACAGTTGACGTGATTGGACAGGGACTTCCATTAATGCTTCCAAAAGGAACAAAGATAATCCAGACCTTACAGAGATGGATTGAAGACGAAGAGGAAAAACGCGGTTACATGAGAACGAAAACCCCTCTTATGGCAAAAAAAGATTTGTATGTTATCTCTGACCATTGGAACCACTATAAGGAAGGCATGTTTGTACTGGGGGATGAGGAAAAGGATGATTCGGAAGTATTTGCCCTTCGTCCAATGACCTGCCCGTTCCAGTATTATGTATATAAGGCAAGCCAGAAATCCTATCGTGACCTGCCATGCCGGTATGGTGAGACATCCACATTGTTCCGGAATGAGGATTCCGGGGAAATGCATGGGCTGACCCGTGTGCGTCAGTTCACCATCTCGGAAGGCCATCTGATCGTACGTCCGGATCAGATTGAAGAAGAATTCAAAGGCTGCGTGGATCTGGCAAAATACTGCCTTACTACGTTAGGAGTAGAGGAAGATGTAACGTATCGGATGTCAAAATGGGATCCGAATAATGCAGACCACTATCTTGGCACACCGGAGACTTGGAATGAAGTGCAGGATATGATGCGCAAGATTTTAAATGAAATCGGAATTGAGTTTACAGAAGCGGAAGGAGAAGCAGCATTCTACGGACCGAAGCTGGATATTCAGGCAAAGAATGTATATGGAAAAGAAGATACAATGATTACCATTCAGCTTGATATGTTCCTTGCTGAGCGGTTTGATATGACCTATATTGATAAAGACGGTGAAAAGAAACGTCCATATATCATTCATAGAACCTCTATGGGATGTTATGAGCGGACACTGGCATGGCTGATTGAGAAGTATGCAGGCATGTTCCCTACCTGGTTATGTCCGGAGCAGGTACGTGTGCTGCCAATTTCTGAGAAATATCATGATTATGCCAGCCAGGTAGAGGCACAGTTAAAAGACAATGGGATTCTTGCCACGGTTGACCAGCGTTCCGAGAAAATCGGCTGGAAGATCCGGGAGGCACGGCTTGCCAGAGTTCCTTATATGCTGATTGTAGGGCAGAAAGAGGAAGAAGAAGGCAAAGTATCTGTCCGCAGCCGTTATCTTGGGGATGAAGGACAGAAACCGTTAAAAGAATTCATTGATGCAATCTGTGAAGAGATTCGCACAAAAGAGATCCGTAAAATTGAAGTGACGGAGGAAGGAAAATAATGAAATGGCTGCAAAGACCGGTTCTTTGCGTCATAAGCTGGCTGCTGGCAGGAGTTCTGGCAGCCACTTTGTTTGTAAGTGAAATGGCTTATGGGGCGAAGAAAACACCGGTATCGGTTCATGGCGCACTTAAGGTAAATGGGACAAAGCTCGTAGACAAAAATGGAGACAGTTATCGGCTGAAAGGAGTCAGTACCCATGGGCTTTCCTGGTATCCGGAATATGTGAATAAAGAAGCATTTCGCACCATGCGGGATGAATGGGGCGTAAACTGTGTCCGCCTTGCGATGTATACCGCAGATTATAATGGTTACTGTGTTGGAGGGGACGAGAATAAGAAAGAACTGATAAAAAAGGTAGAGGAAGGGGTGTCCTATGCCACGGAACTTGGCATGTACGTGGTGATTGACTGGCATATTCTGTCAGATGGAAATCCGAATACCTATAAGAAAAAGGCTGTTTCCTTCTTTAAACGGATGGCGAAGAACTATAAAGATCAGGACAATGTAATCTATGAGATCTGCAATGAGCCGAATGGAGGAACATCCTGGAAAGAGATTCAGTCTTATGCGAAAACGGTCATTAAAACAATCCGAAAACAGGATAAGGATGCGGTCATTATCGTTGGAACTCCTACCTGGTCCCAGGATGTAGATGTGGTTAGTGAATCTCCGATCACAGGCTACGAGAATCTGATGTATGCCTTTCATTTTTATGCCGGAACCCATCAGGCATCTTACCGGAAGAAAGTCACGGATGCAATCAATAATGGGCTTCCTGTGTTTGTCAGTGAATTTGGAATTACGGATGCTTCAGGAAATGGCAGTGTGAATACGAAGGAGGGAACGACCTGGTATCAGTTCTTAAAAAAGAATGGCATTAGCTGTGTGGCATGGAATCTGTCTAATAAAAATGAGCCCTGTGCCCTGTTAAAAAGCAGCTGTAAAAAGACAAGCGGCTGGAAGAGAAGCGATCTGTCAGCTTCGGGGAAATGGGTAGTAAAAATGTATGGAGGAAGTCTGAGGTAACAGTTCAGCCGTGACGAGCGCACAGCCGCCGGAAGCTCGCAGAATATCAGGTACCATGAAATACCCGCTTTCGCTCCATTGAACACGTAGCGGTACTAAGGTTTTGCAAATAAGATTAAAAAATGCTTGACATATTTTATCTGGTTTGTTAAAATATCTTTGTTGCGGATTTAATGAATCCGGCAGCAAATGACAAGCAGAGTATCCACTCTCACCTTTGGGCGTCCGTTTTGTGACTGCTACACTGGTTTT
>JAQXIP010000101.1 GCA_029007845.1 Clostridiales bacterium
TAACGTGTAAGGAATTTAGTGGTTTTTTGCGGTGATTCTGTAACCGTTCAGCCGTAACGAGCGCACAGCCGCCGGACGCAAGCAGAATATCACGTCGCAGGCTTCCGGCGGCTGTGCGCTCGTTACGGCTGAACTGTTACAGAATCACCGCAAAAAACCTCTAATTTCCTTACACGTTAATCTCTGCAGTTGCCCCTAACACAGCCTGATTCTCATCCAGAATCGGCTGAATCACATTCGTTACAAATTCTTCTACCTGGCTGTCTGCTCTTCCAAAGTATTTCGATGGATCCATCTTTTCTTTTAACTCTTCCAAAGTTACTCCAAATGCCGGATCGGCTGCAATCAGTTCCAGAAGGTTATTGTCGAGTCCTTTCTGTTTTACGTTCGCTCCGGCCTCCATAGACAGCTGGCGGATCTTTTCATGCAGCTCCTGACGGTTGCCACCGGCTTTTACTGCATCCATCATAATATTCTCCGTTGCCATAAATGGAAGTTCTGCCATCAGGTGACGTTCAATAACCTTATCATACACAACCAGTCCGTCTACCACATTCAAGTACAGATCCAAGATACCATCTACCGCAAGAAACGCTTCCGGAATGCTGAGACGTTTGTTTGCTGAATCATCCAGTGTTCTCTCAAACCACTGGGTTGCAGCGGTAATCGCAGGATTCATGGCATCCACCATGACGTAACGGGAAAGACTGGCAATCCGCTCACTGCGCATAGGATTGCGCTTATAAGCCATGGCAGAGGAACCGATCTGGCTCTTTTCAAATGGCTCTTCAATCTCCTTTAAATGCTGTAACAGACGGATGTCATTGGAGAACTTATGGGCACTCGAAGCGATAGCCGCAAGAACATTTACCACACGGGTATCTACCTTTCTGGAATAAGTCTGTCCGGATACCGGATAACAGGTCTCAAAGCCCATCTTTTCCGCAATCAGCTGTTCCAGTTTCTTGATTTTTTCCTCGTCACCGTCAAACAGCTCCATAAAGCTTGCCTGGGTTCCGGTTGTCCCTTTGGAACCTAATAATTTCATCGTGCTGATTACAAATTCCAGCTCCTCATAATCAAGAGCCAGCTCCTGTAACCACAGGGTAGCCCTCTTTCCAACCGTCGTTGGCTGTGCCGGCTGGAAATGGGTAAATGCCAGCGTTGGAAGTGCTTTATATTTCATGGCGAATTTGGAAAGCTCGTTCATGACATTCACCAGCTTCTTTTTCACAAGCTGTAATGCTTCTGTCATAATAATAATGTCCGTATTATCTCCAACATAGCAGGAGGTTGCACCCAGATGGATGATTCCGGCTGCCTTCGGACACTGCTGTCCATATGCATATACATGGGACATGACATCGTGGCGCACTTCTTTTTCCCGTGCCTTTGCCACGTCATAATTGATATCATCCTGATGTGCTTTTAACTCGTCAATCTGTTCCTGTGTAATATTAAGCCCTAACTCCATCTCCGATTCTGCAAGGGCAATCCATAATTTTCTCCAGGTCCGGAATTTCTTATCCGGGGAAAAAATATACTGCATTTCTTTGCTGGCGTAACGCTCGGAAAGCGGGCTTACATAACGGTCATTACTCATTTTTTATCCTCCTATCTGTTTTCAATCCTGTGCTATCTCTCATAATCTCCACGGATATCTTCTTCTGGCGGCTCCACCGGATACTTTCCGGAGAAGCATGCATCACAATATCCATAACTTCCATTCATCAGTTCATTCAGGCGGGTTCCATCCAAAAATCCCAGAGAATCTGCGCCAATCATCTGGCAGATCTCATCCACGGAACGGTTATGGGCAATCAGCTGGTCACAGGATGGCACATCCGTTCCAAAATAACATGGATACAGGAATGGAGGGGAACTGATCCGCACATGAACCTCCGAAGCACCTGCCTGTTTTAACATACGCACAATCCGCTCGCTTGTTGTTCCACGAACAATGGAGTCATCCACCATAACAACCCGTTTTCCCCGGACAACTTCCCGTAATACATTTAACTTTATCTTTACAGCCGATTCCCGGACAGACTGTTTCGGTTTGATAAAGGTCCGGCCTACATAACTATTTTTAATAAACGCAGTTCCATAAGGAATGCCGCTTGCCTTGGCAAATCCCATGGCAGCCACATTGCCGGATTCCGGAACGCCTACCACAATGTCTGCCTCAACCGGATATTCTTCCGCCAGAATCTCCCCTGCTTTAATCCGGGACTCATAGATACTGACTCCATCAAAGTAACTGTCTGGTCTGGAAAAATAAATATGCTCAAAAATGCAGGCTGCATGTTTTCCGGTACACAGACTCTTGTCAGACTGGATTCCATCTTTACTGATTGTCACAATCTCTCCCGGCTCCACATCTCTTACATATTCCGCACTGACTGCATCCAGCGCACAGGTTTCTGAAGCCAGAATGTAGGAATTGTCCCGCTTTCCAATACAGAGAGGACGAAAACCAAATGGATCCCTCGCTCCGATTAATTTACGTGGACTCATCACAATCAGAGAATACGCTCCTTTGATTTTCTGCATGGCATTTTTTACCGCACTCTCCACATCCGGGGTATTCAAACGCTCCCTGGCAATATGATAAGCAATCACTTCCGAATCAATGGTTGTCTGGAAAATCGCGCCGGTATATTCCAGTTCCTTTCTTAATTCCGGTGCATTCACCAGATTTCCATTATGTGCCAGAGCCAGTGTGCCCTTCACGTAATTGAGCACCAAAGGCTGGATATTCTGGGCACTGCTGGCACCAGCCGTAGAATAACGCACATGGCCAATCGCAATATCACCATGAAGCTTTCCAAGGTTCTCTCCATTAAAAACTTCATTTACCAGTCCCATCCCCTTACAGGAATCCACCTGTCCTTTTGGACCGTTTGTATCACTGACTGCGATTCCACAGCTTTCCTGTCCACGGTGCTGCAAAGCAAATAAACCATAATATACGGAAGATGCCACATCATTTCCGTCCAGGTCATAGATGCCAAACACACCACATTCCTCATGTAATCCATCCCAAATCTTCTTTTCGTCGTTCTGCATAGTAATTCCTTTCTCACGAATCCTATTTTGGCCAATCAAATTGCCTCAAACACCAAGTATAATTATATTAAATCCACGAAATTGTGCAATACTTTTTTCAAAAAAACAGAAACTTTGTCGAAAAAACGCAGCCTTCGTATATGGAAAGACTGCGTTTTATTTACGGAAGCAGATTGGTATCGGAAAGAATCAGTCCCCGCTTTATTTTTACCCGGATAATCCGTTTTACGGACTCGTCAATCTGGGACTCGTCGATTCGTCCATCCTGTACTGCCCCGAGAACGACCTGATAAGCCCTCTGATAATCCGTAGACATCAGAATCATATCCATTCCTGCATCAACACATTTTACAGCTGCTTCATCCGGATCGTAATATTTTGTTATGGCGCCCATATCCATAGCATCGGTTATGGCAATCCCGTTAAATCCCAGTTCCTTTCTTAGAATCGTCTTGATCATAAGCTCGGACATGCATGCAGGAACCGTATCTTCGGTTACCCGGCTCACGGAAATATGGGATACCATCACAAAATCGGCTCCTTCTTTTATTCCGGCACGAAACGGCACAAAGTCCACTTTTCGCAGACGGTTTAAATCATTGTCCACATTAACGGCTGTCTTATGGGAATCCTCGGAAGAATTGCCATGTCCCGGGAAATGTTTCAAGGTTGCACTGACATCATTCTCCTGGATTCCTTTTACGACAGCAGTAACCATTGATGATACCAAATCCGGGTCACTGCCAAAGGAACGGTTGCCGATCTCCGTATTTAAATGATTGGTTTTTACATCCGCTACCGGAGCAAAATCTACATTAAACCCAAGCTCCTTAATCTCGCTTCCAATCGTTTTTCCCATCTTGTAAGTGTATTCGGTGTCATTTTTCTGCCCCACTTCTTCCATGGACGGAAAGGACGTTGTCTTCATATTAGGGTTGCTTGCAATCCTTGCCACATCACCGCCTTCTTCATCCACGGTAATAAACAGCGGAATATCAGAGGAAGCGGACAGATCCGATATCAGCTGCCTGGTCTGTTCCCTGCTCTCAATATTTCTGGAAAATAAAATCACGCCTCCCGGTTTAAACTGGCTCATAGTCTGCTCCATTTCCGGCGTTACCGAACGGAATTCATAGTAATTTCCATTACTTGTGTCCAGATTCTCCAGACTTACTACAAACATCTGACCAACTTTTTCTTCCAGCGTCATATTATTTACAATATCTTCGGTCATCCCGTCAATCGCAGCAGAGTCCGTAACCTTCACTCCTGCCGGATGCTTTGTGCTGCCAGCAGTTTCATCCGATGGGTTTTTCGTATGTTCCGGCTTTACCTGCACCCCGGTTGAATTCGTCATCAAAAAACCCCCGATGACGATTACCGCCACTGACAGAAAAAATACCAGCGCACTTATAATCTCCCGTTGTTTTTTCTTCATGGTAATTCCTTCACTCCATTTCTTTCATAGCAGAAAGAATCCATTTTTCCGCCTGTTTTCCTTCTTCTTTCGTAAGCTGCGGGGTATCCTTTAGGACATAATCGATTCCAAGATTGTCATATTTTACTTTTCCCATGGCATGATACGGCAGCACTTCCAGGTGTTCAAAATTGGACAAGGTTTTCAGATAGCGCCCAAGTGCCTTTAACTCCTCTTCCTCATAAGTAATTCCCGGCACAACCACATGGCGTATCCATAATGGCATCCTTTTTTTCTCCAGATACCGTGCAAAAGCAAATACTGCATCCGGCTCATGTCCGGTAAGTGCTTTGTGCCTCTGCCTGTCCATATGCTTGATATCCAGCATAACCAGACTGGTCACTTCCATTAGCCGGTCAAACTGTTCTCTGATCGTTTCATTCTCTTCCGAAAACAGGATTCCGGATGTGTCCAGACAAGTATGGACTCCCTTTTCTCTGGCTTTCCGGAAAAGTTCAGTAAGAAAATCAATCTGCATTAACGGTTCCCCGCCGGTTGCCGTGATTCCACCGTTTTTATAAAAACCCTGGTTTCGAAAAAATCCGGCAAGCACCTCATCGGCATCCATTTCTTTTCCATCTTCCTTATTCCAGGTGTCCGGATTATGACAGTACTGGCATCTCATAGGACAGCCCTGGAAGAATACAACATAACGCACTCCCGGACCGTCCACCGTTCCAAAACTTTCAATCGAATGAATTCTTCCTTTCACTGGCTGCTCCTTTCTTTGGCTGAACGGCTGCCTTTACTTACATCCGTTCGTGGAATGTTCTTGCAATTACCTCATCCTGCTGCTCTTTCGTCAGTTTAATAAAGTTTACTGCATAACCGGATACACGGATCGTAAGCTGAGGATACTTCTCAGGATGTTTCTGTGCATCCAGCAGTGTTTCCCGGTTAAAGACATTGACATTCAGATGATGTCCGCCTTTTGCCACATAACCATCCAGCAAAGATACCAGATTTTCTGCAGCAGCCTCTCCTTTTCCAAGCGCATCCGGCACAATGGAGAATGTATTGGAGATTCCATCCTGGGCATCAGCAAATGGAAGCTTGGATACAGAAGCCAGCGAAGCAACTGCTCCATGGGTATCTCTTCCATGCATCGGATTGGCACCAGGAGCAAATGCTTCCCCTTTCTTTCTTCCATCCGGTGTGGCACCCGTGTTCTTTCCATACGTTACATTAGAAGTAATGGTTAAGATGGACGTGGTCTGGATACCTCCCCGGTAAGTGTGGTTCCCACGGACATACTGCATAAAGGTGTGAAGTACTTCTTTTGCCAGCTCGTCTACCCGGTCATCATCATTCCCGTATTTTGGAAAATCACCTTCTACTTCATAGTCTACTACAAGTCCCTGCTCATTGCGAATGGTTTTTACTTTTGCATATTTAATGGCAGATAACGAGTCTGCAACAACCGACATTCCGGCAATCCCCGTTGCAAACCAGCGCTTTACATTTTTATCATGAAGTGCCATCTGAAGACGTTCGTAGCTGTATTTGTCATGCATATAATGGATAATATTTAATGTATTCACATATACTCCTGCCAGCCATTTCATCATGTCTTTATATTTTTCCATGACCTCATCAAAATCCAGATACTCGGAAGTAATCGGACGGTATTTTGGTCCAACCTGCTGGCCGCTCATCTCATCTACCCCGCCATTGATAGCATAGAGAAGACATTTTGCCAGATTCGCACGGGCACCAAAGAACTGCATCTCTTTACCTATACGCATGGAAGATACGCAGCAGGCAATGCCGTAATCATCTCCGTGGACAACACGCATCAGGTCATCATTTTCATACTGGATCGCAGAATGCTTAATGGACATATTCGCACAGAATCTCTTAAAATTATCCGGAAGCTTCTCGGACCAGAGAATCGTCAGATTTGGTTCCGGTGCTGCCCCAATATTATTGAGGGTATTCAGATAGCGGTACGACATTTTTGTAACCATGGAGCGTCCGTCTACACCAACTCCGCCGATGGATTCTGTTACCCAGGTAGGATCTCCTGCAAAAAGTGCGTTATATTCCGGAGTACGGGCAAATTTTACAAGACGAAGCTTCATAATGAACTGGTCAATGATTTCCTGAATCTCTTTCTCCGTAAAAGTGCCGTTTGCCAGGTCACGCTGGGCATAGATATCAAGGAAGGTAGAAGTACGCCCAAGGCTCATGGCAGCACCGTTCTGTTCCTTAACCGCAGCCAGGTAGGCAAAATAAACGGCCTGGGTTGCCTCTTTCACATTCGATGCAGGTCTGGAGATATCGCAGCCATAGATTTTTGCCAGTTCCCCCAGCATTTTCAATGCCCGGATCTGCTCGGAAAGTTCCTCTCTCTCCCGGATTACATCCGAATACATAATCGTCCGGGTTGTTGCCTTCTGTTCCTCTTTATCTGCAATCAGTTTATCAACTCCATATAACGCCACACGGCGGTAATCCCCGATAATTCTTCCACGGCCATAAGCATCCGGAAGTCCGGTAATGATATGGTTGGAGCGGCAGGCACGCATCTCCGGAGTATAGGCATCAAATACCCCTGCATTATGGGTTTTCCGGTGTGTGGTGAAGTACTCTACCACCTCCGGATCTACTTTATATCCATTATCCTCACATGCCTTAACTGCCATCCGGATTCCGCCATAAGGCTGCAGTGAACGCTTAAACGGTTTATCCGTCTGGAATCCTACGATTTTTTCTTTCTCTTTATCTAAATAGCCCGGTCCATGGGAGGTAATCGTAGAGATGACCTTTGTATCCATATCAAGGACTCCGCCTGCTTCCCGCTCTTCCTTGGACAGTGCAAGCACCTGTTCCCACAGATCCAGCGTATCCTGTGTCGGTCCCTCTAAAAAAGATTCATCCCCGTCATACGGTGTATAATTCTTCTGGATAAAATCCCTGACGTTTACTTCTCTTTCCCAAGCTCCACCAACAAATCCATTCCATTCTTTTTCCATGATTCTTCCTCCTTCAGATGTAAAATCATTTGTTTACACATTCATCATCAGAAAAGCCGACACAATCCAGGCTTTTCAGCCCAGACGGTCGGCATTTTTACTTCGGTTATACTCCATGTGGTGAAACTCCACTTCCGTCAGTCATATAACACTTATATTATTACCATAGGAGGCTTTGCTCTGTCAATGGAAAAATTCTACTGAAGATTAGAATATCCCATCAGGTGTTCATCCACTGCATGGGCTGCTTCGCGCCCTTCCCGGATTGCCCATACGACTAAGGACTGTCCCCGGTGCATATCTCCGGCAGTAAAGACATTTTTCACATTGGTCTCATATTTTCCAGGCTGTGTCTCCACATTGGTTCGCTGGTTTACTTTCACACCAAATGCTTTTGTGACATAATCCTGGCTTCCAAGGAATCCGGCTGCAATAAATACATAGTCGGCTGCCAGTTCATATTCCGAACCCGGAATCGGAACCATATTCATCCGTCCGGTCTTTTCATCCTTCTTTGCTTCCAGTTTCACGCAAATCACTTTGCATACATGACCTTTGGCATCCTTCACAAACTCTTTTACCGTAGTCTGGTAGATTCGTGGATCATTGCCAAACATGGCGATGGCTTCTTCCTGGCCATAATCGGTCTTTAAAACCTTTGGCCATTCTGGCCACGGGTTGCTTGCAAGACGTTCTAGAGGAGGCTTCGGCATCATTTCAAGCTGTACCACCGATTTTGCCCCAAGGCGGATGGAAGTTCCCACACAGTCATTTCCGGTATCGCCTCCACCAATGACAAGGACGTTTTTCCCTTTTACATCTACATACTGCTTATCAGCAAATCCGGAGTCTAACAGGCTCTTTGTTGTCCGGGTCAGATAATCTACCGCAAAGTAGATGCCCTTGGCATCTCTCCCCGGAGCCTTGATATCACGGGGATTTGAAGCACCACAGCAGAGAATGACGCGGTCATATTCCTTCATCAGTTTCTTTGCATCTACATTTTCTCCTACATTGGCGTTTACTACAAACTCCACGCCCTCTTCTTTCATAATGTTTACTTTGCGTTCAATGTATTCTTTCTCCAGCTTCATATTCGGGATACCGTACATCAAAAGTCCGCCTACACGGTCACTGCGCTCATATACGGTCACAGAATGTCCCCGCTTATTGAGCTGGTCTGCGGCTGCCAGTCCGGAAGGTCCGGAGCCGATTATTGCAATTTTCTTTCCAGAACGCACCTTTGGAGGATTTGCTTTGATTAATCCATGCTCATAGGCATATTCAATGATGCCATTTTCATTTTCCTTGATGGCGGTTGGATCCCCGTTCAAGCCACAGGTACAGGCTGCCTCGCAAGGAGCCGGACATACCCTTGAAGTAAATTCCGGGAAGTTGTTGGTCTTTAACAGACGTTCCAGTGCCATCTCCATATTTCCGTGGTACAACAGATCATTCCACTCCGGAATCAGATTGTTCAGCGGGCATCCTGATGCCATACCGCCAATCATCATACCGGACTGGCAGAACGGTACACCACAGTCCATACATCTGGCACCCTGAATTTTGCGTTCTTTCATAGACAGCGGCGTATGGAACTCGTTAAAGTTCTTAATACGTTCCTTTGGTGCTACCGCATCACAATTCTTACGTTCATAATCCATAAATCCTGTTGGTTTTCCCATTGTTCGCTGCCTCCTTATCAGTGATTTACCGTATGGTAAAATGCTTCAATCTGAGCCTGCTCGTTACTTAATCCTTTTTCCTCAAACCGCACGATTTCCTGCTGCATTCTGCGGTAATCGTATGCAATGACTTTCTTGAATTTTGGTAGATACTCACTGAAATGATCCAGGATCATCTTTCCTTTCTCAGATCCAGTTGCCTCTACATGCTGTTCAATCATTTTCTTTAACTCCAGCACATCATATTTATCCGTTACCGCTTCCGAAGAAACCAGCTCTTTATTTAATTTCAGGTATAAATCAAAATTTTCATCCAGAACATAGGCAACACCGCCGCTCATACCAGCTGCAAAGTTTTTACCCGTTGGCCCTAAAATTACAACACAGCCGCCGGTCATGTATTCACAGCCATGGTCACCTACACCTTCCACAACTGCCCGGGCACCGGAGTTTCGTACACAGAACCGTTCTCCGGCAATTCCGTTAATGAAGACTTTACCACTGGTTGCACCATAACATGCCACATTTCCGATAATGATGTTGTCTTCTGCCTTAAACACGCTGTTTTCTGGCGGATATACTACAATCTTACCACCGGAAAGCCCTTTTCCTAAATAATCATTGCTGTCACCGATTAATTCCAGCGTAAGGCCTTTTGGAATAAATGCACCAAAACTCTGTCCACCGCTTCCGTGGCACTTAATTGTAAACGTATCTTCTTCCAGTGTTCCATCGAATTTCTTTGTAATCTCGGAACCAAAGATCGTACCAAGGGAACGGTCAATATTCGTGATATCCACATCAATGGTTTTCTTCTTTCCTGTCTGCATGTTATTTTTGAATTCCTTCAGGAAGATTCTCTCATCAATGGTCTTTTCCAGTTCAAAGTCATATACCTGTTTGCTGTCAAATTTATGATTCTTCTCATCGTAACAGCTATTGTCAAGAATAGCTGACAGATCCAGTTTTTTAGCCTGTTCGCTGCAGTCGTCTGCCACTTTCAGAAGATCGGTACGTCCAACCAGCTCATCCACACTCTTAACACCAAGCTTCGCCATATACTCACGCAGCTCCTCAGCGATAAAGCGCATGAAATTCTCTACATATTCCGGTTTTCCTTTAAACCGTTTTCTTAATTCCGGATTCTGGGTAGCCACACCAACCGGGCAGGTATCCAGATTACATACACGCATCATGACACAGCCCATGGTTACTAACGGAGCGGTTGCAAAACCGAATTCTTCCGCACCAAGCATAGCAGCAATGGCAACGTCACGTCCGGTCATCAGTTTTCCATCGGTTTCAATTACGACCTTTGAACGAAGCCCGTTCATCATTAACGTCTGATGGGTTTCTGCAAGACCTAACTCCCAAGGAAGTCCGGCATTATGGATGGAGCTTCTCGGAGCTGCACCGGTACCTCCATCATATCCGGAGATCAGAATCACCCCTGCACCCGCTTTTGCCACACCGGCTGCTACGGTACCAACCCCCGCCTCAGAAACCAGTTTTACAGAGATTCTGGCATCGGTATTCGAGTTCTTCAGATCATAAATCAACTGAGCCAGATCTTCGATGGAGTAGATATCGTGATGAGGCGGCGGAGAGATCAGACTTACACCCGGGGTAGAATGTCTGGTCTTTGCAACCCAAGGATATACTTTCTTGCCTGGCAGATGTCCGCCTTCTCCTGGTTTTGCCCCCTGTGCCATCTTAATCTGAATCTCCTTTGCACTTACCAGGTAACGGGATGTAACACCAAACCGTCCGGAAGCAACTTGCTTAATGGCAGAGCATTTATTCAGTCCATCTTCCCCTACCGTAAGACGGTCAAGACTTTCTCCACCTTCTCCGCTGTTGGACTTACCGCCAAGACGGTTCATTGCAATCGCCAGTGTCTCATGTGCCTCCTGGGAAATGGAACCGTAAGACATAGCACCTGTCTTAAACCGTTTTACAATGGAGTCCACACTTTCTACTTTATCGATGGAAATCGGTTTCTTTGGATAGTTAAAATCTAACAGTCCCCGGAGATTCACACCCTTTTCTTCTTCTGTAATACATGCCGTATATTCTTTGAACGTCTCATAATCACCAGTCTGGGTTGCCTTCTGTAATAAATGAATGGTCTTCGGATTATACAGATGCTCTTCCTTTCCACTTCTTAACTTATGGCTTCCGCAGCTGTCTAATGTAAGATCCGTTGCAAACTCCAACGGGTCAAATGCTTTTGAATGAAGACGGTCAACCTGCTCTTCAATATCTTTAATCGTAATTCCGCCAATGCGGCTGACGGTACCGGTAAAATACTTATTAATCACATCACTGCTGATACCAATGGCTTCAAAGATTTTGGAGCCCTGGTAAGACTGGATCGTGGAAATACCCATTTTCGATGCAATCTTTACGATACCATGCAAAATCGCATCATTGTAATCGGTAAGCGCTGCATAGTAATCTTTATCAAGCATTCCTTCCTCAATCAGGCTCTTAACTGCCTCCTGCGCCAGATACGGGTTTACCGCACAGGCACCATAACCTAACAGCGTTGCAAAATGGTGTACTTCTCTTGGCTCCGCGCTTTCTACAATCATCGCCACACGGGTTCTCTTCTTTGTGCGTACCAGATGCTGCTGCAAGGCGGATACTGCCAGCAGAGAAGGAATGGATACATGGTTTTCATCAACCCCGCGGTCCGAAAGAATCAGCACATTTGCACCTTCCTTGTAGGCACGGTCTGCTTCAACATACAGACGGTCAATCGCCTTTTCCAAGGAGGTATTTTTATAATAGATCATTGGAATAACTTCAACCTTGAAGCCTTCCTTATGCATCGATTTAATCTTTAATAAATCCGTGTTTGTAAGAATCGGATTGTGAATTTTAATCACATGGCAGTTTTCCGGAGTTTCTTCCAGAAGGTTGCCGTCTTCCCCAATATATACACTGGTAGATGTCACTACTTCCTCCCGGATCGCATCAATCGGAGGATTGGTTACCTGTGCAAACAACTGTCTGAAATAATTAAACAGCGGCTGGTCTTTCTTTGACAGAACTGCTAACGGTGCATCCGTACCCATGGCAGCGATTGGTTCTGCACCATTCATTGCCATCGGAAGAATTGAGGTCTTATAATCTTCGTAGCTGTATCCAAATGCCTTAAACAGTTTGTTTCTCTCTTCTTTTGTGTAATCCTGTACCCGTTCATTTGGAATGCTTAAGTCTGCAAGACGGATCAGCTTGGAGTCGAGCCATTCACCATAAGGCCGTCTGGAAGCATATTTTGTCTTCAGGTCATCATCATCAATGATTTTTCCGGCTACGGTATCAACAAGAAGCATCTTTCCTGGTCTTAGCCGGTCTTTTTTCAGAATTTTTTCCGGTGGAATTTCTAATACACCAACCTCTGAGGACAGAATTACCTGGCCGTCTGTTGTAATGTAATACCGGGAAGGACGTAACCCGTTCCGGTCAAGAATCGCTCCCATAATATCACCATCTGAGAACAGAATGGATGCAGGTCCGTCCCAAGGCTCCATCATTGTCTCATAGTACTGGTAGAAATCTTTTTTATCCTGGGACATATATTTGTTGTTCTCCCAAGGCTCCGGAATGGTAATCATAACGGCAAGAGGAAGTTCCATACCACTCATTACAAGGAATTCCAATGTGTTATCTAACATAGCCGAATCAGAACCTTCTACATTGACAACCGGAAGAACTTTGTGAAGTTCCCCTTTTAACTGTTCCGATTCCATAATCTCTTCTCTGGCAAGCATCTTATCCGCATTACCACGGATTGTATTAATCTCGCCGTTGTGAACAATAAAACGGTTTGGATGGGCACGCTGCCAGCTTGGCTGGGTGTTAGTGCTGAAACGGGAATGAACGATGGCAATGGCAGATTCGTAGTTCTCATTCTGTAGATCTTCAAAGAAAGAGCGGAGCTGTCCTACCAGAAACATTCCTTTATATACGATCGTTCTGCTTGACAGGGAAACTACATAAGCGGTTTCATTACTCTGTTCAAAAATTCTTCGTGCAATATATAATTTACGGTCAAAATCCAGCCCTTTTTCCACATCTGCCGGCTTCTTTACAAAGGCCTGCATAATGTGCGGCATACAGGAACGTGCAGTATTACCAAGCACATCCGGATACACCGGAACTTCACGCCAGCCGAGGAATTCCATTCCCTCTTTCTGGACAATGATTTCAAACATTTTCTTTGCCTGGTTGCATTTGAGTTCATCTTGTGGGAAGAAGAACATGCCGACACCATATTCACGTTCTCCACCTACATCCATTCCAAGCTCTGCGGCTTTCTTAGAAAAAAACTTATGGGAAATCTGCAGCAGAATACCAACACCATCACCGGTCTTGCCTTCCGCATCTTTTCCGGCACGATGCTCCAGATTCTCAACAATCTTTAACGCACCTTCTACCGTATCATGGGTTTTCTTTCCATTGATATTAACCACGGCACCAATTCCACAGTTGTCATGTTCAAATCGTGGATCATACAAACCAAATGGTTTGCGTTTGCATTCTTCAACAGCCTGTTTGCTCATGATTTTCCTCCTTTAACCGTACTTCCATTCATATTTGTCCGCGCATCCTCACCGTTTCTCTGTGAATAGTAAACAAAGAAACAGATACGCAAAAAGGCGTCCAAAATCCTTCCGGATTCTGAACGCCTTTGTTCTTAGCACTGATTATACTATCAGAATCTAAATAAATCAAGTTTTATTTTAAAAAAAATTATTTTCTTAAGAAAATCGCTAAAATAACGAATCATTTTTATCTGATGTTATCGAAAAGAAGGAATTTGCCGAAATATATACTAAGATAAGTTGATGCCAGGGTCAAAAGACCTTTTGACCCCAACATCATAAGATATGAGGTGATTTATTATGGAGTTATCAAGTTCCGGCAGCCGTATTGTAACCAATCATCCCGGTCAGGGGCAGGCATCGAGAACTTCCGGCCATACGGTTGGAAGACTGAGTAACTATGCCCAAAACCAGCCTTTAACCCAGATCCGGGAAGGACAGGTGTTAAGAGGGGAAGTAACGGATCTTAGAAACCATGAGATCACCCTGACATTAGAGGATAATACGACGGTACATGCCCGGATCTCCAATGCATCCAGCCTCTCCATCGGGGATACGGCTTCTTTTTTGGTTGATCACATTGTCCCGGGCAGGATCACATTAGAAATGATTCCGCAAAGCCAGCTTGCCTCGGAAAATAATATAATCCGGAGAGTACTCGAAGAATCTATGCTGCCGAAAAATGAGCATAACCAGACGGTTGTCCGGGAGTTAATCCACAACCAGCTTCCGATTAACAAACAGTCCATTCTGGATATGCTTCATTTATCTGCCACAAACCCGGATATCGGGATCAAATCCCTGGCTCTCATGAAAAAATACAGCATTCCTCTCACACGGGAGAATATGGCTTCCTTTGAAAGCTACCGGAATGGCACCCATGCACTGTCGAGCCAGTTTTCAGAGCTGTCTGACCAGATTGGCACCCTTTTGTCCGACAGCAGCAGCCTCTATGGAACCGATCTGGCCTCTCACATCGGAAGCAAAGTAATCGCCACACTCTTGTCCTCTTCCAAGCCGGAATTCCTTCCTTCGGCTGAGGAGTTAACTTACTTAGACAATCTGTCTGTGCCGGAATCCGGGCAAAAAGCCGGAGAGACACTTGCAGAGCTTTTATCCGGGTATGAGCTTTCCGACGAGACCGTGCAAAGTATACAGAACCACCAGATTTCCCTGCCCGCTCTTGCAAAAATCATCCTTTCCATAAAGGAAAACAGCACCGATTCCAATGAGGACGGAATGATATCCACACAAGAGCTGTTAGAGCATCCCCTTTTTAAGACGATACTAGAAGATTATCAGACCTACCAGACCGAGCATTCTTTCATTGGAGGCTTCTTCACAGGTGAAGAACGCGCCCAGCTATTGGACGCCTTGGAGAATTTTCCCCTTGGGCAGGCAATGAGACAAAAGATCACGGATGGAACCGCCTCCCAGAAGGAGACCTTAAATATTATTAAAAACCTATTGTCCTTCTCCAAGTCCGAGGACACCGAAAAGCTTTTGTCCAACACCCAGTTCCAGACGCTTATCAAAAACCAGTTTCAGGAGAACTTCCTGTTAACTCCAAAAAAGCTTCTGGCAGGTTCCAATCCTGATTCCAGCCTTATACCGGATTACTACCACCAGCTTGCTTCCCAGTTAAAAGAGTTTTCCTCCCTGGCAGACACCCTGCCAAAGAGCAATCTGGCGGCTGCCTTCTCTGAAACCCTTGAGAATACGGCGGCAAACATCTCCTTTCTCAATACCTTAAACCAGTTCTATCCGTATGTGCAGCTCCCAATGGAACTGCCAAACCAGACGGCCAACCCAGATCTATATGTGTTTGCCCGGAAAAAAAGCAGCCTTTCCGATGGAAAGCCGGTCAGTGTACTTCTAAGGCTCAATCTTGCCCATCTGGGAAGTCTGGACGTACATCTGACGATAGAAGGAAACCAGGTTACTTCCAAGTTCTATCTAAACGACGAAGAAGGGAAACGTCTATTAAAAAATAACATCTCCCTTCTCAGGGAACCGTTAAACGATCAGGGATATACCTTAACCTCTGAATTTTTAAAAAAAGATCAGGACTTTGACCTCGTCAAAGACCTGATCGCCAGAGATGCCCCGCCTGCCGGTAACATCCGGTATAATTTTGATATAAGGGCGTAGCAAATGCGAACCTCCCGGCTGCGGATTAGTAGTTCTCATACTTTACGGTTCCATCGGAATAGGTAATGATATAATAGCCATGTCCGGAACCGTCGCAGTCATCCACCCGCTTTTTTGATACAATGGTTTTCCCACTTTTTTTCTTTGTTCCCTGAACGATTACCTGATTCACCGCTTTTTTGACAACTTTTTCACTTACCTTTTCACGGCTCTCTTCTTTCCCATCCACATAGGTTACCCGGTAAGTGACCTTTTTCTTACCAGGCACACCTTTTTGTGTCACTTTCCTTGTTCCGGCAGCCCTTGATGGCGAATAAGTCTGCTTTGTATCATAGGCAATGGCTTCCGTCCGGGTTTCTTTCTTTATCTCAACCCGCTTAACAACTACCTTGGAACCATCCTTCAGTTCAGCTTTAAGCTTCGGTTCCACCCGGTCATGCTTGCCGAGTGTAACCCCCTGTTCCTTTAGAAAGGATGCCACATCTTTCTGTGTGGTCAGTACGTCTTGTGATTTTCCACCCACCACAAGCGTGATTCCAAGACGGCGTACGACACAGATTTCCATGCCGTCCGTCAGATAAGTCATAAGGTCATGGTTCACAGAATCTTTTTTCTTTAATGATACGCCCGCCTGTTTGAGTGCATCTGCCACCGTTCCACCCGTTAATTCCACAGACTCGTTCTGGTTATCCGATAACACGGAAACCTTTACATGGCGGGATATGTGGATCGTCGCATTGTTCCCGGTCATTTTCGTATGGAGCGATGGAACGATTTCATCCGCTTCATCATACGGAATTTCTGCTTCTTCCAGCAGTTTTTCCACCGTCAGATCACTTTTGGCAGTGAATTTCGTTGTTGTCTGCCGGTCGGTAATGGTCACATCCATCTGATTTTTACTGCACCCGGTAAGCATCACTACAAATATGAGACAGACCGCTGCTGCCACCGTTTGAAACCATTTTCTCCAGTTTTTTGCATCCTCTTTGCATCTCATTCTTTCGTCCTGCTTTCTTTATTCTTCCCCTGACACAGGTAACTGACTGATTAAAAACTCCTCCGTACACACCTTGCACCACCTTTTGTCCCCGCCTGCAAACACATCTATGCAAACGGTATCTGACAGAGTCTGATTCTTTGGAAGATACAGCACATATCCGTTATCCCCCTGCTCATCAGACACGGTAAATGCCTCATAGACCGCCTCAGTCTCTCCCACGGTCACCTTAATGAAAACCCGGGTATCCGTTTCCACGCAGGAAGAATCCAGTGTTCCACTGATTTTCCAATAATCTGGCGCATATTCTGATTCCTCCATCCGGACATCCGTATCCGTGTTGATCGGATCTGGTGTGCCATTAAGCGTTGCAGCCGGACCTGTCATAACCGGTGGTTCCTTAGCAAACTCATCCAGATTCCGCTCTACTTTTTCCACAATGACGGTCTGCGGATGATATTGTTCCATATAAGTGTCCAGAGGATAAGGAATCTCCTTTGAAAAATACCCGTCTTCATACGTGTCTGCCATCAACGGAAGTAACGTGTTGCCAAAGGAATCCCGGAACATAAGAAGGCTTCCTTCCCCTTCTTTATTCTTCGTCTGTATCCAGGCATCTTCCACGCTTTGCGTCTCCGTTACATAATGATATGTTTCCTTTTTCTGGTACTGGTAATTCCACTCCGGCTCCCCACACAGAGGATAGATCATTTTATTCAGGTCACCATATTCTGTTTTCATACGAAGTGCTTCCACCGCCTCGTAATTCTCATGCTCGCAATCCAGCGTATCCAGCATCGTGTTATAAGCCAGTATGGCTCCTTTCTCATTCCAATGAGAATCCCGTTTTAGATACAGCACTTCTTTTTCCTTCTGAAAAACCGAAAACAAATCTGCATAAGGAACGTTCCATTTCGCAAGTTCCGGTTCCAGTCTCTCGATATTTTTAGAAGAACCTGCCTTTCTTTGATCGTAATATGGCATGTGCTCCCCATATAACGAATTCTTGTTCGGTGGAACAGTAAGCAAAAAGGATGCTCCTTTCTGCTCAACCGACTGCTTAATCAAAGAAAGATTATGGGCAGCATTAAATATGCCTCTCTCGGATAAGAGATTCTGTCCAAGATAATCATCCAGTGTAGCAGCATAATACAGCCATCCATCCGTTCCCACGATGACCGTATCCATGTTGGACACCTGAAAGATACCGCTTTGAATCTTGGAATCTGCCGTTACGAATACCGGCCGGAATGCGAAATGATCTTCAAAATAGGCTCCCAATTCCTTCATAAAGCCAACATTCCACTGTCCTTCTTTTTTTAGCTTTGGAAAAGCGGTCATCGTCCGGTTCTCCGTCGTGGAATTCGTAGGTACTGCTGCCATTCCCACAAACGGCAGCATACACAGAAGAAGGCAGGCAGCCATATAGATAATCGATCCTTTCTTTTTCTTCATATCCTGCCTCCTTTCTTAAAATCGAAAATAAATAAATGGATTATAAGTACTTCCAGACAACCGGATCATACACCACAACAGAAGCATGAACGATAGCACAAACAAACCATTCTGAACAAAAGCTCCACCATCTCCATTGCGGACTTTACTAGAAAGCCGCTGAATCGGTGCCGCACCAATCACCGCTATCAAAAGCATGAAAAGAAACCATGGCGTGAGCTGCTGCCAGGCAAAACTACAGGCAGAGTCAGAAAAATAGAATCCGGTAAACATCTGCCTGATCATAAAGAGCGCCTGGGAAATCGTATCCGCACGAAACAGGACAAACCCGACACAGACGACAACTACCGTATACAGATGTCCTATGATCTTCGGCAGTTTCCTCATTACCGGCACATACTCCTCCAGCAAAAGAAAAAGGCCGTGGTACAGTCCCCATAATACAAATGTCCAGCTAGCTCCATGCCACAGTCCGGTACAGAAAAATACAATCAGCTTATTGATACAGGCACGTGCCCGTCCCCTCCGGTTGCCACCGAGAGGAATATACAGATATTCTTTAAACCAGTCCGACAGGGAAATATGCCATCTTCTCCAAAAATCCTGGATATTCACTGCGCCATATGGATAATTAAAATTCTCCCGGAATTGAAAGCCAAACATTTTTCCAAGTCCGATTGCCATGTCACTGTAGCCACTGAAATCATAATAGATCTGAAACAGATATGCGGCAGCACCAATCCATGCCACAAAGAAGTTCACACTGCCCAAATCCACGGTAAACACTGCATCTGCCACCTTGCCCATCGTATTGGCAATCAGCACCTTCTTTGCCAGTCCACAGATAAAACGCCTCATTCCAAACGAAGCCTGTCTTGCATCGAGATGGCGGTCTTCAATTGCCTCGCTAATATCCCGGTATTTTACAATCGGTCCGGCAATTAACTGTGGGAAAAAAGAGATATAAAGAAGAACCTTCCAATAACTTTTTTGCACCGCTACCTTTCCCTGATACACATCAATCACATAAGACAATGCCTGAAAAGTGAAAAAAGAGATTCCCACCGGAAGTGCGATGCAAGGCACCGGTACCTTCTGATGGAACAGCTGATTAAAGCTTTCAACCAGAAATCCGGCATATTTAAACACACATAAAATGCCCAGATTTCCGACCACATTCAGTACCAGTACCGCTTTTTTCGCCCTGCCCAGGTCAATGATTCTGGCACAGGCATAATTCATCCATGTGCTTACGATCATAAGCAGCACATAGACCGGCTCCCCGTATGCATAAAAGAGGAGGCTTGCCAGAATCAAAAGTGCATTTTTCCATCTTAGGGATGGCATCACACAATAAAACAGATAGCAGACCGGCAGAAAGACGCATAAGAAAACTAATGAACTAAATATCATTTCCAGGATACCTTTCCATTTTTAATGTTCAGGCTATAGCGTTTTTTACAGCTGTGACGGTATGCATAGCTTTTGCTCGTTCTCATATAGGAGCTGATTCTCGGATAATTACGCTGCATATTTGCATCACAGAGATACCATTTTCCATCCACTTTTACTTCCGTCCAGCCATGAGGTGTCATCCCTCCGTGGGTACTCGATATTTCTCCCACAGCTACTCTGGTGTCATAGCCAAGTACTTTGGCAATGCAGGCAAAACTGGATGCATAGCGGAAACAGTTTCCTTTTTTATTCTTCAGCATATAGACAGCATAGTCCGACATTTTGGAAGCCTTCGGCTCGTCATAAAACCGTTCATATTCATAATTTTTCCACAGATAGCGGAAACAGGTTTCCAGTTTTTTCTCGTTCGTCCAGTTTTTCTTTGTATGAGCATTCACAAATTTCACTGCCAGCTTTATTTCAGGAGCCGTAACCTGCACACCGGTTTCATCCACATAATAGGAATCATCCGCTTTCGTTCCAATAATCGTGTCTGTTAAAAGGACACCTTTGTTCGAGGACGATTTGTCAAAATAATACTTTTTCCCATCAATTTTATGCCATCCGGTTACAAGCTTGCCGCCGTCATAATAATACTTTTTCGTTCCCTTTTTATACCAGTCCGTTAACAGTTTCCCGGATTTCACAAAATACGATTCCGTTTTTTCTTCATAAGTAACCGGTATCGTTTTTGTGCCGGTATACTTTGTTCCGTCTCCGTTTTTGTCAAAATAATAGATTCTGCTTCCGGCTTGTTCCGGTTCCGTAACGGTATAGATTCCATCACTGTTATGCAGTGCTAGATATACCTCTTTCTGCACAATGCCATTATAGGTAACAACGAGTGATGTGTCATCTTCTGTCACAAGATAACCTTCCGCTGCCACCGGATTCCTTTCCGGATTCTCTTCCGGATTCTGCCCCGGATGTTCTTTATCCACATCCAAAACCTCATTCTGGCTTACTGTTTCTGCTGCCAGAACATTCGTTCCGAAACTGGCAGCAGCAAGGACTAAACTGCACGCCAACAGCGTTGTATGTACACACACATTCCATCTTAATTGCTTCATTTTGCTTCATTCCTTCCTTTTCTCATGATGTAAAACACAAACGATACCGTAACGTATCGTGATTCCTCCGCAAAAAAACAACTCCCTTATTGATCAACAGTATAATTTTGCTAATAACCCCAAAATTAAACAGATGTCCATAAAAGGAGTTGCTTCTTGAGATTCATAACCTTCTCATTACACAAACAGCTTTTTATTTCTCTTCAAGTTCTTTTTCGTACTCGTCAAAAATATAGGTCAGAACAGGCGCCATACCTACAAACTCACAGCCATAGATCGTCTTGTGGTCATCGCAGATCTCCGAACGCACAATCCGCACGACCGTATATAACGTCCTGGTTGCATCTCCTAACTCCAGCTTGGCATTAAAATAAAAATCCAGTGGAAGAATACTGGTTGTCTTAAAACCAATTCCTGTCTTCGACACATTAATCACTTCGATTGGCGCATTAATGTTATTGACAAATACATTATCCTGCTTGAACAAAGAGGATATCTCTAACTCCAGCTTTACTGGAAGCCGTTTACTTCTACGTTTTTCGTACATTCCCATAACCGTCCTTCCCTTTTATGAATAAACCTTCTCCTTTTTTATGATACCCCATCATAGTCAGCCCGTCAATCAGAACTATAATAATTCTTTTAACAAGTCATTAATCATTCCAGGGTTGGCCTTTCCTTTCATCTCTTTCATCGTCTGGCCTACTAAGAAACCGATGGCCTTTGTTTTGCCATTGTGATAGTCTTCTACTGATTTCGGGTTTGCCGCAATCACACGTTCTACCACACTGCGCAGTTCCCCTTCATCATTAACTGCTTTTAATCCATGCTCTTCCACATAACGTTCCGGATCAATATCTTCCTCGAAGATTTTTTCAAATACTTCTTTTGCCACATTGGAGTTAATGGCCTTGCTGTCGGTCAGGGAAATGAGCTTGGCAAGGTTTTCCGGAGAGAAGGAAAGATCTTCTGGTTCCATATCATGCTCTTTTAACAGGCGCATCGTCTCCACCATGAGCCAGTTGGATACTTTCTTTGGATTGTTGCAGATTGCCACCGCAGCCTCAAAAATATCTGCCATTTTCTTTGACTGGGTAATCTGGTCGATATCATAATCCGGCAGATCATACTCTTCTTTGTAACGGAGCATTTTCTGTTCCCGGAATTCCGGCTGGTTTTCTTTGATCTTTGCAATCCATTCATCAGAGATGATGATAGGAACCAGATCCGGATCCGGGAAATAACGGTAATCCTGGGCATCCTCTTTGGAACGCATCGCATAGGAATATTCTTTGGTATCATCCCAGCGGCGGGTTTCCTGAATGACAGCTTCCCCGGATTCCAATAAGTCAATCTGTCGCTCCCGTTCTGCTTCAATCGCGCGGGCAATTGCCTTGAACGAATTCAGGTTTTTTGTCTCTGTTCTTGTGCCAAACGTCTCGCTCCCTGCTTCCCGGACGGAGAGGTTTACGTCAGCACGCATGGAACCTTCATTTAATTTACAATCTGATGCGCCAAGGTACTGGATCGTCTGACGAAGTTTTTCCAGATAAGCAATGACTTCCTCTGCGCTTCGCATATCCGGCTCAGACACGATCTCAATCAACGGCACTCCGGACCGGTTAAAGTCCACTAAGGAACAGTCTTCCCAGTCATCATGCACCAGTTTTCCCGCATCCTCTTCCATGTGAATCTCATGAATCCGGACTGTCTTTTTTCCGGCTTCTGTCGTAATCTCCACACCGCCGTTTATACAAACCGGCTGGTACAGTTGGGAGATCTGGTAATTCTGGGGATTGTCCGGATAAAAATAGTTCTTCCGGTCAAATTTACAATTCTGGTTAATGGTACAATTCGTAGCAAGACCTACAGCCACAGCATATTCCACGACCTGTTTATTAAGGACAGGGAGAGAACCCGGCATACCGGTACATACCGGACAGGTATGGGTATTTGGTGCTCCTCCGAATGCAGTTGAACACCCACAGAATATTTTCGTTTTACTTGCTAATTCCACATGGACTTCCAGTCCGATAACGGTTTCATATTGTTTTGACATAAGGGTTCCTCCTTTCTACTTTGCCAGATCACACATTTTATATTCACGGCTCTGCTCGTAAGCATAGGCTGCACGAATGATTTTCTTTTCCTGGAAACAGTCTCCGATCATCTGTACCCCGATCGGAAGATTGTCTTTGCCCATGTTGCGGCATGGCACGGTGATACCTGGCAGTCCTGCCAGATTAACCGAGATCGTGTAAATGTCTCCCAGGTACATCTTAATCGGATCGCTTAAGCTTTCTCCAAGCTTTGGTGCAGTTGCCGGAGATGCCGGAGCTAAGATCACATCATACTTTGAAAATGCTTCGTCAAATGCTTTCTTAATCAGTGCCTTTGTACGCAGGGCTTTCAAGTAATAAGCATCATAATATCCGCTGGATAATACAAATGAGCCAAGCATAATCCGACGTTTTACTTCCGGTCCAAATCCTTCTGAACGTGTCTTCTTATACATGTCATGCAGTCCGTTATAATCCTTCGTACGGTACCCATACTTTACACCGTCAAAACGGGACAGGTTTGAGCTTGCCTCTGCAGATGCAATGACATAATAAGCAGGAATGGCATATTCAACCAGGCTTAAATCAAATTCTTCCACAATGGCACCTTTTTCTTTCAGGACAGAAACGACTTCCATAATAGAATCTTTTACTTCCGGGTCAAGTCCTTCCCCAAAATAATCCTTTGGGATCCCGATTTTCATTCCCTTTACGTCATCTACCAGCGCCTCTGTAAAACGGGTGTCCTCCCTTTTTACGGAGGTACTGTCTTTCGCATCATAAGAAGAAATCACTTCAAGAATCGTGGCACAGTCTGTCACATCCTTTGCTACCGGACCTATCTGATCTAAGGAAGAGCCATATGCAATCAGACCGTAACGGGATACGGTTCCATAGGTCGGTTTGATTCCGGTCACCCCACAGAATGAGCTTGGCTGGCGGATGGAACCACCGGTGTCCGAGCCAAGGGCATAAGAACACTCTCCTGCTGCCACTGCTGCACAGGAACCGCCGGACGAGCCTCCCGGTACATGCTCTAAATTCCATGGATTCTTCGTCACCCCATAGTAGGAAGTCTCTGTTGTACTTCCCATGGCAAATTCATCCATATTCGTCTTACCAATGATCACGGCTCCTGCTTTTTCCAGGTTCCGTACTGCCTCAGCCGTATAGGTTGGTTTAAAATCAGAAAGAATCTTGGAACTGCATGTTGTAAGGATTCCCTTTGTACACATATTATCTTTAATTGCCACTGGCACGCCTGCTAACGGTCCGCTTATGCTTCCTTCGTCAATTCCTTTCTGGACAATCTGCGCCCTTGAAAGAATAGCATCTTCATCCAGAACCGTCACATAGCTGTGTACCTGCGGTTCTACCTTATTAATCTGTATGAGGGCTGCCTTTGCGGCTTCCTCCACGCTAATTTCTTTTTCCTTTATCTTTTTCCCCAGTTCTACTGCGGTTAAACTCATGATATCCACAATCAGTCTCCTCCTTTCTATACAGTCTTTGGCACCATTAACGCATTGTCTTTCCATTCCGGTGCATTCACGGAAAGTTCCGGACTAAAGTCCTCATTCGTCACCTCATCTTCCCGGAATACATTATGCACCGGGAACACATGGGACATCGGTTCTACACCGGATGTATCCAGTTCGTTTAACTTATCAATATAATTCAGCATGCTTCCCATATCTTTTTTGGCCTGCTCCTTCTCTTCCTCAGAGAGCTCCAGTTTTGCCAGAATTCCAACATACTCTATCGTTTCATCTGATATAATGTTTGCCATATTTTTCCATCCTTTCTATTTTTTACCCAATGCAATCTCACGTTCTTTCTCCTGGATTTTACGTCCAATTTCCAGCTGCTTTGAAAGATCTTCCAGCTTAAGCTTTGTATCCCGGTTAATCTGTTCCCGGGAAAGCACTTCCTCGATCCGTTTTTCAGCCCGGTCAAAATTCCTCTCCAGCAGATCACAGCGGATATCGCACAAGAGAAAGCCTTCCTCTGTACGAGGATTTTTTGCAAACTGATGCGCCTTTTCAATATGCTCCCTGGCCTGCTTTACCTTTCCGGAGGAAGCATAAGAATCACACTCTAACAGTTCAAAATACACTCCAAGGTTCGGATCACTGCGAAACTTCTGAAACAGTGCATCCTGCTCGTAAAACACAGCCTGTGCCTTGTCCTCATCCTCAATGGAGCGGTAATAAGTAATCAGATTGACATAATAGACCACTTTTGCATTCTCACTCATTTTCTTTACTTTTACCGCATTTAAGATATCAAAGGCTTCCTGATATCTGGCATCACGAAGACATGCCCCGGAACGGTTCAGGTCGATCATATCACGCAACATACGGATTCTTGTTTTCTTTCCTAAGGCGGTCAGTTCCTTTAAATAGTTCTCATTATTTCCGTCCTGGTCATATCTGGCCACAATCTGCTGGAACTGTTTATTGATGTGGATAAAATGTGCCACATAAACAAACAACGCACCGGCAAAAATGGCGTACGCAATACAGAATGCCACGGTCTTTGTAAATCCCATCATGGAAAGCAGCGTATAGAACAGATACATTCCCAGAATCAGAATTAGAAAACGGATGATTGTTTTTATCGTTTTTTTCACTCTTTCGTTTCCTCCATCTTTCTATATATCGTATGGCTTTTGATGGCATGATACCTTCAGTCATACGTTTTCATGCAAGCACGAATCGTATGACTTTTTGAACCCTGGTATCAATCAAATAGTCCTTTGAAGAAATCCACAATAGATGAAAAGAAATTGCTGATGGCGTCTCCTACTTTCTGTGTGAAACCTTCCTTGTCAAAATCTAAGTTCTTCAACTTGTCGCTGATGGAATTATAGATATCCTGTGCCTGTTCTTTTAACGCATCCGGATCAATGTCGAGCTTGCTGATCTTGCCCATGAGACTCACAATTTTCTCTTTTTCTTCATCACTTAAGTCCAGATCCAATGCATCACTGGCTTCCTCGATTGCTTTCTGTATGTCCTTTTCGCTTGTGAAACCATTTTCAATCATGGTCTGTTTTACCATGGCAATCAGCTGTTCTGTTTTCTCGGAATCACCTAATTCATCCGCCAGTTCCCCGGTAAGCACCAGCTCATTTGTCGCTGCGTCCATGCTCTCCTTGCTGATCTCCTGTCCGGTCATGGTTGCATAGGCTTCCATGGCTCCGACCAGTGCTGCGGTTCCACTGATGTTAAATGGACCTGCCACAACCACATCCGCATCTTCCAGTCCTGCCGTAATCAGTGCATTACAATACATACCGGTTGTACAATAGGATATGTTGTGTGTCTCCACACCGATTCCGCTGCCTTCTTCTGTCTTTACTACTTTTACGGAAGACAGTGCCCTTGTTCCAATGACGGATTGATCCAGATATCCATCCAGATATTGATGCTCGTCCTCATTGGTAATGGTTACCACTGCATAGTCTGATAACTCACTTTCGGATACACCCAGAAGACGAAGCACCGTGGCTTTTTCATCGGCCTTCAGGTCAGCTCCAAGGGAGATATACGGCTGGTAATTGTCATCCTGATTGTCCACACTGTCTGCTAATACGCTGCCACCTGCGAGATATCCGCTGGCTAAACACACCGATAAAGATATGGCAACCCATCGTTTCCAGTTCTGTATATGCTTCTTATGCATATGAAACACCTCCAAATACTAGTTCTCGATGTAAAGTACAATAACCCTTCGGCAAAGTACTGCTTTCCCAAAGGGTTCTTGTTTTGCATTCTTTATTTCATTACAATATTCACAATTCTGCCCGGAACATAGATTTCTTTTACTACATTTCCGGTGAGTTTGGAAGATAATTCCTCTTTTGCACGGGAAAGAACGGACTCTTTTGCTTCATCTGCAGCAATCATCATTGTTGCCTTTGTCTTTCCATTGATCTGAAGTGCAATCTCGACCTCATCATCTTTCATAGCTTCCTCATCAAAGGTCGGCCATGGTGTATCAAACAGATTCTTTCCATTGCCTAACTCTTCCCATAACTCGGCTGCAATATGAGGAGCAAATGGTGCCAGAAGGGTAACAAACGTACACAGTGTCTCTTTGTCAACTCCGCCTTCTTTCTTGGCAATGTCAATAAATTTATTATTGTACTCCATGAAACCGCTGATTACGGTATTCAGGCTGAAGCTTTCCAGTCGTCTTGTGATATCACTTACCATGCGGTGACGGAGCTTGATCATCTCCTTTGTCGCTGTTATGTCTTTATCCTTGTTATCCATAACCAGGTTCCAGAAACGGCTTAAGAAACGGTATACACCGTCGATTCCACGGTCATCCCATTCGGAATCCAGTTCCGGCGGTCCTACGAACAATTCGTACAGTCTTAAGGAATCACAGCCGTAATCTCTTACCAGATCATCCGGAGAAATCACATTGCCTTTTGACTTACTCATTTTAATTCCGTTTTTACCGGTAATCATTCCCTGGTTAAACAGCTTGGTAAATTGCTCATCAAATCCAATTACACCAATATCATATAAGAACTTGGTATAAAACCGGGAGTATAACAGATGAAGAACGGCATGTTCTACACCGCCGATATACATATCAACCGGCAGATATTTATCTGCTTTTTCACGGGATACCAGTTCATCCTTATTCTTGTTATCCACATAGCGGAGGAAATACCAGGAAGAACCAGCCCACTGAGGCATTGTATTCGTCTCACGTTTTGCAGGTCCACCGCAGCATGGACAGGTTGTATTAACCCATTCCTCAATATCTGCCAGCGGAGATTCTCCGGTTCCCGTCGGCTGATATTTATCAACTTCCGGTAATAAAAGAGGCAGTTCTTCTTCCGGAACAGGAACCGCACCGCATTTTTCACAATGGACGATCGGAATCGGCTCGCCCCAGTAACGCTGGCGGCTGAATACCCAGTCACGAAGCTTATAATTCGTAGTCTTACGGCCAAAGCCCTTTTCTTCAATGATCTGAGGTGCTTCCTTCTTTAATACGGCAGACTCCATTCCGTTCCATTCGCCGGAATTAATCATCGTTCCCGAAGCCTCTGTGTAAGCTTCCGTCATATTCTCGATTTCTTTTCCGTCCTTGGCAATTACCTGGATAATCGGAAGATCGAATTTCTTTGCAAATTCAAAGTCACGGTCATCATGGGCAGGTACACACATAATCGCCCCGGTTCCGTAGTCGGCCAGTACATAGTCCGATAACCAGATCGGTACTTTTGCCCCATTTAACGGGTTAATCGCATAACTTCCGGTAAATACACCCGTTTTTTCTTTGTCCTGCAGACGGTCTACGTTGGACTTCATGGACGCATCCATAATATATTTTTCTACGGCTTCTCTTGTCTCATCGGTTGCCAGTTCTTTTGCCATGGCATGCTCTGGAGCAAGAACCATGAATGTGGCGCCATACAGTGTATCCGGTCTTGTCGTATAGACCGTAATCTTCTCATCCCTGCCTTCTACCGCAAAGTAAACTTCTGCACCATAACTTTTTCCGATCCAGTCTCTCTGCATCTTCTTTACTTTTTCCGGCCAGTCCAGTTTATCCAGATCGTCTAACAGACGATCCGCGTATTTCGTAATGCGAAGCATCCACTGTTTCAGATTTTTCTTCGTTACCTCAGAACCACACCGCTCACAGCAGCCATTTACCACTTCTTCATTGGCAAGTCCGGTCTTACAGGATGGACACCAGTTAATCGGCATCTCTTTCTCATAGGCAAGACCTGCTTTAAACATTTTTACAAAAATCCACTGGGTCCATTTGTAGAATTCCGGATCGGTTGTATTGACTTCCCGGTCCCAGTCATAGATTGCCTCAATCTCATTAATCTGGCGTTTAATATTCGCAATATTCTCTGCCGTTGATTTCGCAGGATGAACTCCCATCTTAATAGCATAGTTTTCTGCCGGAAGGCCAAATGCGTCCCATCCCATCGGATGAATCAGGTAATACCCCTGCATCATTTTATAACGGCTCCACACATCGCTGATTACATAACCTCTCCAGTGTCCAACATGCAGTCCGTTACCAGAAGGATATGGAAACATATCCAGACAGTAATATTTTGGTTTTTTCCCGTCATCCACATTAACCGGATGTTCTTCCCAGTATTTTCTCCATTTTTTTTCTACTTCCTTATGATTATAAGGTGCTGCCATAATAAACTTCCTCCGTTCTTGCACTCGTTTTTTCTATTTCTTCACTTTTTTGACCGGAACTGTCCGGCAAAGAAGGATCCACCGGATCGGTCTTTTCCGGATCAGGATTCTCCGCATCCGGATTCTCTTGATCAGGATTGTCCGGCTCCGGATTAGCTTCCACAACCGTGTAATATACGGTCTTTTTCGCCACATTTCCGATCTCATCAATTACTTTGTACACTACCTTGTACTTCATTGTGTCTTCCTTATAGGATATAGACACCTGAATATCCAGCTTCGATTTGCTGGTACGGTCATCCTTGATTGTAACCCCTTTCAGTGCCAGTTCCTTCGTCAGGGCAGTTCCTGTTGCAATCGTCTGGCTGCTGGCACCGGAAATGGCCGGCTTATAATCAACCCGGATTACCGCCTTTTTCTCAACGGTTTTCTTTCCGGTGTAGGATGCAGTATAAGTAACCCGGTATACTCCTTTTTTCTGCTTTACAATCTTTACTTTAATATGGTCATTCGAAAGTGTCTTTTTCCCACAGGTGAGTGCAACACCATCCATGGCAGCTGCTTTTATCGTATTCCCCTGTGCGACATATTTGTCCTTAACTCCAGTTAAACGAAGCGGATCCCCCTGAGGTTTCACCTTAACGGTTATCGTCTTCTTTGCCGTCCGGTTCAAAAGATCCGTAACCTGATAGGTAACTTTATAGTTTCCTGGATTTTTCGTATCAATCTTTGCCACTTTTTTTCCAGCCAGGGTAATCGTAATCTTGATTTTTGATGTCAGACTGGTATTCGTGGTGCTTTTTGCCGTTACCCCTTTTTTCAGATCCACTTTTTGTCCATACATAACCGTTTTGGAAGAGGCTCCCGAAATCTTCGGCGCTTTTTTATTATAAGGATTGTTTTTTGACCAGATATCCGTTGGATCATAACCGGTTCTGGTTCCAGACGTAATCTTAATGGTCTCCGGTTTTCCAAGCGGTCCCGGATCACTGCTGTCATAGATTACAACCTGTGTTCCAATCGGACAATTATCGTAGATCCATTTACAATCCTGCACATTCAGCCGCACGCATCCGTGGGATGCAATGGTTCCAAGTTTATTATATTCCCGGTTACACAAGGTGGATGGATCCCGCTCATAGTACCATACCGAGTGAAAGAGAATACCAGTCTTAATCCGGGAACAATACTGCCCCCACACATTGCCATCCAAAAGCTGCCACCGGTATTTTGCCGGTATATAAAAGGTTCCAAGGGGTGTGCCATAGCCCGGTGAACAGGCCATTGCCTTCACTGCCTTGTATTTTCCTCCCGACTGCCGTTCATAGATGGTAACCGTAGACATTTTCCGGTTTACTTTGATCATGTATTTTCCCTGATAAGCGGCTTCTGCCTCCGCAGCATGAAAAGGACTTAAGATCCCTGCCACTAATGAAAAAACTAATGCGAGTACCAGAATTCTCTGTAAGCAACATTTTTTTCCTGCGATCTGTCTCATACTGAACACGACTCCTATTATTTATTGCATTTTGTGTTGCCCCAAAACAACTGCCTGCACAAAAAAGGCAACTTCAATTCAAGATTGTACCCTTTTTCCAAAAAGAATGCAAGGTCTAAATCCGTTCTTCCATAACAAGGGGTAACAATTCAGCCGTGACGAGCGCACAGCCACCAGAAGCACGCAGAATATCAGGTACCATGAAATACTCGCTTTCGCTCCATTGAACACGTAGCGGTACTAAGGTTTTGCAAAAAACGCAAAACCAAGTGCCGACGTGTTCAAAGGGCTATTTCATGGTACCTGATATTCTGCGTGCTTCTGGCGGCTGTGCGCTCGTCACGGCTGAACTGTTACAACAAAGGGAACCGTTCCCATTCAAAGAGTCGTACGCTACAGTTATTCGGGCAGTACGGTTACTTTCCGCTTCACAAGCTTCACACAGACATTGCGGTATTCCTGGGTGGTAACCAGAATTTCCATATTCAGCACAATCCGGCATCCCGGGTAGAGACTGGAGTGGACAATCGCCGCCGCATTCCGGCACTTTGTGAACTGTTCTGACAGTTCTTTCTTTTCTTCCAGATATTCCTGACACTCTTTTTCTTTTACATCCAGCGCTTTCTCAATCAGGACGCAGGTTGGATGATCTGCCTGGTTACGCTGCACAAAAATCTGGTGATTGTTGGTAAGCAGGTCAATCTCTTTCTTTGTTTTTTCGATCTGCTTTTCCAGTTCGCTGTATCTTGCCACCATATTCCGGTTCATCCCCAGTTCCACTGTGGTTGGCACCTCCACATCATTTCCCAGGCTGGTAGCCTCGATCCGCTCTAACGCCTTGCTGATTCCACCTATAATCATACCCCGGCGGCCGGAGATCAGAATACTTCCTCCCGCCTGGGCATCACAATTCAATAAATAATTGGACACAATATCATGACCTGCCCGGATGGTGGCATATTCAAAGAACTTCCCTGAGACATCATGACCTGCCTGTACCAGGCATTCGCCAGCACCCTGCATGCCATTCGCCAGAATAACATCTTTTCCGGCACAGATTACGGCGCCTTCCACATGTCCCTGTATCTGAATATTTCCGGTTGCACGCACCGTCATTCCCTGGCATACATTTCCGGTAATCACAATGTCTCCATCAAAATTCAGATTGCCCACACTCATATCTACATCCCCGGAAATATTGCAGATATCCGACACTTCAATCCGGTCTTCCTGCACCTCAACCTTTCCGGTCATAGCTGCTGTATACATCCGCCGGTCTTCCGACAGCAAAAATCCTTTTCCCTTCAATGGTGGTTTCTCTTTTCCCCGCTTAGGCATAAGGAACTTTCCATCTACCGTGTATCCATACTCACCTGGAGTCGCCGGAATGTATTCCGCCAGAAGTTCTCCCTTTTTCACCATCACAAATCGGGAAATATTCTTATAATCTACGGAACCATTTGGAAGAATTCTTGGTTTTCCAGAACTGCCCTGTTCCACATGAAAATGAAATTCCCCGTCTTTTCCTTCTGTCGGTGCTTTTCCTACCGCCACCTCCACAGCTTTTCCATACTTTTGCTCTTTCACGATTTTTTCTAAGACATCTTCCATAATCCCCTGATTGACACCATTTGCTTTTAAAAAGTCCTTCAAATCCGATACCGTAACCGCATCTTTTTTTCCTTCTTCTGGAGAATATACAAGCATTGCAGACATCCGGTCTTCTGAGATATCTACCCGGCTTTCCTGCTGCACCGGCATCTGTGACATAAAGTCTTCTTCTGGAAATGTGCCGTCCTTTTTCCAGCGCTCATACATCTGGCGAAGCATTGCCCCGGAATATCCTTTTTCCAGATACGGCCGGAGATCACAACCATCCAAAAAAGCCAGCCGCACTTCTTCAAGCTGATCCGCATGGTACCCCTCATTTGCATAAGGAGTCAGATCCAGCCCCGCTTCCAGTCCTTTTCGCACCTGGCGCATTCCCTTGCTGTCCAGATTCTTCGGGATAAAGGAACGGTCTTTTATTCCATTTTTATATTGATGACGGATTTCTCTCATCACTAAGAAATCCATTGATGGAGAAAGAATCTCCTGAATATCCATATGCTGCATTAATCCTTTACGGATTTCCCTCATCTGCAGTGCGCTATATTCCTTTTTCGCATATAAGGTAATATCCAGCTTTTCTTCCATCCCAAGACGGATCTCTTTCATCTGCTCTGCATCCAGTTCCGGATTTGCATAAAAAACAACCGAAAGCCCGTCCTTCAGGCCAAGACGGATCTGTTCTAGCTGACGGTAATCCATATCAGGCTGCAGATAAGGATCCAGATTGATATTTTCCTCCAATGCCTTCCGGTACTCTGCCATCTTCTCCCAGTCCCATTCCGGTTTTAAGTACCCCTCTACCGGAATGCCTTCTTCCAGACCTTTCCGTACTTCTCCAAGCTGAAGACTGGATAAACCAAGTGCCACATAGCGTCTAATATCACCGCCGAGCATCTCACAATTGCGCAACTCTGCTTCCCTTAATTCCTCTTCCGGCACATTGTCTGTCTTTCTTTCCTTATCTTCCATAAAAACACCCCCCGCTCATATTTCCCTTTTGACCTCATGATACCATAAAATGACGATGAAGTATAATGTTTTTTCTTGTTCTGGCCGATATGATCTATAGCAGCATTATCAAAACCCCGCATACAAAAATCTTGCGGGATACAATCAGTGAAATCGCTAAGGGAGGAATCAGTCATGAATGTAAATGGAGTTACAGGCCAGATAAGAACCTATTCTGATGAAACGTACAAAAAAAAGAACACAGAGAAGAAAACCTCTGACTCTGTCAAAACAGAGAGCACGGAAAACTATATATATGAATCTTCTTCCAATGACAAGCAGTCAAATGAAAAACAGATCTATTCGAATAAGAATGACCGGAGCGCCATCGTCGAACAGTTGAAAGCAGATGCCCAGCAAAGGGCAGACCAGCTTCAGAATCTGGTAAGCAAGATGCTTTCCAAGCAGGGCTTGACCATCACTTCTCTAGAAGATGCGGTTCTTGCCATTAAGAATGGAAATGTAAACGTGGATGCCGATACAATTGCCAAGGCAAAAAAGGATACCGCAGAAGATGGATACTGGGGAGTAAAACAGACATCCGAGCGCATCGTATCTTTCGCAAAAGCTCTGGCAGGTGACGACCCGGATATGGCGGATAAAATGATTGAGGCATTTAAAAAAGGCTACAATCAGGCAGCAAAGGTGTTAGGCGGATCAGATTCCATGCCGGATCTGTGCAAACAGACTTATGATGAGACCATGAAACAATTAAATGAATGGAAAGACGGCATCGAATAAACCCGTTGCTTTTTCCCTCTTTTTCTTTTATAATAGTCTTGTTGGCTGCAGGGTTCTGTTTTAATCTGGCAGCTATCTATTTCGGGAAAAGAGGGATTTTTTATGGATGTAGCAGCTTTGTCCTTTGCCCATTTAGCTCCATATAACACCACATCAACCGATCATCTGGAATTCTATGACCATATTCCATATAAGAGAAATTCGGACCGGTGCGGAGCAGACCAGATTGCCATGGAAAGTGGAAACCTGATTAAGTTCTACCAATGTGCGAAGAAAGAGCCATGTGCGATTGCCAATCATGATGAGGAGTTCCGGAGGAAGCTTGAACAGCTTCGGAAGACAGAAGAACGGCAAAGAACACGGCAATTAGAGTTACAGCAGCAAAAAGAAAACAAGGAAAATGCCAGTTCACTGACCGAAGAAGAGACGAATGCACTTTTTTCCGATTCCTCAAATGAAGAACCATAAGATACATGCGAAACGGACGCTTTTCCACCGCTTTGGGAAAACGTCCGTTTTTTCATTCTTTCTTTCTTTTATTCTTTTCCGGAAAACCGAAGGCTTCCAGAAAATTGTGCCGCTTTTTTCAGCTCCTCTTCAATTCTTAACAACTGGTTATATTTTGCCACCCGGTCGCTCCGGCTTGGTGCTCCAGTCTTAATCTGCCCTGCATTTGTGGCCACTGCAATATCTGCAATGGTACTGTCTTCTGTCTCTCCGGAACGATGGGACACCACTGCTGTCCACCCATGGTTTTGTGCCATACGCACTGCATCCAGTGTCTCCGTTAAGGTTCCGATCTGATTTACTTTAATTAATACCGAATTCGATACCCCTTCTTTAATCCCCCGCTTAATCCGCTGGGTATTCGTAACGAACAAGTCATCTCCCACAAGCTGAACACGGTCTGAAAGCTTTGCCGTCATTTTCTTCCAGCCTTCCCAGTCTTCCTCTGCCAGCCCATCCTCAATGGACACAATCGGAAAATGGTTGCATAGGTCACACCAGTAATCAATCATTTCATCGGCTGTCTTTGCCATCCCTTGTTTCCAGAACAAATACTGGCCTTCTTTACCAGATTTGCGCGCCTCATCGTACATTTCCGTTGATGCTGCATCAAGAGCGATTCCAAAATCCTGCCCCGGACGGTATCCCGCCACTTCTATGGCACGCACCAGATATTCCAGCGCCTGCTCATCACTGGAGAACTTTGGTGCAAAACCTCCCTCATCTCCCACCGCCGTCACATAACCTTCCTGGGCTAACAGTTTCTTTAACGTGTGAAATACACTGACCGACCATTCCATACACTGGGAGAAGCTTTTTGCGCCGAGCGGCATAATCATAAATTCCTGGATATTCAGGCTGGAATCCGCATGCTTCCCACCATTGATAATATTCATCATCGGGAGGGGAAGGGTCTTTGCATTACAGCCTCCGATATACTGATAAAGAGGAAGATCCAATGCATTTGCCGCCGTGCGCGCCAAGGCCAGCGATACACCAAGAATGGCATTTGCACCAAAATTTCCTTTATTTTCGGTTCCATCTGCAGCAATCATGGCCTGGTCAAGCTCCACCTGGTTAAATACGTTTTTTCCAATCAATACCTGGGCAATGTCTTCATTAATGTGCTTCTTTGCCGTAAGAACCCCCTGCCCCATATATCTGGCTTTGTCATTATCCCGAAGTTCAACCGCTTCAAAAGCACCTGTCGATGCGCCGGAAGGAACGGATGCCCGCCCCATCACACCATTTTCCAGCATGACTACCGCTTCAATGGTTGGATTTCCTCTTGAATCCAGAATTTCTCTTCCGTGCACTGCTTTAATCCGATATTTTCCTTTCATAAAAAAACAGGACCACCTTTCCATCGTTTTGCATTTTTACTCACATGCGATACGGTAAAAGTGTGCCCTGTTTTATCATTTTTTATGACTCCCACACATTTTTTTCTTTCAGATAGGCCTGATTCTCCCGGATCACCTGACTCATAGCCTCTGCTCCCGGTGCGCCAATTGTATTACGCTTCTCCACGCAGGTCTTCATGGAAATTGCCTCATAGATGTCTTCTTGAAATACCGGACTGATTTTCTGGTATTCCTCCAGTGGCAGATCATCCAGCGCAATCTTTTTCTCGATACACAAAAGCACAAGCTGTCCTACAATCCCATGGGCATCCCGGAAAGGAACCCCATGATTCACCAGATAATCTGCTGCATCAGTTGCATTGGTAAATCCGTTCTTTGCGCTTTCCTCCATTCTATCTTTCCGGAAGGTCATAGTCTTAATCATTCCATTCAACAGGGTAATGCAGCCCTTTACGGTGTCAATGGCATCAAAGACCAGCTCCTTATCCTCCTGCATGTCTTTGTTATAAGCAAGAGGAATTCCTTTCATCGTAGTAAGAAGGGACATAAGCGCACCGTATACCCGTCCGGTCTTTCCCCTTACCAGTTCGGCAATATCCGGATTCTTCTTCTGAGGCATAATGCTGCTTCCGGTGCTGTATGTATCATCCATCTCCACAAACTGATACTCATTGGAATTCCAGAGAATCGTCTCTTCGGAGAATCTGGACAGGTGCATCATAATCGTAGACATGGCACTTAAAAACTCAATGAGATAATCCCGGTCAGAGACACCATCCATACTGTTAAGCGTTGGACCGTCAAATCCAAGAAGCGATGCCGTCAATTCCCGGTCCAGAGGATAGGTTGTCCCTGCCAGTGCTCCAGAGCCAAGCGGACAGCGGTTCATCCGGACATAGATATCGGACAGGCGCTGACGATCCCTTTTAAACATCTCAAAATAAGCTCCCATGTGATGCGCCAGTGTAATCGGCTGTGCCTTCTGCAGGTGGGTAAATCCCGGCATATAGGTATGAAGGTTTTCTTCCATCACCTGCTCCAGTGTCTCTAATAACTCTTTTAACAGCCCATCCATAGCCACTACTTCATCTCTTGTATACAGCTTCATATCAAGAGCTACCTGATCATTCCGGCTGCGTCCGGTATGCAGCTTCTTTCCCGTATCACCAACCCGTTCGATCAGGTGGGCTTCCACAAAGCTGTGAATATCCTCATACTCATTTCCAAACTCCAGCGTCCCATCTTCAATGTCTTTCAGAATGCTGTTTAACCCCTCTACGATAATATCTTTCTCCTCTTCTGTCAGAATTCCCTGTCTGCTAAGCATCGTGACATGGGCAATACTGCCGCGGATATCCTGACGGTAAAACCTCTGATCAAACCCAATTGATGCATTAAAGTTATGAACTAACTGATCTGTTTCTTTTGTAAATCGGCCGCCCCAAAGTTTCATATTTTATCCTCTTTTCTATATCATTCTTTTTCTCTTAACAGTATAACTGTCCATCTTCATTTTGACAAGCTATGACTTTCCATGAAATATCCCTTTGAACACGTCGGCACTTGGTTTTGCGTTTTTTGCAAAACCTTAGTACCGCTACGTGTTCAATGGAGCGAAAGTTACTTTGAAACCTGTTTCCGCAGCATCAGCTCTTCGAGTACTTCCTTATACACCAGAATGATATGGGCATCAATATAACAGTATTTGTTCTCGATAAATTCATAGGATTTAAATAAGAAACAAAGACTGATCAGTCCCAGACTTACCAGGGTAATTCCAACCGGAAGCATCTGCGAGATTAAAAACAGGGAAACCGCCAGATAAAAGACAAATTCCGGCAGATACATACGGTTAATCCGCATGGCATATAACATCGTATCCATCAGTCTTGTGGAGCGCCTTTCAATGGATACGATATCCTGGTCTTTTAATTTCTCATAGATGTCCTGAAACACCTCTTTGTTGTAAGCGATCTTTCCGCCTTCCTCCTGCTTCGGCAGACTGTTCTGATAACATCGAAAATAATGCTCATAGGATTGTATCCCCAGCTCGCTTTGAATTAATTTACGGAATAAACTTGCCATATTGCTGCCTTTCTGTTCTTTCAGGAACTACACTCCAATAATCCCCCATTCTTTATCAATATATGCAGTGCTGTGTCCTTTTGCTTTTTACGAAAAATCCATATTGCGAATAAATTCTTTTTCAAAAAAAGGGGAATCCGCCAGTTCCATATGCCGGATCTTTTGCTGCGCTTTTTGCCATAATGCTTCCTGTTCTTCCTTTGACAGCCGGCACAGCTTTCCGGCACCGGCTAATGCCTGGTTCCCACATATCTCCACCGGACAGGAAAGCTCTGGCAAAAGACCAATTTTTTTTGCATTGCTTTGATCTAAAGCATTCGCAAAGTCCCCACATAACATGACCACATCTGGAATGATTTTCTTTTCTTCCATAAGTGCAGCCGCACCGCTTCGAATCGCTGATTTAGCCATCTGAAGGGAACGGATATCCTCCTGCCACAGCCGCACGCCCCGCATTCCGGTACCGGTAATCCTTACCGGATTCTCTTTCAGATACCCTGTATCATCCATCTGTCCACTGGAAAGAAGGCCGGCTGCCACATCTACCAGACCAGAGCCAGAGAGCCCCCTGGCTTCCCCTCCGCCAACAACAACCGTATCCCAGTGTTTCGTATCAGGATTCCAAGATGCCTTTTTGATCGCTCCTTTGACAGCGGTCATTCCCTGACGGATTCCTGCCCCCTCAAAGGCAGGACCTGCTGCAGTTGAAGTTACCGTTATCATACCGTCCTGACAGATTCCCAATTCTCCATTTGTTCCGATATCCATCATGAGTACTGCCTGCGGACTCTGCAAAAGCTGTTTTGCTATGATGCAGGCATAAAAATCGGAACCTACATGTCCACCAAGTGTAGGAGGAACATAACAATGGGCATTGGAAAAACGCTCCATATCAAGCCGGGGGAGTGTTTCCCAGAATCCATCCTTTAACATAGAGGAAAAGGGAGCCCTTGAAAGTCCCTGAAGATCCACCCCGCAAAAAATATGGGTCATTACCGGATTACCTGCCACAACAACCGATAGAAGCTTTTTCTCATCGGCTCCATTCTGATTCATGATTTTCTGGAGCATCTGATAGATCTCCTGCCGGATCAGGGCACAAAGCTGTTTCATGTGTCCGGCAGATTCCAGGGCATATTCCATCCGGGAGATGACATCCGCACCATATACTCTCTGTGGATTTAACCGTTTTTCATATCCAAGTTCTTCCCCACTCTCATAATCCAGAAGAGAGACTGCTACCGTTGTTGTTCCCAGATCCACAGCAGCCGCTGTATAGGAAATACGCTTCTCCTGCTTTCCTGCCCGGTTTTCCTGCTCAAAATCGTTCGTTTCGGTTTCTTTTTCGTCCGGATTCTTTGGCCAGAGCACCGTTACATCATCAAGAACCGGATAAGTACAGGCAAGTATTTTTGTCTTACCTTCTTTTTCCTCAAGAAAGACCTGGCATTTTCCACATCTGCCATGCTGCCCGCAGTCCACTTTCAGGTCAATCCCCATGTCAATCAGTGCCTGGGAAAGCTTCGTTCCTTTCTCTACACAGATTTTTCTGCCATCCGGCCATAATCTCACTGTTACCATTCTTTTTCATTCCTCATCTCACACCACAGGCATCCGTCTGCTGTACCCTGACAATACCTGCATGGGTTTTCTAATTTCTTTTTTTCATCCGGAACTTTCAGAAAAAGTCCTGCAAGAGAAAATACCGGATGCAGCATTCCTCTGTCATAGGTAACCCCGATGTCAGCCGCACCAGTAGTCTTTAAGATCCGTTCTGCCATCTTCACATCCATGCCATAATAACCTGGTCCAAGAACCACGGAAGCAGTCATGCCTTCCCGCTTCCATTGCGCTTCATAACGTTCTCTAAGCAGTTTGCGGGCTAGTGATAACGCAATACCCGCACAAGTCTCTTCTTTGTACTGCAAGTCGAGATGTTCCAGGCATGAATCCGGTATATTCTGTTGAACACAAAGGACAAAAAGGCATACCTGTCTAATCTGATATTCCTTCCATTCCCGGAATCCTTCCCACAAAAGGGTTTCACCTGAAGCAAGCAAAAGCCTGTGATCTTCCACAGAAACCATTCCTTCTGCAACTCTTCCCCGCACTCCATATGGGCGCACTTCCCCGGGCTTTAACCTTCGTTTTTCTGCCTCCTGCTTCATCAGTCCGTAAAATGTCTGACCGGCAAAAGACAAGGTTTCTTTCTTCCACACTTCTGACATGTTACCACACCTGTCCTTTACCAGCTGCCATTAAGACACATGCAATCACTGCTTCGAGTAACAGGATGGCGGGAAACCCAACTGCAAAATACCAGTGCCTTGTCTTGTGGTGAAAGACCCGCATTCCGGCTATTCCTCCAATTCCACCGCCAAGTATAACGGGAAGGAACAAGTATTTTTCCGGCACTCTCCACTTGTGATGGATGGCCTGTTTTTTATCATATCCCATCAGAAAAAAAGCAATTCCATTCACTAATAGCAAATAACCAGCTGCCAGTACAAAAAAGTTTTGGTTCATTTCCTTTCCTCCTAGTCAGACACAGATAGCAAAACAGCCCCGGTAACAAAACCAGAGCTGTTCTCCATTCCCGGTTAGTGTTTTTCGATGGAAATCTCCAATTCTTCCAGCTGCTTTGGATCAACACTTTCCGGTGCAGATGTCATGAGACACGAAGCATCCTTTACTTTCGGGAATGCAATCACATCACGGATGCTGTCTTCTTTTGCCATGAGCATAACAAGACGATCCAGACCATATGCAAGTCCTGCATGTGGTGGAACACCATAGCGGAACGCATCCAGAAGGAAGCCAAACTGCTCATGAGCCTGCTCCTTTGTAAATCCTAATACCTCAAACATTTTCTCCTGAATATCATCCTGGTGGATTCGGATACTTCCTCCACCAATCTCATTTCCGTTTAATACAATGTCATATGCTTTCGCACGTACCTTTCCCGGATCCGTATCAAGAAGCGGTATATCTTCTTCATATGGCATAGTAAATGGATGATGCATTGCCATATAACGGTTCTCCTCATCTGACCATTCCAATAATGGAAATTCAGTAATCCAGACGAAACGATATTCATTTTTATCTAAGAGGTTCATCTGTTCTGCTAATAAGAGACGCAGAGCGCCAAGAACGGAAAATACAATCTTATCACGGTCTGCTGCAAATAAAAGCAGATCTCCCGGTTCACCTTCCATGGCTTCAACTAATGCACTCATCTCTTCCTCTGTCATAAACTTTGCAAAAGAAGATTTGATTGTCCCGTCTTCCTGGATTGCTGCATAGGCAAGCCCCTTTGCGCCATATCCTTTTGCATAGTCCACTAACGCATCAATCTTCTTGCGAGGCATCTGACCCTGTCCTTTGGCATTAATTCCCCGGACACTTCCGCCATTATCGATAGCACCTTTAAATACACCAAAACCGCAATTCTTTACTACTTCTGTTACATTCGTAAGTTCCATGCCAAAACGGAGATCCGGTTTGTCAGAACCAAACCGTTCCATAGCTTCTTTCCAGCACATTCTTTGAATTGGCAGTGCTACATCAACATCCAGAACCTCTTTGAACAGATACTGCAGCAGACGCTCATTCACGTCCATGACTTCTTCCTGGTCTACAAAAGAAAATTCCATATCCATCTGGGTGAATTCCGGCTGGCGGTCTGCCCGAAGGTCTTCGTCCCGGAAACATCTGGCAATCTGAAAATACCGGTCAAACCCGGAACACATTAACAATTGCTTGAACAACTGCGGGGACTGTGGCAGCGCATAGAATTTTCCAGGATGAATCCGGCTTGGCACCAGATAATCCCTGGCTCCCTCCGGTGTACTCTTCTGGAGAATTGGCGTTTCAATCTCAATAAATCCTTCTTTTGCCATAAACTGTCTGGCAAGAGTGGCAACCTGACTTCTCATATAAATATTTTTCTGAAGATCCGGTCTTCTAAGATCCAGATAACGGTATTTCAGACGGATCTCTTCTTTTGTCTTACTGTTCTCCTCAATTGGAAACGGAGGAGTCTCTGCCTCAGAAAGGATCCGCATATTCGTTGCACGGATCTCAATGTCTCCGGTCTTTAAGTTCTCATTTACCGCTCCACGACGGGCTTCCACGGTTCCCTCGATTGCTGCAACATATTCACTTCTCAATTTCTCTGCTTTTGCAAAACACTCTGCACCACAATCTGCTTCTTCAAAGATCACCTGCAAGATTCCTGAGCGGTCACGTAAATCCACAAATATAATTCCGCCTTTATTCCGGCTCTTCTGAACCCATCCCATAACGGTTACCGGTTGTCCAATATTTTTGTTTGATAATTCTCCACATCTGTGGCTTCTCTTCAAGCCCTGCATTGACTCTGCCATGTCAGTCGATCCTCCTAAAATAGTTTTTTATGTTTTATACGCTCCGGATCAATGGTATGAACCACCTCTTCAAAAGCTAAGAACACTCTCATATCAAAATTTTTTACTTCATCAATCATCAGATCCATTGCGGTATCCGTATCAAAGGCTTCCCGGTAAGGCCGGGTGGATACCAGTGCAGCATAGACATCACACGTACGGATGATTCTTGCCCCAAAAGGAATGTCTTCCCCTTTCAGGTTATCCGGATACCCTGAACCATCATAGTTTTCATGGTGATGATATACCGCCGATAAAATCGGTTCCTCAAACCCCATGGATTTCAGTATATCATAACTGAAACCCGAATGCATCCGGACATACATCACTTCCTCGACATGAAGGGTATCCTTCTGACGTCCATAAATATAACGGCTCAGGCGTAGTTTCCCAATATCATGAAGCATGCCGGTCATTGCCATCTGCTTACAGAAGGTCTCGTCACACCCAAGCTTTTCTGCCACATAATAACTTAAATTGCTTACCAGAACTCCATGTTCAATTGCATACCTGGCATCTTCCTGCAGTAATTCGGACATCTCCTGTTCGGATTCCAGATCCGTCTGTTGTTCATACCGCTCTGCCACCATACCAACACTACTTTTCATATTCCTCATTCTCCACAACCTTCAGCCTGGGCTGAAACACTTCATCAGTACGTAACAATCAGAAAACTCTTATGATGTTTCAAAAAGCTTTCTTTTCCGTTCAATCATCTCGTCAATCCGGTCAATATACTGTCTCACATCTTTGACGTTCTCACACCGTTCAATATGTCCATCCCCATATACCCGCTTTGTACTGCTTCCGGCACCGCAGGCAAGAATCGACTGCTTCTCCTCCATGATTAAGATGTTATATAATCCTTCTTTTCCAGGTCTGGCATATCCAACATTCTCCCGCTGGGAAGTTCCACTATCCGAAGCGCTCTTCTGGCGGTACAGATAATATGGTTCATATTGGTTTTCCCGGGCAAATGCTTCTCCCGCTGACAGCATCCTTTCGATATTCCCGTAGGTCAGATCTTCATACTGCTCTTTATATATATTAAGATTTGCCGCACGTTTTGTGATAAGGGAGTGAATGGTAACGCTGTCCGGCTCTAACCCCCGGATTTCTTCCAGCGTCCTTTTCACATCCTCTGTGGATTCTCCCGGAAGCCCTACAATCAGATCCATATTAATATTGTCATGCCCACACTCTCTTGCAAGGAAAAAGGCTTGTCTTACATCCTCCACCGTATGCCTTCGCCCAATCAGTTCTAACGTCTTTTCATTCATTGTCTGCGGATTAATGGATATTCTGGTCACACCCATTTCCTTTAGTGCCTGCAGCTTTTCCCGGCTGACACTGTCCGGACGTCCTGCCTCCACCGTAAATTCAGTGCACTGCTCTATCGGATATGCCTGTCTGATATGGGAAATCAATTCTTTTAACTGATCTGCGGATATCGCAGTAGGTGTTCCGCCACCAATATATACCGTATTAAGTGTTCGGTTTCCCATCAGCCCCTTAACCGCTTCAATCTCCCGATACAGTGCCTTAAGATATGGCTCCACAAGTGATGCATTCCTTTGAATCGGAAAAGAAGTGAAAGAACAATACAGGCAGGTAGTCGGGCAAAACGGAATCCCTACATACAGACTGTACCCGTTCTGATAATCCATATCACGAAGCAGTGTGAGCTCCCGGTGGGCAATCTTTGTGCCAAGCTGCGCTTTTTCCTCTGAGCAGTGATAGAACTGCACCATGTCCCGGCAAGTCTCCTCCGTGGTCTTTCCCTGCTCTAACAATTCCATGCAAAGCTTTGTCGGGCGGACACCTGTCAGAGTCCCCCAAGGCAGATCCTTTTTCGTGTAATCCGATAATGCTTTGTAAAGAAGACGCTTTAGCTGGTCTTTCCTCGTTCTTCGATCCTGACTTTTATACGAATCCTCATAGCGGTATGACTGCCCATTGTCCTTTACAATAATGGAAAGAACTCCATCTTCCTCATCAATCTCTACCGACCGGCTATCCATATCCGGCTGAAGCTTTACCAATTCCACTTTTTTTTTTGGATAAAATGCCTTTACCAGTGCTTCCACCTCATAGGAAAAATCATCCGATTTCATCCATACTTTCATGTTTGTGTACCATCCTTACCTGTACTAGCCGTCTTAAATTTCTCCCATATAGGGATTGTACTTTTTCTCATATCCTATGGTCGTATCTTCTCCATGTCCGGTATACACCTTTGTGTGATCCGGAAGCGGGGAAAGCTTTTCCCGAAGAGAAGACAGCAGCTGTTTTGCACTTCCGGTAGGCATATCGGTTCTGCCAACCGACTCTGCAAACAAGGTATCCCCGCTAAATAAGATATCCTGTTCTGGCAGATAATAACACACCGATCCAACCGTATGTCCCGGAGTGGACAGAACCTGTATCGTTGTTCCGATAAGCTTCAAAACATCCAGATCATTCACCCACTGATCCGGATGGGCAGTTATGCTTGCCAGAATCATATCCGATGCATTTATGGAAGGATCTTCCACCAGCTCCTGCTCTAACCGGCATGCATACACCGGAATCTGAAACTGCTCTTTCAACTGATCCACTGCACCAATATGGTCAAAATGACCATGGGTTAATAAAATAGCTGCAAGCTTCCACTGGTTTTCCTTAAGCTTCTCCCCTATCCGTTCCGGGGAGGATGCAGGATCAATTAATAAGACTTCTTTTGTATCCTCATTTACGAGGAAATAACAATTCGTTCCAATGGGTCCTAGTACCATTGTCTCAACTTTTAATGCTGCTGTCTGCCCCATACTGTCTACCTCCATCGATTCTTATCCATTAACTGGATATCCGCTCAATATCTAAAACACTTTCCACGTTTCTTAACTTCTTTGTAATATCATGAAGCTGTTCCACACCATGGATATCGAATCCCACGCTGATCGTCGCGGTACCCTGTTTACTGGTCCGCACTGTCATCGAGGCAACACCGATATTATTCTCGGTAAAGACTTTTGAAACATCCACCAGAACCCCAGTACGGTTATTGGCATAGATCCGGATCTCCGTACGGTACAATTCGCCGCTATTCTTACTTGCGCCAACTGCCCATTGTGCATCAATCAAACGTTCCCGGTCTTCTGCCGGAAGGTGGATCACATTCACACAATCCGTCCGGTGAATCGATACACCGCGCCCCCTTGTGACAAATCCAACAATCTCATCCCCCGGAACCGGAGAGCAGCATTTGGAGAACCGAACCGCTACATCATGGATTCCTTCCACCACAATTCCGCCCTTATCCTTAGAGACGGAAGCCGGCTTATTCTCCTTTACTTCCGCAATCGTCTCGAGTACTTTCTCATCGGTTATTTCCTGACGGTGCTTTTTATTGTATTCTTCCTGGAGCTTATTAATAACCTGGCCTTCCTTCAGCCCTCCATGTCCCACTGCTGCAAGCACAGAATCCCAGTCCCGGAAACCATATTTTGCCATACAGACACTCATGAATTCCGGCTTTAAAAGATTACTCAATACAATATTCTTTGTTTTGCAATAAGCCGTCATCAGCTCCTTGCCTTTGATAATATTGTCTTCTTTCAGCTGGGTTTTAAACCACTGGTTAATCTTATTCTTTGCCTGGGTACTTTTTACAAGAGACAGCCAGTCACGGCTTGGTCCCTTCGAATTCTGGGAAGTGATAATCTCTATCCGGTCTCCATTCTGAATTACATAATCACTGGTAACCAGCTTTCCATTCACACGGGCTCCCACCATTTTATTTCCAACCGCACTGTGGATGCTGTAGGCAAAATCAATCGGAGTAGAACCATTCGGCAGATTTTTCACATCTCCGGACGGAGTAAAACAATACACACTTTCCGAAAACAGATCCAGATCGCTTTTTAACAGACTTAAGAATTCCTTATTATCTGACATTTCCTTCTGCCATTCCAGAATCTGGCGCAGCCATGTCAGTTTTGCCTCTTCATTGTCCTGACTGTTCTTTCCGTCCTGTCCCTCTTTATACTTCCAGTGGGCGGCAATACCATATTCCGCAACCCGGTGCATCTCATACGTCCGGATCTGAATCTCAAATGGCTGCCCGGTCGGTCCAATCAGCGTCGTGTGGAGAGACTGGTACATATTAGGCTTTGGCATGGCAATATAATCCTTAAACCGCCCCGGAATTGGTTTATACATCTCATGGATTACACCAAGTGCACCATAACAGTCCTTTACGGAATCAACAATAATCCGGACGGCAAACAGGTCATAGATCTGATCGAGCGTTTTATTCTGATTCACCATCTTTTTATAGATACTGAAAAAATGCTTTACTCTGCCATCCACAGTAGCTTCAATATGGGCATTGGCAATATGCTGGCTCACTTCTTCGATGATCATCTGGATAAAAGTCTCCCGGTCTGCCTTTTTGGCCGCCAGCTTTTCTTCCAGATCTTTATATACTTCCGGTTCCAGGTATTTTAAAGACAGATCGTCCAGTTCGATCTTAATTTTAGAGATACCAAGACGCTGGGCAATCGGTGCGTAGATATCCATGGTTTCCCGGGCTTTTTCCCTCTGCTTTTCCGGTTTCATATATTTTAAAGTCCGCATATTATGCAGCCGGTCTGCCAGCTTAATCAGAATCACCCGGATATCCTTTGCCATGGCGAGAAACATTTTCCGCAGATTTTCTGCCTGAAGTTCTACTTTATCCGCAGAATAGTTAATCTGTGTCAGCTTTGTAACACCATCCACTAATAAAGCAATCTCTTCACTGAATAGCTCCGTAATCTCTTCTGTCGTCAGAACAGTATCTTCTACCACATCATGCAGAAGTCCTGCAACGATCGTCTCCTTATCCAGCTCCAGCTCTGCCAGAATAATCGCAACACACAGCGGATGAATAATATAAGGTTCCCCTGACTTCCGCTTCTGATCCTTGTGAGCCTGTGCCGCAATCTCATATGCTTTCTCGATCATAGACAAATCTGCAGACGGATGGTAGGCTTTTACAGAAGCCAGCAGTTTCCGGTACAAAACCTCAGGCTCTGTAAAATCCTCAGGCGTAGATAACGCCCTATGGTCTTTTTTCATATGCATATTTGCTAAATCCGTTTGTTTGAATTCCACGTTTACCACCACCCGACGATTATTTTTTTAAGTAACGCTTCAGAAAGTGCTGTCCATGTAAAGCCATAAGACACATCCCGCACCTTCTGAACAGATATCTTACATTATAATAATTGTAGCCTAAAATTGCAAGTCAGCGATTCATGCTGTTATGATAACTCGTGAATAAACAGACCGCTCCTAAGTTTCGGCTCAAACCAGGTGGACTTTGGAGGCATCAGCCGTCCGGCATCTGCTACCTGGAATAATTCCAATATGGATGTAGGATACATGGAGAAAGAGACAGTCATATCTTCGTCTGCCCTGCGCTCCAGCTCTTTCATCCCACGAATGCCGCCAATAAAATCAATGCGCTTGTCCATTCGTGGATCCTGAATCCCCAGTACCGGTTCTAACAGATAATTCTGAAGCAGCGATACATCCAGAGAATCTACCACATCCGTAATGGCCATTAGCTCTTCCGACGCAGTAAGACGGTACCAGGTGTTGGAAAGATACATACCAAACTCTCCCTTTTTGCCAGGCTTCACCGGTTCACTTCCCACCTCTTCTACGGAAAAATGTTCTTTTACCTTCTCCAGGAATTCTTCTTTTGTATATCCGTTCAGGTCTTTTACAGTACGGTTATAGTCCATAATCATCAACTGGTCATGGGGAAATAACACCGAGAGAAAATAATTAAACTCTTCCGTTCCGGTATAACCCGGATGTTCTTTTCTTCGTTTCAATCCTACCTTCACTGCGGAGGCAGCACGGTGATGGCCGTCTGCAATGTAGATCTGCTCTGTCTTTTCAAAGGCAGCATAGATTGTTTCAACGTCTTCCTTTTTGCTGATCTTCCATGCCTGATGCTTCACACCGTCGTCTGCTGTAAAAGAATAAAGGGGTTCTTCCCGTTTTGCCCGGTTTACCACCTGGTTCACCGCATCAATGGAGCGGTAAGCAAGGAAAATCGGTCCGGTCTGGGCATTGCAGGTGTCCACATGGCGAATCCGGTCTTCTTCTTTATCCGCACGGGTATTTTCATGTTTTTTAATCACATTGTTCTGATAGTCGTCAATGGATGCACATGCCACAATCCCGGTCTGGGATCTTCCATCCATCGTCAGTTCATAGACATAGTAGGCCTCCTCTGTGTCCCTCACAAATGTCCCATTGTCTATCATCTCATCTAATAGTTCTTTTGCCTTCTCATATACGCATGGTGCATAGGTGTCCACTTCGTCCGGAAACTGGGTCTCTGCGCGGTCAATTCTTAGAAAAGACAAAGGCTCCTTTTCAACTACTGCTTTTGCCTCCTGACGGTTATATACGTCATAGGGCAGCGCTGCCACTCTGTCCGCCTTACTCTCATCCGGTCTGATGCAGTGAAATGGTCTGATAATTGCCATAGCAAATTCCTCCTTTGTATTTATCAAAAATATACCAGATCATCTTTCGGTTTTTCCGCCCGTTCCAGTTTTACAGCATACAGAACCGGACCTTTTCCTTTATAATCCTTATGAAATTCATAACGCATAACTGCTTCCACATAAACCCATTCCCGCATTTCAAGAGAATCGAGAACCGGTTCTAATTCCTTGTCCACTTTTGTCACAAAACCAACGAATGCTATATCTTCCACGCAGCAGGTCATCGCAAAACGTCCCGGCACAAAAGAGCCTTTCCCAAACCGGTTTTTCGGCTTGTATACCTGTCCTTTAAAACGGACGGTTTTCCCTGCATATTTCTTGCCATCATCTGCAGCGTCTATATAAAAGATTCCAAAATCATCATCTTCTATGGTAATCGTATCCTTTGTCATGTCGTACGGCAGTTCCTCTTTTACATCCAGTGTCTTTCCGTCATTTGTCTCAAAAAACACCTGGACACGGCGGTTCACAGCTTTGACATTTCTCATATAAGAAGCACATGGCATATCCGGTGTACACCGGTTAAAGACTACCATATCTGCAATGGTAAAATGATCCATAAACAGAGAACGCATATTATTCAGATACATATCAAAAGTCGCAGCATTTACAAGATTAATAATCTGAACAATCTGCCAGCCTTTTGGCATAGGAATATTCATAATCACGTCAGAAGTCCACATTCCATTGTATTCTACAATAACCCGCTCCGGTTTGTGCAGCATCTGGCATTTACTCAAGAACTCCGGGGTAAAATCCTCTTTTTCCTCCATCACCACACATTCCGTATTGGTTTTTTTCAGCACTTCTTCTTCGTACTCCTCCATGCCTTCTTCACATAAAATAAGGAGTGTTTTTTCACCGCTGGAAAACTCCCGGCTTTTGATTGTATCTAATATAAAAGAAGTTTTTCCACTTTCCAAAAATCCGGTAATTAAATATACTGGAATATCCATACTTTCCTTTTCTCCTTCCGCTCATACCGCCTGCTTTATACAGTCAGATGAAATAATCCGCAAAGCTCCGGTTCCTTAAGGTCGGTTCCAATTACGCACAATCTGCCCGTATACTCTGGTGAACCTTCCCGCATTTCATACTCGCCCGGAACAAGATCAAAATAGATCCATGTACCATCAGAGGCCGGAACCATCCCTTTTGCCCGGAGAATTGTTCCGTATTCATCACTTTCAGACAATTTTTTAAGAATCTCTTCCATCTCTGTTTTCTCATATTTATGAGGAGTTTCTTTTCCCCAGCTGGTAAAAATATCATCCGCATGGTGGTGATGGTGATGTCCCTCATGGTCATGCTCTTCATGATCGTGGTGGCAGTGATCATGATCATGCTCTTCATGGTCATGGTGGCAGTGATCGTGCTCATGCTCCTCATGGTCATGATGGCAGTGATCGTGCTCATGCTCCTCATGGTCATGGTGGCAGTGATCGTGCTCATGCTCCTCATGGTCATGGTGGCAGTGATCGTGCTCATGCTCCTCATGGTCATGGTGGTGACCGCCACATACCGGACAGGTCTCCTCTTCTTCCAGCTTCAATAGTTCATCCTCGAGAGAATGGGCTTTCTTCATCGCTGATACAATCTGATCTCCCTTTAATTCATCCCAAGGAGTTGTAATGATTGCAGCTTTTTCATTATGCTCCTGCAAAAGACGCACAGTCTCTTCGAGTTTCTCCGCTTTCATGTTCTGGGTACGGCTAAGAATTATACAGTTTGCACTTTCAATCTGATTATTGTAGAATTCTCCAAAGTTCTTCATGTACATTTTGCACTTTGTCGCATCCGCTACGGTTACAAAACAATCTAACTCTACCGGATTCTTCTCTTTTACCCCCTGCACTGCCCGGATTACATCCGACAGTTTTCCAACTCCGGACGGCTCAATCACAATCCGGTCTGGTGTATAATCATGAATGACCTTTTCCATTGCTTTCCCAAAATCTCCCACTAAAGAACAGCAGATACAGCCAGAATTCATCTCTGTGATCTCCACACCGGCATCCTTTAAAAAGCCCCCATCTATGCCAATCTCACCAAATTCATTTTCAATCAGAACCAGTTTTTCTCCATGAAACACTTCCTCGAGAAGCTTCTTTATTAATGTTGTTTTTCCGGCTCCAAGAAAACCAGAAATAATATTAATCTTTGTCATTTTTCATCCTTCTTTCCTAAATCTCTCAACGTAACAAAGGAATTGTAACACTTTTTTCCCTAAAATACCATACAGGGCAGATAGTTTTTTCATGATTGTGGTAACAGTTCAGCCGTGGCGGGCGCACAGCCGGAGAAAGCATGCAGAATATCAGGTATCATGAAATACCCGCTTTCGCTCCGTTGAACACGTAGCGGTACTAAGGTTTTGCAAAAAACGCAAAACCAAGTGCCGACGTGTTCAAAGGGATAATTCATGATAC
>JAQXIP010000102.1 GCA_029007845.1 Clostridiales bacterium
ACGGCGTATTCCGGAAACTGGGTGATTAACCTTGTAATTATTGGACTGATTATAACAGGAGGAATTGGTTTCTTAACATGGGATGATATCCGTACGAATGGAATCCATTTTCGGAAATACCGGATGCAAAGCAAAGTGATCCTGATTACGACTGCCATTTTACTTGTCGTTCCTTTTTTCTGTTTCTTTTTTGGAGAACTGGGCAGACCAGTCTGGAGTAACCTGAATACGGGGGAGAGAATCTGGGCAGCTTTATTCCAGACTGTCACGTTAAGAACAGCAGGATTTAATACGATTGATCTGTCGCTGTTTAGCGAGGCAGGGAAAACGATTATGATTCTCTTAATGCTTACAGGTGGATCACCGGGGTCTACCGCAGGCGGAATGAAGACTACAACAGTAGCGGTATTGTTTATGTCTCTGTTTTCTGTATTTCAGAGAAAAGAAGATACCGAATGCTTCGGCAGAAGAATCACAGATGATACGGTAAAATATGCAGCAGCCATTCTGCTTATGTATATAGCCCTGTTTATTTCAGGTGGAATTGTGATCAGCTGTATAGAAGGTCTTCCAATGCTTACGGTTTTATTTGAGACCGCTTCGGCGATCGGTACGGTAGGACTTACACTTGGAATTACGCCTCAGCTGGGGGCTGTTTCAAGAATCATTTTGATTGTACTGATGTATATGGGAAGGGTTGGCGGCCTAACGCTTGTATTTGCAACCTTTGCGAACAAACAGGGAAGTGTCTCGAAGCTTCCGAAAGAAAAGATTACGGTTGGTTAAGGAGAAAGGATGAGATCATGGTAAAGTCAATCTTGTTAGTGGGACTTGGAAGATTTGGAAAACATGTTGCGATGAAACTGCATGAATTAGGTCATGAAGTCATGGCAATTGATAAGCAGGAAGACCGTGTGGAAGCGGTTCTTCCATATGTCACCAGCGCCCAGATTGGTGACAGTATGAATGAATCATTTTTACGTTCTCTTGGTGTAAGCAATTTTGATCTGTGTATCGTTGCAATTGGCAATGATTTTCAGAGTTCCCTGGAGACAACGTCCCTTTTAAAAGAGCTGGGAGCTAAGATGGTAGTATCAAGAGCTGCCCGGGATGTCCATGCAAAATTCCTTCTGCGCAATGGAGCAGATGAGATTGTATACCCGGAAAAACAGCTGGCAAACTGGACTGCAATCCGCTACAGTGCAGATCACATCTTTGATTACATTGAACTGGATAACGGTTATGCCATATTCGAGATCGAAGTTCCTTCCTCCTGGGTTGGAAGAACCGTTGGGGAGATCAATATCCGTAAAAAATATAACATTAATATTATGGCAATTAAGAGAAACGGAAAACTGGACTTAACGATTACCTCCGATACCTCTTTTGCAGAAGATGAGGTCTTGCTTGTATTGGGAAATAACCGGGATATCCAGAAATGTTTTCATATATAATGTGCTATGGATACGTTAAAAAGCATTGCGATGGTTCTGTTATCCTCCGTAATCGGTCTGATCTTCTGGAGGCTTGGAATCAGCGAAGCAAATATTATTATGGTGTATATACTTGGCGTGTTGTTTACCGCAGTTATTACCACGCGCCAGATCTATAGTCTGATTTCCTCTGTGATTAGTGTTGTCTTGTTCAATTTTCTTTTTACGGAGCCGAGATTTTCCCTGTCCGCATATGATAAGGACTATCCCATTACGTTTGTCATGATGTTTTTAGCAGCATTTCTCACCGGTTCTATGGCAGTCCGTTATAAAAAACAGGCAGAGCAGTCCAGACAGGCAGAATACCAGACAAAAATCCTGTTTGATACCAATCATCTGTTAGAGCAGGTCAGGGAGAGGGATCCGATTATCACCGCAACGGCTACCCAGTTGATGAAGCTTCTGAACAGGGATCTTGCCATCTGTCTCGAAGAACCGGAAGGAAAGTCCAAGCCAAAATTCTTTTTTACCGATGGAAGGAAAACAGGAGCATTTGACTGGGAGACGTGTCTTTATCTCCCAATCCGTACAAGTGAAGCCGTGTATGGACAGGTGGGGATTGCCACCGGGGCTCATCCGCTGGACTCCTTCGAACATCATATTGTAGTGTCCATTCTTGGAGAATGTGGTCTGGCACTGGAAAATGAAAAAAATATACGGGAAAAAGCAGAGGCGGCACTTATTGCCCAAAAAGAGCAGCTTCGGGCGAATCTGCTGCGTTCCATTTCCCATGATTTGCGTACACCGCTAACGTCCATATCCGGAAATGCCAGCAATCTTTTATCCAATGGACAAGGGTTTGATGAGGAAACAAAGAAACAGTTATATTCGGATATCTATGATGATTCCATGTGGCTCATTGATCTGGTGGAGAATCTGCTCTCGGTGACAAGACTGGAAGAAGGAAATCTAAATATTCATTTATCCACAGAATTATTAGATGAAGTCGTAGCGGAAGCATTGCTTCATATCAGCCGGGAAAAGACGGAACACCATATATCCGTCCGGGTGCTGGATGAATTTATACTAGTGAAGGTAGATGCGAAACTGATTATGCAGGTGGTAATCAATATTGTGAACAATGCGATTAAATACACCCCAAAAGGTTCCAAGATCGAGATTACCGTTAAACGGCAGCAGGACAAGGCAGTCGTCTGTATTGCTGATAATGGAAACGGAATCCCGGATGAGGAAAAGGCGCATGTGTTTGACATGTTTTACAGCGGGGCAAAAAGCATTGCCGACAGCAGGCGTAGTCTTGGTCTTGGGTTATCCCTGTGCCGTTCTATCATAAGTGCCCATGGCGGAAAACTGGAGCTTTCGGATCAAGTTCCCCACGGAGCTGTTTTTACTTTTACACTGCCACTAGAGGAGGTTGACATACATGAATAAAACAATGGTTTTGGTTGTGGAAGATGACCGGTCTGTACAGAATCTGATGATATCAACATTAAAAGCCCATGATTACCGCTATCTGATCGCTGTCAATGGAGAATCAGCCATATTGGAGGCGTCTTCCCATAATCCGGATATTATCTTACTGGATCTGGGACTACCGGATATCGATGGAGTCGAAGTGATCGAACGGATCCGTACCTGGTCGAATGTACCGATTATCATTATCAGCGCCAGAAGTGAAGATTCTGATAAAATCGAGGCACTGGATGCAGGAGCAGACGATTATCTGACAAAACCTTTTTCTGTGGAAGAGCTGCTGGCAAGACTCCGGGTTACCGAGCGGAGGCTTGCAATGATGCAGGGGGAGCAGGCCTCTTCGCCGGTATTTGTTAATGGAAAATTACGGGTTGATTTTTCCGCAGGCTGCGCCTATCTGGATGAGGAAGAACTGCATCTGACGCCGATTGAGTACAAGCTTTTGTGTCTTCTGTCTAAAAATGTGGGAAAGGTGCTGACGCATACCTTCATCACCCAGAATATCTGGGGGCACAGCTGGGAAAATGATGTGGCATCTTTAAGGGTGTTCATGGCAACCCTCCGGAAAAAACTGGAGAAGAATCCGGATTCCATAAAGTACATCCAGACCCATGTAGGCATCGGGTACCGGATGATTAAGGTAGAATAAGCTATATGAAAAACACCTGGGAAAGGTTCAAGAGAGAATCTTTTCCAGGTGTTTTTTTTCGGTGACATATTTTGTCTTTCTGAAATGGGATAATCAGTGCAGGATTTATCAATAAGAGATTTCGTCCAGAGAATGATAACGGTAGAAAAGGAGGAAAAGCGATCAGACCAGAGAAAAAAGGAAAATTACAAGGGATATTACCAATGAATTTGTCAAAAAGGATGATTTATAATAAGAGAAAATGTTTGTTAAAAGGGTGAAAATCATGAGTAATGAAAAGGATGATACATACAAATATGCAGGTGTATATAAGGATTTGGTCGAATTGGTAGGTCATGAAGCAGTTTTGGCTATCTACGAAAATATGAAAGGGCAGCAGGTCACCTTTCCAAACCGATTATATTCCACAGAATATATTGTTGAGCTGGCAAAAAAAGCCAAAGATGGCGATGAACTAAAGAAAATCGCTTTAAAATATGACTACACGGAAAGGAGGCTGAGGCAGCTTTTAAAACAGTAGATTACAATTATATGAATTAGTGATTGCATGATTATAACAAAAGGAGTGAAAAAGGATATGAGAAAAACAGCAAAAAAGATATGTACCAGTGCGATCGTTGCAGCAATGCTGGTAACCAATATCCAGCCGGTTCCGCTGGCACAGGCAGCATCAAAAAGCGTGACGGTTACCACGCAGAAAGAACTGAATGCAGCACTGAAGAACAAAAAGGTATCCACTATTACAATTAAAACATCGAAAAAAGAGACTTTTGCACTAAAAAAAGGTACCTACCAGGTAAATCTGGTTGTGGATGCCACAAATGCAAAAGTGGTAAACAAAGGAAATTTTAAGAAAATATCGATTAAAAATGCTAATACGGTTACGGAATATGCAGATGCCAATACGATTTCAGTTACAGACAAAAGCCTGAAACTGATTGTGGCAAAAGGGGCAGATCAGTCTAAGATATCAGTGGCAAAAACCGGAAGCAATGTCAGTTTAACAGCAAATGGTAAAGTATCTACAGTGACTTTAACAAAAAAAGCAGCCGTCCAGGTAAAAGGAAGTTCGGTTGTGAAAAACCTCACAGCAAAAAAAGATGCAGAGATTACAATTGCCAAAGACAGTACAGTAAACAAGATTATGTTGGCAGGAAAGAATTCTGCTGTTGTTGTAACGGATCATGGAAATGTGGGAAGTATCAGTATAAATGCAAAATCCGACCTTACCATTAACGGAACAGCAAAAGAGGCTGTGAACGTGAAGTTAGCCGCTGGAGCCGAAGGTACCAGTATCCAGCTTGGGAATGCTTCTATCCAGACTGTAATAACGAATACCACCTCGGAAAAAGTAACGGTGAAAGATTCCAGCGGAAAAGAAGTGACCGTAGATGCCGGTAAAAAAGAAACGGTAAAAACTGATAACACCGATCCGGAACCGGGCACCCCAACCGACCCGGCTGATCCAACGAAACCAACCGATCCAGCAAACCCGACTGATCCAGCCAATCCGACCGATCCGTCAATTCCGGGCGGAGGAAGCGCAGGCGGTTCAGGCGGAAGCGCAGGAGGCTCTGGCGGAAGTACAGGCGGTTCAGGCGGAAGTACGGGCGGTTCTGGCGGAAGTACAGGCGGTTCAGGTGGAAGTACAGGAGGCTCAGGCGGAAGCACGGGAGGCTCTGGTGGAAGTACAGGAGGCTCTGGCGAAACAGAAGAAACCCTTCTTTCAGAAGCCTATGTATTAGCTGGGGCAAATGTATCGATACAGGAATTGGATTCTACCGCCTCTGGTGTTACGGAATGCACCAGTACGGATTCTTCTGTTGCATCCTTTACAAATGGAGTGATTGAAGGCAGACAGTCCGGAGATACAACGATCTCTTATCTTGCAAGGGACGGTGTTCAGAAAAAATATCGGATTCATGTCGTAAAAAAAGCAACAGAAGAAGCTGGCAGCACAATCGAGGCTCTGGTGGAAGCGCAGACCCCGTATATTTTAGTCAGTGAAGATGATACAATGAACAGCTGCTCTATCTCATCGAAGACGAAAATTATGATTGATAAAGGTGTGAAACTGTTTCTTGCAGATCGGGCAGATATTACCAATTATGGTACGATAACAAATGAAGTGGAACCAATCCATGAAGGCACATCCGTACTGGCTTCCACATCAAAACAAAGCCTTGGTCTGCAGACTGCTTCAGCAGACACCAGTGAGAGTTCTTCTACTGCTGAGGATGGAAAACTGATCATTTCTTATTACAATGAAAATAACAAGTTGATTGGTGGAAACATACAGAATGGGAGCGGAGCAGTTTTAGCCTTTAAGTCGTTGGATGATCTGAAAAACCAATCCTCTTCCGGTCTGACGTTAACATCGGATATGACTGTAAAAATCGGCAGCCAGATCTACATTGGACAAGATTCTTCTGCATTAATCCGGTTGAAAAACTATGAAGGTTCCAGCAAACGGGCAGCCGGATGGTATCAGAACGGAGATGGATGGCTCTGCCTTGTGGTATACGACGAAGCTGAGATCATTACCGCCGAGCCGCTGGTGGATATTGCCATTATTGTAAAGGCTGGCAATGGTTCTTCCGAAAAACCAGGAACAGTACGTTTAAATCCAGCTTCCGGTTTTGGCTCTCTGAAAGAAAAAGGACAATTAAATGTAGAAGGAGGAGGCAGTCTCTTTATTGAAGGAAATGCCCGTCTCTACAAAGGGGAACAGCTGATTGTAGGTGGTAAAAATGACAGCAATGCCTATATCCAGAATTCGGATGGTGAATATAATAATTCCCTTGGTGTTTGTTTTTACCGTAACAGTGCCGGAACACAGGCCTTCTTTAACGCAAATACCCTGACGATTAACCAGTATACCGATGAATTCA
>JAQXIP010000103.1 GCA_029007845.1 Clostridiales bacterium
AGCATGAAAGGAATGAAGAAATTAAGGAAGATGCTGACGATTATGCTGGTGGTAGCATTATCATTAAGTCAGGCAGACATTTCTGCATTCGCCGCAGGCACAGGTTCAGACGCAGCCCATGCAAATAGTGGTGTATCCACAAGCGGCAGTGGTGGTGGAAGTGGCGGAAGTAGTATTGTATTGAGTTACACAGGTGGATATAAGATATCATTTGTTTATGTAGGCAAGGACAACTATCATCCACAGAAAGACAGCAAAAAGCCGGCACTTTATGCAGACAAAACTCCATATGGAATGGTAGGAGCGGCAAAGATTAAAGACACGAAAGTACCGACTACATTCACAGACGGTAACGGAAAATATACAGGAATGTATGGAATTGCTCCAATCTATTTTGTAAATGATAACGGCAGTTACGGAGAATACGGAGCATCCGTGAACTCAAAAGGAGAGTTTAAACTCGGTTATGTAGATAACGCAGTCAACAATAGGGTAGTAACCAAAGATGATATCAAATCAGCATACAGTAAAGCATTAAAAGCCTATCCTGGAACAAAGATGGGTGATTCAAACAACAGTTCAGCAATATGGGGAGCGTTCACATTAAAAGGAACCGGCTATAACATGAACGGAACAGAAACAATCGGAGATATGTCATCCATAATGACTTGTATAGACAGAAATGCACTTGAGAAAAACCCAACAAAATATGCGAATACAATCAATCAGAACAAGATAGTAATGAGTACCATCTTGAATGTAATGATAGACAAATACAGTACCAACAGTAAAATAAAAAGTATACTGAATGAGTATGGAAAAGAAGCACTGGATTCAGACGGAGAGAAAGAGTTTGTTTTATTAATCGAGCCAATGTTTACCATACGGCGTTCTGGAAAATGTTATCTGGTATCTGCTACATCCTATGAGTTAGCTTGTTCATGTAACAGCACCGATTCAGAAAAATTAAAAGACTGGCCAATCAGAACAGCAAACTACGAGGCATGGAGAACAGGAACAACAGATGCAAAGTATCCATATAACACAAAATACGGCAGAGCCAATGCAATACCATCTTACGGAGCAGGATATGTAATATCCAACTTATCCAGTAAAGGACCAAACGGAAGAATATTCAGTACAGAAAATACGAAGTTGCCGGAAGCACTGGTAACAAAAGTATCCTATGCCGGCTGGATGGACCACAAGCAAGGGGAAGAGTACAGAAGGTCTGTAGGATTCATAAGCGGCAGTTCTAGAGAAGCATGGGACGATGATGATTACAAATGGGGATTTGGGTGTTTGGCATCCACGGACTATGTACCAGTCGTTGCAAAAGACGCAGTACAGGCATCAACCAGTGTAAGTTTAATAACAGGAGACACCTCACAGCAGAGTGTACCAATAATGAACGCAGCCTACCAAGGAGACCCAAACAAATTACAAGATAAAGTAGACGAAGAATCAATGGAATTATTAAAAACAATAGAGAAACTGTTAAAAAGTGGAAAAGCACCAGCGAAAGATACAGTAGCAAGGATGATATATGACAGCTTCTCATTAAATTCCAACGAATCAGTCAAGTTATCCAATAAAAAAGGGGAAGAAAAAGACTGGAAATCATTAAGCAGTAGCGAGAAAGCAAAATGCCAGAAAATAGCAATGACACTGTTTGGCGGATACAACAGCAGTTCATCATCATTAACCACAGAAGCCAACATAAACAAAATAAAATACTTGTACCTGTACTACTCAGCAATGTCGAATCTAAACAGTACAAAAACAGATTCAAAATTAGCATTCACAACTGGTTTAGCAAACCAAAGGAAGTATGGAGAGCTGGCATTCATACAATACTCAAAAGCAGGTCAAGTAAACAGCGGTTCACTTGTATCATCAGTAGCATCCTCAAAGGACACTTCAATATCAGCAATAGCAGGCGCAACCAATGGAAGTATCACAATGCCAACACTTGCAGACGAAGCAAGCGAAGCATACATCGAGGGAGAAGTAACAGAGGGAATCCTTGTAACAGGAAATGGAACAGGGCTCGATATAATAAACAAAACAGGTGAGAGGGTTTATGCTAGTGAAAGAAACAGCATAAGTAAAGTAGCAGGCAGTTCTTCAAAATCAAGTACAACAAATGATAAAGAATATTATATCAAACCAATAGCAACATACAGTGCAACATTACAGCTGGACCCATCCAGCGAAATAGTAACAGAAGAGTTTAATAACAAAGGCGGAGTAAAAATAATATAGTGGTGAAATATCAGATTAAAGGGTATAATCGAAGAACGTGAAGTTATCTATTATAGATTCATAAAAAAATGTGGAAAAATTAACTCTATTATTGTATTATATATAGAAAGCTATTGACAAAAGTGATTATCACGGATATACTACAAAATCACTATTATGTGATGATTTTTGATGAGAGGTTGGAAGATGTCAGAACTTGAATATGTTTTGTTAACTTCCGATGCAGGTAATTTTGATTGTGGAAATCCGGCAATTAATAAATACGTCGAAACGTCTTATTTTGCAACATTATCCCAACAGTGTTATGCATATAAAATAGTATATAAATCATATATTGTTGGATACTATATGATAACACTTAGAGATGTTGCTCTTTCGGATTGTACATCTGATGTATCGGATTACCAAATGGGAGAGTTTGGAGATTATATTCCTAGTTTATATATAAATTACGTGGCAATAGGGGAGAAATACCAAAAACATAGAATTGGGACAAAAACTTTAGAGAAGATTATTTATGAAACTCGTCAATTAACAGAGGTATTGCCAATTAGGTTCATTACGATAAATGCTGTTCCTGACAAAGTCGAATGGTATAAGAAAATTGGATTCAACGAAATGGGCAGAGACATTGACAGTGTAAATAAATATATGTTTATTGATCTTATTAAGAATAAACAGAAACTGGTCGATTATTGTGATGAGCAGTTAAGTTGTTTCATGTGAGGATCGAAAGGAGAACATTATGAAAAATAGCATTATGACAGGTACGATTATTCTATCCGCTGAAGATTCTGCACAAATTCGTCAAAAAATACTTAATCCAAGTTCTGAGTATATACAAGAAAGGCAGGAGTATTTTGATAGGTTAGCTTCTGGTATGATTATTCATTCTGAAGGTACTAATTCTACTGTTGAGTTTGAGGACTTGGATTTATCTGACTTGGATGCGATGTTTGAAGAAGAACATACCGTTCCAACTACAAAACCACTAAAGAAGAATACAGAATATGTTTCAACTACTTCAAAAGCATCATATGTTGATGTTCATCAAAGAATGGGAACAATATTGGAAGCAATGTATTCAAGAATATCTTTCGATGTTCCGAATACTAAATATGATTGCGCAAGGACAACAGAACAAGCAGTGATTCAAGGGTGTAATTTGACTGAGGCTGCATAAATGGTTGAAAGGAAGTAGATAAATGGTTAGTTCATTTCAATTTAGTAATCCTTCTCTTATGAATCTTTCATTTAGTATAAATGATGGATTTTCAAAGGATGAAAAAGAAGATATTAATATAGAAATACAGAGAGAGATTTCAATTGGTCCAGGACCAGAGGAAAATTCTTCAGTGGTAATATTAAAACTTACAATTGGAGCTGAAGACAATTCGGCACCTTTTTATATTCATGCAGAAGAAGGGGCTGCATTTAGATGGGATGCTGATAAGATTAATGACGAACAAAGTGATAAGTTATTAAAACAAAATGCTCCGGCATTGTTGTTATCTTTTTTGAGACCAACAATATCAATGATTACAGCAGCTTCACCGTTTCCGGTATATAATATCCCGTTCATGAATTTTACAGAGTAATTACAATAATATTTTGAAATTGACAGCGATAGAGCAGTTGATTTAGGGTTAAAACCGTAGGTCAACTGCTCTTTTGTTCTATACGAGTTTCCCAGGAATAGGGAATGTGAAAGATTTTAAGGGCGTTCAAAGTATTCTATATGAATGCGCATTGAATCACGGAAGAGAAAGGAGATGTCATGAACACGGAAACAAGTGTGGAAGAACTATTTAAACGGTATTCGGATATGGTATACCGGATTGCCATATCCTATGGAAATAATGCGTCTATGGCGGAAGATGTGGTTCAGGAAGTGTTTGTGCGGTTTCTGAAAAAAGCCCCGCATTTGACCTTTGAGAATGAGCAGCATGAAAAGGCGTGGTTTATACGGGTGGCGGTGAATTGTTGTAAAAGTATGCTTACCTGTGCCTGGATGAAGCGGATTCGTCCGTTAGAAGAGGCGGAGCCGGTTCCTGCGCCATTTTGCCGGGAGGAAGAAGGGGAACTATACCAGATACTGGCATCCCTTCCGGCAAAATACAGGATCGTATTATATCTGCGGTATTATGAAGAATATTCGGTAAAAGAAATTGCAGGGCTTTTGCATGTGACAGCCAATACGGTATCACTCCGGCTGCTGCGGGCAAAAAAGAGGATGAAGCAGGAAATCCTGCAAAAAAAGGAGGAAGAATACAATGGAACAGAAATTATACAAAGACATGTATGAACAGATCAGGCTGGAAGAGGGGAGAAAAAAGGAGATGCTTAATGACCTGAAGGGTCTGGAGGAAACGAGGGCAAAGGGGAGAAAAAAGTTAATTCCTTCCTATGCGGCGATTGGTCTTTTGTTATGTTTTTTAATTGTGTCAAACGCGACTGTTTTTGCGGCCACTCATTGGAATGTGGCAGATCAGCTGGAAAATGCTCTGGGGCTGTTTTTTCAAAAGGATTTAAACTTGTCAGAAGAACAGAAGGATATCTATACCGACTATAGCAGTACGCTGGATAATCGGATTGAGCTGGAGAATGGCACCATGGAATTGGAAGCCATGTTATATGATGAATATTATGTATATATTCCATTTAAAATAACATTGGACGAAGGTGCCGAAGAAAAAATGATGCAAAATGAAATAGCGCAGAATTATCATTTTTATCTCAAGGGGATCCCGTGTGCTTTGGGGAAAATCACATATGTGAATCCAGAGAAACAAGAGGATGGAAGTTACGTTGGTAATTATCTTTTGTCCATGGATGAATATGGTTTAGGACAGGGTGATGTAATCGAAATCAGAAAAGGTGCAGAGCCGGATGCTGACGAAGACGAATTGATCAGCCAGATCACAGTGGTCAATCAGGCAAAAAGTGTGGCGCTGGATGTGGAGCGGATTGAGAAACAGAAGGGGGTTATGCTTAAGAAAATGGTAATCTCACCACTATCAGTACATGTGGAAGGTGAGTTTGAAGAGGGAGACATTTCTTATCGAGATCTATCCGTGTACCGGAAGGATGGCAGCCAGGTTAAACTTGCTTTCAGTGGCGCAGAAGCCGGGATAGGAGAAAAGGATGGAAGTCACGGAAAATATTTTTATGCCCAGGTTCTGTTTGAATCTCCGGTCTCACTGGACGAAGTTCAAGGCATCCGGATTCAAAACAAAAAAGAAGGGATTGATATCTGGATTCCAATGGAGATTTCGGATTAATCGTCATCCTCTTCAATGACATGGATCTCCAGATAATCAAAGTCAATGCTGTCAATAAAGTTATCCTGGGAAAAACGGGTTTTGTCGTGACGTTTAAATTCTTCAATGTTTGCATCCAGCCAGATTGGCTTGGACAGATCATAATGCAGGCAGATTTCATCGATGGCAGCAAAAATCTTGCGGGTCCGGTTTAATTCCGGACTCGCATTTTCAATGACCAGATCGTTTAACAAATGATTATCTTTCCATAGTTTTGCCCATAAGCGAAACATAAAGCACCCTCTTTTCTGTGCTGGCTGTTTTAAAGGTACCATGAGATTATATGATATTTTGCGGCTGCGTTCAAGTGTAAGGCAGCAGTTCAGGAGCTGTACCCTCGTCACGGCTGAACTGTTCAAATTTTAAGAACTATTTTTAGCCATAGTATGGAAACAAATGGCGTTTCATGTTATAATTTCCATTAAGTGAGGTATTAGTCCGCTTGTATTAGGGGGGAACTTATGGATATTAAGATTAAAATTGCTTCAGAAATTGTCATATATTTTATTGCAACCTTGTTTTTTCTTGGCGTGAACTGCCAATATTTCCTAAAGTCTTATCGCGGGATCCGGAAGATGAGGAAACTGTTCCAGCTTATATTTGTATCACCACTTATGTTCCTTTTTATAGCAACCTTTTTGCGCAAATGGATCTTTGCGGAACTTTCGCACCTTCAGGATCAGTTTTATTATTCCCTGCTTCTTCAGTACGGCCTTGATGTATTGTTTTTTATTGCGATCTATCTGGTTATCCTGATTGGATTTGTGCAATGCTACAGCATGATTATAAGGCAGCGACGTTCCGTAGCATATTTCATCTATGTCATGATTATGATGATTATTATGTCCAATCTGTTTATGGAATATGACTGGCTTGGGGATCTGGTACAGGTTGGTCTGCTTATACACTGGTATGTTACGTTATATAGACCGGTTCAGCAGCTGTGCCTCCATATTAGTGATGAAGATTTCCGGATGCTGAACACCCTCCCCACCTTTGCGTTTGTCATTATCCTGTGCTTTAATATTCCCCAGCATTTTTTCTATAGCGGTGGGCCATATGCCATATATTCGATTTACCTGGCTGTAATGGCCATTGTGTTTTATTTCCTTGTTAATATCGCATACCGCCTGCTGGTGGACAGTATTGAACAGCGTCGGGATCTGCGTATAAAAATGATTGAAAATGAGAAACTGAATGAGATGACCTTGAAATCCCAGGAGCAGGTGATTCTGGCTTTTGCGGAGATATCCGAGGCGAAATCCGGTCAGACCGGTCGTCATGTAAAAAGGGTTTCTGAGTATTGCCGGGTTCTTGCGGAAGATATGGGGTTCGATGAGGAAGAGGTGGAACGGATCCGGATTGCATCAATGATGCATGATGTGGGAAAACTTTTAATTAATCCCGAGATTGTGGAGAAGCCGGACAAGCTGACAGATGAAGAATTTACAGAGATGAAAAAACATGTCATTATAGGTGAGAACCTGCTTCATAAAGCGCCGGGGAAACTGATGGAATATGCCAGGATTATTGCATATGAGCATCATGAAAAATGGGATGGAACCGGATATCTGGGCATGAAGGGAGAAAAAATCCATCTCATCAGCCGGATTGTAGCCGTTGCAGATGTATTTGATGCGCTGGTAAGCAAGAGAAGTTATAAGAAAGCATGGAGTACCGATGAGGCACGGGATATTATCAAGTCGGAAAGTGGCACTCATTTTGATCCTAATGTAGTGAAAGCGTTTTTAGACCATTTTGATGAAATTGTAGACGTGTTCCATTCTTTCCCGGAGATGGAGTAATTTTCTTGTAAAAGAGAGGGTACTATGCTAAGATAAAGACGGATTACTGATTTATTTTGACTGAGGTTTGATAAGGAGGTACGGTATGAAAAGAATTGCATTACTAACCAGTGGTGGAGATTGCCAGAGTCTGAACGCAACGATGCGTGGTGTGGCAAAGTCTATATATGAGACTTATCCGGATGCAGAAATCTATGGGATTCTGGAAGGATATAAGGGTCTGATTTACGGAAATTACAAGAAGATGAAACCATCTGATTTTTCAGGAATACTGACACTTGGGGGAACCATTATTGGAACATCCCGCCAGCCGTTCAAATATATGAGAGACCCTGATGAGAACGGACTGGATAAAGTAAAGGCAATGAAATCCACCTATAAAAAATTAAAGCTGGATTGTATTGTGATTCTTGGTGGTAATGGTACACATAAAACTGCGAACCTGTTAAGCGAGGAAGGGTTAAATGTTGTAACACTTCCTAAAACCATTGACAATGATATCTGGGGAACTGATATGACGTTTGGATTTCAGAGTGCAGTGGATATCGCAACGAATGCCATCGACTGCATTCATACTACAGCAGCTTCCCATGGAAGGGTATTTATTGTTGAGGTAATGGGGCATAAAGTAGGATGGCTGACCCTTCATGCTGGTATTGCAGGCGGCGCAGATATTATCCTTCTGCCAGAGATTCCATACGATATTAATTCGGTTGTAGATGCATTGAACAAACGGACAGAACAGGGCAAGAAATTCTCTATCCTGGCAGTGGCGGAGGGAGCCATTTCAAAAGAAGATGCAGCTCTTTCCAAGAAAGAATATAAAAAGAAACAGGCAAAATCTCCATTTCCATCGGTATCCTATAAGATTGGAAAGGAGATTGAAGAACGCACCGGACAGGAAGTGCGGATTACGGTGCCGGGGCATACCCAGCGAGGCGGGGAACCATGTGCTTATGACCGGGTAATCTCCAGCAGGCTTGGTGCAGCGGCTGCTGAACTGATTAAGCAGGAAAAATATGGCTATATGGTTGGTATAAAAAATCAGGAAATTGTACCGGTTCCGTTGTCTGAAGTGGCAGGCAAACTGAAAATGGTTGAACCAGATTCCTCGATCATTAAAGAGGCAAAAAGCCTTGGAATCTGTTTTGGCGATAAATAGCAACTCAAATATTAAGGGGGATATGAATCATGAAGAATGTAATGAAAAAAATAACCGCTTGTCTGTTGATGGCAGTAATGGTGCTCTCCGTGCTGGGCAATGGTGCAGAGGCTTCTGCCGCTTCGCTGACTGCAAAGCAGTACCTGTCTAAGATGCAAAGTGCTACCAAAAAGCTGAAATCTTATGAGATAACCCAGACATCCACCACGTCTTATTCAGCTATGGGACAGACGATGACTACAAAACAGACCACGAAACAGACAATTTTTCAGAATCCGGTAAAGGTTAAATCAGTTAGCATTTCCAAAGTGGGAAATCAAAGCAGCAAATCAGTTATTTATATGAAAGAGGAGTCCGATGGAAAAATTTATATGTACTCTTCTACTGATGGTTCAGAGTATGAAAAAACAGATGTAACGGATATTTATGCTGCTGGGTCAGAATTAAATGTACAGCAGTACAGCAGTGCAAAGATTGTGAAAAAATCTGTGAAAGTAAATAATATCAATACGGTTCAGATTGCTGCCAAGGTAACTGGCGATGATATGGCAAAAATGATGGAAGCACTGGGACTGGACGAAGAGACTACAGAAGCCCTGAATCTGGATTTCACAAAATTCAAGCCAATCAAAGCAACTATTTATGTTGATAAAAAGACATACCGTCCGGTTAAAACCGTGCTGGATGCCAAAGATTTCTATAACAGCATGATGGAATCTATGGGAAGCGGATCTTATTTGACATACACAACTGGTAAAATCACAACTGGTAAAATCACAACCACTTACAAAAACTATAATAAGGCAGCGAATTTCTCCCTGCCTGAATCATGTAGATGATGCCAGGGTCAAAAGGTCATACGTTTCATGCTTGCATGAAAAAGTATGACATTGTGACCCGTAAAACATGAGAAAGTAGCCCGAACAGGGCGGATTTCGAATGTTTTAGAATTGCGAGAGCACGAAGTGCGTAGCA
>JAQXIP010000104.1 GCA_029007845.1 Clostridiales bacterium
GGGATGCGATGTATTATGAAATACCCGCTTTCGCTATTTGAACACGTAACGGTACTAAGGTTTTGCATGTGCAAAACCAAGTGCCGACGTGTTCAAAAAGTATTTCATAATACATCGCATCCCCTGCACGTCCCGGCATACCGCCTGATTCGCATATGCGAAGTTTGAGTGACAAACTAGATGCAGAACATTGAATAGTTGTGAGAGATTTGGTATGATAAAAGCACAATATATGAGACCTTAGGACGGGGGTAAGACTTATGGAGAAGTTATCAATTCATGGCGGATATCCGGTGAGAAATGCAAAAATATTTTATGGAAGACAGTGGATTGAGCAGGATGATATTCAGGCAGTATGTGATACGTTATGCAGTGATTTTATTACTTGTGGACCGAAAGTAGATGAACTGGAGCGGGAATTGTGCCGGTATACCGGGGCAAAGTATGCGGTAGCCGTCAGCAATGGAACGGCGGCACTTCATTGTGCCTGCATTGCGGCAGGAATTCAGCCGGGGGATGAAGTGATTACTACCCCGATTACCTTTGCAGCCAGTGCAAACTGTGTATGCTACTGTGGAGGGACACCAGTGTTTGCAGACATTAATCCGGCCACCTATAACATTGATCCGGAAAGTATAGAAAAGCTTATTACTGATAAGACAAAAGCTGTCATTGCAGTTGATTTTACCGGACAGGTGGTGGAGATGGACCGGATCCGGAAGATCTGCGAAGAACATCATTTAATTCTGATTGAGGACGCAGCCCATTCCCTTGGTTCGAAATATAACGGTGTAGAGGTCGGCAATCTTGCTGACCTTACCTGTACAAGCTTTCATCCGGTAAAGACGATTACCGGAGGGGAAGGCGGAGTGATCCTTACAAACCGGGAAGACCTTTATAAAAAGCTGGTGTTAGCCCACACTCACGGGATTACCCGTGATAGAACGGATATGAGTGTGGATATTCCGGAGGGACCGTGGTATTATGAGCAGATTAGTCTTGGTTATAATTACCGGATTACGGATATCCAGGCTTCCCTGCTTGTGAGCCAGTTAAAAAAGATTGACCGTTTTATTAAAAGACGGAAAGAAATCGTAAAACAGTATAATGAAGCATTTTCCAGAATGCCGGAGATTATTGTACAGCAGGAGATTAAGGAATCGGATAGCTGCAGGCATCTGTACATTCTTCAGTTAAATCTGGATCGGCTGTCCTGCACAAGAAGAGAGTTTTTTGACGCACTTGCAGCGGAAAACGTCCAGCCACAGGTGCATTACATACCAGTCTACTGGTTCCCGTATTATCAGAACAAAGGGTACCAGAAAGGCTTATGTCCAAATGCCGAGAGGCTCTATGAGCGGATGATGAGTATTCCATTGTATCCGAAGATGACCGATCAGGACGTAAAAGATGTCATTCATGCAGTGAAAAAAGTGGTGGAGTATTACCGGAAATAGCAGAGAGAATGCTGACCATCCGTTGTTACTATCGGGATTATTACATGGATTTGCAAAGGCGTATAAAAGAAAGTGTGCCATTTGCAGAATAAGAAAGGGATAGAACACATATGGACATCATTGCAACGATACACACAGATTTTTCTACAAAATTCGGGCTTCCAAGACAAAGCGGTCTGGTGGAAGAATTAAAAGGACAGATTATATTCGAACCGGCATACCGTCAGCCGGAAGCCTTCCGGGGATTGGAAGAATTTTCTCATATCTGGGTGCTATGGCAATTCTCCAAGTCTAAGAAAAAAAACTGGGCCGCAACGGTTGCCCCGCCAAGACTTGGGGGGAGGGAACGGATGGGTGTCTTTGCCACAAGATCACCATTTCGCCCAAATGACATCGGATTATCCTGTGTCAGGCTTGAAAAAATAGAGTGGGATGAACAGCGGGGGCCTATTCTCTGTGTGTCAGGAATTGATATGGTTGACCAGACACCAATCTATGATATTAAGCCATATATTCCGTACACAGATTGCCATCCGGAGGCATCGGAAGGGTTTACGAGCCGGACAAAGGAATATGCCCTGGAAGTAGATTTTCCATCGGAACTGCTAAATCAGCTGCCGGAGAATAAACGGGAGGCTATTATAAAAGTGCTGAAGCAGGATCCAAGACCGGCTTACGACAATGATCCGGATCGTTTGTATGGTGTGGCCTATGCGGGATGGGATGTCCGGTTCCGCGTAAAAAAAGACCGGTTAACGGTGTATGAAGTGGAGGCATTGGATTAGAATGGAAGAAATCAGATTATCCCCTGTTTTTTTGAAACAGTATAAAAATATGGTGCAGCAGATTCTGCATGCACCAGGATATGACAGGGGAAAACAATTGGAAATGACCCTGGTTGTTGACCATTGTCTCAGTAAAGAAGAAGTGAGCGCAATCATTCCCCAATTAACCGGGACATTAAAAAATATGGATGAGATTTTTCGGAATGTGCGGTTTAATCTGGCTGACTGGGAGAGAGCTGAAGTGGTAAAAAACCAGGTGTGTCCCATGATGATGACAATGATGTCTTCGTTCTATGAGGATTACCAGCAGGAAGTGGCAGAAAAGAAATGGGAGCTGCTGTTGTCCAATTTAAGACTGTACCATGCCCGGTCAAAATTGATTCTTGTTTTGACTGACAGGACATATGACAGGGAAAATGAGGAAGTCCGTCAGCTGATGCATCCATTTCTGGGGCGCAAGATGCTCATGATCCAATACCACAGGGAAGATGCATCTTTTGACGTGTACCGGTAAAATCCTATACTCAAACTTCGCATTCCTTGTTTTTTTCAGGCTTTTTCTGACTGAATTACTTTCTGGAATTCTTTTACATCTCTTGCAATCTCACCGCTTAAGGCTAAAAGGCAGATCAGGTTTGGAATGGCCATAAGTGCGTTGGCAATATCGGAAAAGTCCCATACAATCTGCAGGGAAGTAGTGGCACCGATATATGCAATCAAAGAGAAGACCACACGGTAAACAATGTTGAACCGATGGGTGTTTAACAGGTATTCAAAAGCTTTCTCACCGTGGTATTCCCAGCCGAGAATTGTGGAGAAGGCAAACAGTGCAATACCGATGCATACAAGCCATCCTCCCAGTTTGCCAAGAACGGTCTCAAAGGCTGCAATGGTCAGGGAAGAACCAGTAAGAATCTCGGCATAGTGGAATTCTCCGGTAGCGCTGAACTCATACTCATTATGGTCTGCATCTTCCCATTTTCCTACGATGGAATCCGGGGTAACATTGTCATTATCCCCTTTGTACGCAGTCAACACAGTTTTGTCTCCATTTTCACCAGAAGTCAGTTGCAATGTGGTAATCTGGCTGTCTTCATCTTGGAAAAGAGAGATGTCGTAGGCTGTTTCGGTTCCATCCATAGTAATGATAATGCCCTGTCCGGCAGCCTGATAGGTTCCGTTTTGCGGTGTCCCTGTGCTTCCCAGTACTCCGGAACTTGCGATGCAAAGACCGGTAATGGTACATACTACGATGGTATCCCAGAATGTTCCGGTCATGTTTATGTATCCCTGGCGGACCGGGTTATCGGTAGTAGCTGCAGCAGCGGTAATGGCAGCGGAACCCATGCCGGCTTCATTGGAGAATACGCCGCGGGCTACGCCAAAACGCATCGCGTTCATCATGGAGGCTACGATGGAACCACATAGTCCGCCGCCCACTGCTTTCACACTGAATGCCATCTTAAAGATCATGGCGACACCGGCAGGTACATTTGCAATATTGCCGATAATAACGATAATTCCGGCAATGACATAGAAAATGGCCATAAACGGTACGACAACCTGGGATACTTTGGATATATTTTTAATACCGCCAACAATGATGACAAGGGCAAGAACGGTTACCACCGCTCCGGTAATCCAGGTTGGAACATGGAAGGTGGAATTGATGGAGGTGGATATGGAGTTTGCCTGAGTCAGATTTCCGATACCAAAGGAAGCAACAACTGCGAACAGGGCAAACAGCCAGCCTAAAATGCTGCCCAGCTTTTTGTGTTTAAATGCTTTCTTCATGGTGTACATAGGACCGCCGGACATTTCCCCTTTTTCGTTGACTTCCCGGTATTTGATGGCAAGCATGCACTCACTGAACTTGGATGATAATCCGAAGCAGGCAGAAAGCCACATCCATACCAGTGCGCCAGGACCACCGGATACCATGGCGGTTGCCACACCCACAATGTTACCGGTACCAATGGTTGCAGCAAGGGCGGTTGTTAGCGCGGAGAAGGGGGAAATGTCACCGGATCCCCGCTTTTTTGTTCTGGCTTCTTTGCTTAAGGTGCTTTTCAATGCATAGGGAAGATTACGCCAGGTTAAAAAGCCAAGACGGAATGTAAGAAAAATGCCGGTTCCCACCAGCAGCACTAACATCACTGGCCCCCATACGAAGGAATCAACTTTGGAAAGTATGTCAGACAAATGGGATAAAAGATTGGATGACTTCATTTTGAAGAACACTTCCTTTCGTAAAATAATAATACCTGAAATTTATTGTGCGCTTTAATTTGCAGGAAAACATAAAAAACTACAATAGCCTGGAGAAAGACACCATTGTCTATTGTAGTTTCAGAGCTTGTTTGTATATTTCATTATATGATGCCAGAACCAAAAGGTCATACGTTTCATGCTTGCATGAAAAAGCATGTCCTTTTGACCCCAACATCATTATATGTACATAAGCAAAAGAATTGCACTTCTATTCAGGAAAATATACCGAAAAAATGTTACTATATTCGCCAGAATCTGTCAAGTACCAGAGTTGTCATTGCGAAATGAAAGGCAATCTTCTATAATAAAGATACGCTAAAGATATTCGAAGTTTAGGAGGAAAATATGTATGGAACCGATTGATGCAAGAGAGAAGCTTCCGTGCATTGTGTATGTCCGTGGCTCTGTTTTTTATGAGCAGAATGTATAGGAACGGGTTCCCCAGCTTGCTTTTCTTGCACAGAAAGGATATGTGGCTGCCGCTCTGGAATACCGGGGGCGGAATATGCAGTATTTCCGGCACAGGCACTGGATGCCAAGGCTGGGGTATCATTTATGAAAGAACATTCCAGGGAGTACCATGTGAATCCCGATTATATCATTTTTATGGGGGATTCTTCCCGTGCTTATGTTTTACGGAAGCAATGACGAACCGGTTCCATTTGGACAGAGCTGTGAGCTTTGCAATGCTCTGACAGAAGCAGGAAAGGATGTTACATTTTATCAGATGGGTGCTTGGCATGGATGACTGAGTTTTGCCATTCTTTTCTCCTTGTGGTATGATAAGTATATTGAAACTTCGCACATGTGAATCAGGCGGTATGCCGGGACGTGCAGGGGATGCGATGTATTATGAAATACTCGCTTTCGCTAGTTGAACACGTAACGGTACTAAGGTTTTGTATGCGCAAAACCAAGTGCCGACGTGTTCAAAAAGTATTTCATAATACATCGCATCCCCTGCACGTCCCGGCATACCGCCCGATTCGCATGTGCGAAGTTTGAGTAAAAATAAAAAATGTAAGAATAAAGAAAGAGAGATGGAAACAACATGAAAATCGGAAGAAATGATCCGTGCTGGTGCGGCAGTGGTTTAAAATATAAAATCTGCCATGCGTCTATGGATGCAAAAATACAGATGTACAAGGATCAGGGAAAAAAAGTCCCAACCCATGAGATGAGAAAAACAAAGGAGCAGATTGAAGGAATCCGCAGAGCAGGAGAATTGAATACGAAAGTGCTGGATGCAGTAACACCATATGTGAAAGAAGGGGTATCCACGGAAGAATTAAACCGGATAGTCCATGAATTCACGGTAGAACATGGTGGAATTCCAGCAACACTAGGGTTTCAGGGGTATCCGAAAAGTGTATGTACTTCTATCAATGAAGTAGTCTGCCATGGGATTCCTGATCCAGACCGGATTCTCAAGTCTGGTGATATTATTAACATTGACTGTACTACCATTCTGGACGGATACTATGGGGATGCCTCCCGTATGTACTGCATTGGAGAGGTGGAGCCAGAGACAAAAAAACTGGTCGAGGTTGCGAAAGAATGTCTGGAACTTGGTCTGAAAGAAGTAAAACCATGGGGATTTTTAGGTGATGTGGGGTATGTAATTAATGAACATGCTACTAAAAATGGATTTTCTATTGTCCGGGAAATCGGCGGACACGGGGTTGGCGTTGACTTTCATGAAGAACCGTGGGTGAGCCATATTGGAAAGCGCGGAACGGATTACCTCTTAGTGCCGGGAATGATCTTTACCATTGAGCCTATGGTAAATATGGGGGTTGCCGACGTATACGAGGATGAGGAAGATGGCTGGACGATCTATACGGATGATGGAAAACCTTCCGCCCAGTGGGAGTATACGGTTCTTGTCACGGAAGATGGATACGAGGTGCTTTCCAGATAAAGTACATGCCCATCAGGAAAACGAACAGGAAACGGAGCAGGTTTACAGCCAGCAGGGCAATGGCAATTCCCCACAGTCTGTATATGATAACAGAAGGGAAAACAAGCAGGATAAAGGAAAAGGCATAGACGATGTTAATAATTAACTGGGACTGTTCTTTTGTAAAGTTCAATATAATAACCATCATTGTTCCGGATATAAAATAAAAGATCTGTCCTGCATTTGCAATTAGAAAAAATGGTTTTGCGGCCTCGTATACCTCCGGATACATAATTGGAATAATGAGGTGGGAAGCCAGAGTAGATAGAAGTGTTGCAATGATACCGAGAAGCAGGCAGATTCCGGACAGGGAAAACAATAGTTCTTTTGTGAATTTCCCTTTGTAGCGGGAAAAATGCCCCATAAGTACACCCTCCAGCGGCAGAGTCAGCGTGGCGATGACTTTGCCGATTAAAGTTGCAGCGAAAAATACAGTTACTTCCTGGGAACCTACAAACTCTGCAATTAACAGCCGGTCTGCATTGAGAATCAGGCTGGCAATCAGGTTCGATAAAGAAAGCACCATAAAAGAACGGAAATTTCGGAAAGCGTGATCGGATCGGGCAAGCCATGGTTTGTCAAAGAGCGTGTCCCCAGCTAAAACGTAAATAAGGCACATGGCCTCTCCCAGGAGAACGATCATAATCCAGGAACGAAACAACGGATAAGTAAGAACACCAATCAGGTATCCGGCTGTTATGCACATGTAATAAATAAAATATTTTTTAAACTGGACGTGAATCCGGAAGTTTACATCCCCATAATAGCGCAGCATGCTGACGCTGGTTAACAGCCAGAAGCTAAGGCAGTACACCAGGGTAAAGTTTGACCGATCAAATTCGTGGACAAGAAAAAAGGACAACGGAAGAAAACAAAGAGAGATCCACAGTAAAAAGCGGTTGTAGTCTCCCTTTGGCTGGCTGCCCTGACGGCAGATTAGGATTCGTGAAAAATTGGCACCAGTGCCAAAAGTACTTCCCATGATACTGATTACGGAGATCAGCGCCAGTACATTTCCAAACTCTTCGGCACCCATTTTTCTGGTGAGAAAAGGATACACAATAATCTGAAGAGTGCCGGACATAATTGCCAGTGCCGAGATACTGTATACCAGATCCCCGGAAAGTTTTTTCAGCTTTTTCAACGGATTCATACGCAGGTTGCTCCTTTTTTCGTTTTATGTTGATGTCCGCAAGCGCACATCACCATAAAACTCATTATATCACGTCGACTGCGTCGCCGTGCTTTTTTTCGTCTTATGGTGATGTTCGCGAGCGCACATCACCGCAAAACTCATTATATCATATTGTGGGTGGAAAGTGGGTGGAAAATGTGTTACAGACCGATGCATTTTTGTATTGCATGATGGCTCTAAAAGAGGTAGGATAAATGATAAGTGGCTGCTATGTGCAGTCTGATAAGAATAAGAAGTATAAGATATCAAAATAAAAACATGAAAAGGGAGAGCTTATGGAAACATTTTTATTCTGGCTGAAATCAATGATACTTGGAATTGTGGAAGGAATTACCGAATTTTTACCGGTGTCTTCTACAGGACACTTAATTATCTTCGAGAATCTGCTTCGGTTTAGCGGGGATGAAGGATATGTGGAAATGTACAGTTATGTCATACAGCTTGGTGCAATTCTTGCGGTTATTATTCTGTTCCGGGAAAAAATATGGGAAACGATTATTCATCTGTTCCCAACTAAGAACAATGAAGTGACTTATGAAAACTCCGGTTTCCGGTTCTGGCTGATGATTGTAATTGCCTGTATACCGGGTACCATTGCGGAATTTACAGTGGGTGATGCAATTGAAACCTATCTGTTTAATCCATATTCTGTTGCGGGGGCGCTGGTACTTGGTGCGGTTCTGTTAATTATGCTGGAACAGAAATACTCAAAAAAGAATGGAAAGAAACTGAATCTTATTGTTACGGTGAAGCAGGCATTGATCGTTGGATGCTTTCAATGTCTGGCGGTAATTCCGGGAATGTCCCGTTCTGCGTCTACGATCATGGGCGGTTGGGTTGCCGGTCTTTCCACTGTATCCGCTGCAGAGTTTTCGTTTTTCCTGGCAATCCCGGTTATGTTTGGAATGAGCTTTCTGAAGCTGGTTTCTTATGGTGGCTTCGGTGCTATGACCGGGGCAGAATTAGGCGCACTGATCGTAGGTTTTGTTGTATCTTTCCTGGTGGCACTTGTTGTTGTAAAGTCTTTTATCACTTATCTGAAGAAAAAACCAATGAAAGTATTTGCCTATTACCGGGTGATTTTTGCAGTAGTAGTTGTGATTGCCGGAATCGCCGGTCTGTTCTAAGAAAACAGGAATTTTTCGCCAGTATGCAGGAAAACCGGACCATGCTTCTGCTTAGAAGGTAGAAAAGGAATCAAACGGGTAGATTCGTAGAACTACTTTTCCAAGAATGTTTTCCTTCGGAATGCAGCCTACTTCTTCATAGCGGCTGTCCCAGCTTTCTTCGTCTTTCCGGTTATCTCCCATTACGAAGTAACAGCCTTCCGGAACCGTGTATGGTTCATTGGCAACTCCGGAAATATCAATCAGTGCATTCCCATAGACATCTTCGGTTAACTCTTTTCCATCAATAAAGACGGTTCCGTCTATAATCTGAATGGTTTCGCCGGGAAGGGCAATCACCCGTTTTACCCATTCTTCTCCTGTGGCGGGACTGATGAATATAATCATGTCAAACCGTTTCGGATCCCCAAAATAATAGCTTACCCGTTCCCGAATCAGCCAATCCTGATTGTTCAGGGTGTTTTCCATGGATTCGCCGTTCACAATATTTCTGGCAAACACATATTTCGGGATAACAACTAGTCCGAGTACAAGGATCAATCCATAGATGACAAGTTCTTTCGCAATCCGGATAAATCGTTTCTTTTTGCTGCCTGCCTGAGGCGTTGTCTCATCCGCTGAGGGCTGGTTTTCTAATTGTTCTTCCATATGAAGACTCCTTTCAGAAGGTAAATCAATCATTTCTCTCTGCTGAATTGTATCATATAGAAGGAAAAAAAGAAAGTTATTTAAAGCAAATGGACAAACGAAGCGCATCGTGGTACACTACAATAAGATAAGTTTCAAACTTTGCACATGCAAATCGGACGGAACACAGACAACATAATTCAGATTGGAGAGAATGAGATGAAAGCAACACCAGTGAAGGGCACCAATGATTATCTGCCAAAGGAAGTCCGTATCCGGGATTATCTTCAGGAGGTAATATTAAAGACCTATCAGGAAGGCGGGTTTGAGCGGATTACAACCCCTATTCTGGAAGATATGGAGAACCTGGATAAAAGCGATGGCGGTGAGAACCTGGGGCTGATTTTTAAGATATTAAAACGGGGCGATAAGCTTACAAAGGCTCTGGATCAGAACCAGTATGACCAGCTGTCAGATATCGGGCTTCGGTATGACCTGACTCTTCCGCTGAGCCGTTATTATGCCAATAACCGTGCAAAATTAGTTTTGCCGTTTAAATGTATCCAGATGGACCGGGTATACCGGGCAGAGCGTCCGCAGAAAGGCCGTCTCCGGGAATTCATGCAGTGCGACATTGACATTGTAGGTACTTCCTCACCGGATGCAGAAGTTGAGTTAATACACACGACAACAAAAGCACTGATGGCTTTGGGGTTAAAAGATTTCACGGTGAAGATTAACGACCGCAGAATTCTTCGCGGTATATTGTCTGGCGCCGGATTCCAGGAAGACGAACAGGACAGTGTCTGCATTGTATTTGATAAACTCGACAAGATCGGGGCAGAAGGTGTGGCAAAGGAGCTTCTTGAAAAAGGATTCGACAAAGAACCGGTGGACAACCTGATAAAGCTTCTTGATAAGGAAGAAATTACCCTTGATACAGTGGAAACCCTTTGCGGGGACAACCCGGGGATTGCAAATCTCCGTTATATTATGGATGCCGTGGAGAAGATTTCTTCTGGTGCTTACCAGGTCGTGTATGAGATGTCTCTTGTTCGTGGCCAGGGTTATTATACCGGAACGGTATTTGAAGTGGAAGCGAAAGGATTCCGGGGAGCCATCGCAGGCGGCGGACGATATGATAACCTGATTGGAAAATTTACAAAAGAGGATATTCCGGCGGTTGGCTTTTCCATTGGATTTGAGCGGCTGTTTGGAATTCTGATGGAACAGGACTATCAGATTCCGGAGGAGAAAAAAAGAGTGGCACTGCTTTATGGAAGCGGGGAATTCCTCGATGCCATGAGTATGGCCGACAAGCTTCGGAATGACTATCAGGTGGCACTGTTTGAAAAACCAAAGAAAGTTGGAAAATATCTGGATAAATTAAAAGAACAGGGCTATGCTTATTTTTATATAATGAACCAGTCAGAAAAACTGAATGCGCTTGATTAATGTCTGGCATTCGATTTTTTAAATATTTCGCATAATGGAGGAAAAACAAATGAATATCTTAGTCATCAATTGTGGCAGCTCGTCATTAAAGTACCAGCTCATTGACAGCGAGTCGGAAGCGGTACTTGCAAAAGGAGTTTGTGAGCGGATCGGAATGGAAGGAAGCCTTCTTACGCATGAAAAACAGGGAGAAGACAAAGTAAAAACCCCGATTGACATGCCAAATCACACGGTTGCTGTAAAAGTGGTTCTTGATAAGCTTACAGACAAAGAAGAAGGCGTGATTGCCTCTCTGGATGAGATTGGCGCAGTGGGACACCGGATTGTACATGGCGGAGAAAAATTCTCCAGCGCTACGCTGTTAAATGATGAGGTATTAAAAGCGGTAGAGGAATGCAATGATCTGGCACCATTACATAACCCGGCAAACCTGATTGGAATTAATTCCTGCAAAGAGTTGATGCCGGATGTGCCGATGGTAGGTGTATTTGATACGGCATTCCATCAGACAATGCCGAAAAAAGCTTACATGTATGGACTTCCTTACGAATATTATGAGAAATATAAAGTAAGACGCTACGGCTTCCATGGAACCAGCCATGACTATGTATCCCACCGGGCAGCAAAGATTCTTGGAAAGAACATCGAAGACCTCCGGATTATCGTATGCCATCTTGGGAATGGAGCCAGCATTTCAGCGGTAAAATATGGAAAGTGCATCGATACATCCATGGGACTTACCCCTCTCGAAGGCCTTATTATGGGTACCCGTTCCGGTGATCTTGACCCTGCCATCCTTAATTTTATTGCTCAGAAGGAACATCTTTCTCTGGAAGAAATGATGGATGTATTAAATAAAAAATCCGGTGTGCTTGGACTATCCGATGGCTTGTCCAGCGATTTCCGTGATCTGGCACAGGCTTCCGAGGAGGGAAATGAAAAGGCAAAGACCGCACTGGATGCATATGCTTACCGGGTAGGAAAATATATTGGCGCTTATACGGCAGCAATGGGCGGTGTTGATGTGATTGCCCTCACGGCAGGAGCTGGTGAGAATAATGCCTGCGTCCGTTCTTTAATCGGAGAATATATTGGTTATCTTGGAACGAATATTGATCCGGAGAAAAATAAAATCCGGGGAGAGGAAATCATTCTTTCTGATCCGGATGCGAAAGTAGTTACGATGGTAGTTCCAACGAATGAAGAATTATCCATTGCAAGACAGACCGTTGCACTGGTTGAAAAATAACAAGCAAAGGAGAGAGAGCAGATGAAAAAATTATCTTTAGAACAAGAGTTAACGAGTAATTCCTATCCTGGCAGAGGTATTGTAATCGGCCGATCCGAAGATGGAAAGCATGCTGTAACCGCATATTTTATCATGGGACGCAGTGAGAATTCCAGAAACCGGGTATTTGTAGAAGATGGAGAAGGAATCCGTACACAGGCCTTTGACCCATCCAAGCTTACCGATCCAAGCCTGATTATCTATGCACCGGTGCGTGTCCTTGGTAATAAGACTATCGTAACAAACGGTGACCAGACGGATACGATCTATGAATTGATGGACAAGCAGCAGACATTTGAGCAGGCACTGCGCACAAGGGAATTTGAGCCGGATGCACCAAATTATACACCAAGGATCTCTGGTATCCTTCATGTGGAAAATGGAGCGTATAATTATGCTATGTCCATTTTAAAAAGCAATAATGGGAACCCGGATTCCTGCAATCGTTATACATTTGCATACAGCAATGTACCAGCCGGTGAAGGACATTTTATCCATACTTATATGGGAGATGGCAATCCTCTGCCAAGCTTTGAAGGCGAGCCGAAATTAGTAGGGATTCCAAATGACATTGATGCATTTACCGATCTGATCTGGAACAGCCTCAATGATGATAATAAGGTTTCCCTTTTTGTACGCTACATTAATATCGAAGATGGCACCTATGAAAGCCGGATTGTGAACAAGAATCAATAATGACAGAAGAAAGGAATCGTTGAACAAATGAAAGAATTAGAATTGAAATACGGTTGTAACCCGAATCAGAAACCTTCCCGGATCTATATGGAGGAAGGAGAACTGCCAATTAAAGTGCTGAATGGAAGACCGGGATATATCAACTTTATGGATGCGTTTAATGGCTGGCAGCTTGTCAGGGAGTTAAAGAAGGCCACTGGCCTTCCGGCAGCAACTTCTTTCAAACATGTGTCTCCGGCAGGTGCTGCAGTGGGAACCCCATTAAGTGATACATTAAAGAAAATCTACTGGGTTGATGATCTGGGTGAGCTCTCACCATTGGCATGTGCTTATGCAAGAGCCAGAGGTGCAGACCGGATGTCTTCTTATGGGGATTTTATCGCATTATCAGATGTAGTGGATGTGCCTACCGCAAAAATGATTCAGCGGGAAGTGTCCGATGGCGTGATTGCTCCGGGATATGAGCCGGAAGCCCTTGAGATCTTAAAGAGCAAACGGAAGGGAACCTATAACATTATTGAGATTGATCCTTCCTATGAACCTGCACCGGTTGAGAGAAGAAATATTTTTGGCATTACGTTTGAGCAGGGTAGAAATGAATTAAAGATTGACGATGAACTGTTTGCCAATGTGGTAACAGAGAACAAAAACCTGCCAGAACAGGCGAAGAGAGATCTGGCAATTTCCATGATTACGTTAAAATATACCCAGTCCAATTCGGTGTGCTATGTAAAGGATGGACAGGCAATTGGAATTGGTGCCGGACAGCAGTCCAGAATCCACTGTACCCGTCTTGCCGGACAAAAAGCAGATAACTGGTGGCTCAGACAGTCCCCGCAGGTAATGGGACTTCAGTTTGTGGATTCCATCCGTCGGGCTGACCGGGATAATGCCATTGACCTGTATATCGGGGAAGATTACATGGACGTACTGGCAGACGGTGCATGGGAGAGCATTTTTAAAGTAAAACCAGAGGTGTTTACAAAAGAGGAAAAACGTGCATGGCTTGATAAGAACACGGAAGTGTCTCTTGGCTCGGATGCATTCTTCCCATTTGGGGATAATATTGAGCGGGCTCATAAGAGTGGTGTGCAGTATATTGCACAGCCAGGTGGTTCCATCCGTGATGACAATGTTATTGAAACCTGCAACAAGTACAACATGGCAATGGCGTTCACAGGAATCCGCCTGTTCCATCATTAATTATTTCAGGAGGACATCAGGTTGTCTCAGTTAGAACAGGAAATTAAAAAAAGAAGAACATTTGCGATTATTTCCCATCCGGATGCCGGCAAAACCACATTGACAGAAAAATTTCTTTTATACGGAGGTGCGATTAATCTTGCAGGTTCCGTAAAAGGAAGGAAAGCGGCAAAACATGCGGTATCAGACTGGATGGAGATTGAAAAAGAAAGAGGAATTTCCGTCACCTCATCCGTGATGCAGTTTAACTATCAGGGATATTGTATCAATATTCTGGACACGCCGGGACATCAGGACTTTTCTGAGGATACGTACCGGACGTTGATGGCTGCCGATTCGGCAGTCATGGTCATCGACGGATCAAAAGGTGTGGAGGCACAGACTATAAAATTATTTAAGGTCTGTGTCATGCGTGGAATTCCGATCTTTACCTTTATCAATAAAATGGACCGGGAAGCCAATGATCCATTTGAACTGATTGATGAGATTGAAAATGTGCTTGGAATCCGCACTTGTCCGGTTAACTGGCCAATCGGTTCCGGCAAAAACTTTAAAGGGGTCTATGACCGCCAGACAAAGACGATTTCCCGCTTTTTTGCAGGGGATAACGGACATAAGGTGGCCACGGAAGACGTAGAGCTTGGCTCAAAGAAGCTGGATGAACTTATCGGCGAGGTGAACCACCAGAAGCTTCTCGAAGAAATTGAACTGTTAGACGGAGCAGCTGATGAGTATGACCTGGAGCGGATTCAGGCAGGTAAGCTTTCACCGGTGTTTTTTGGTTCAGCGCTTACTAATTTTGGTGTGGAAACCTTTTTACAGCATTTTCTTGATATGACTACGACACCCCTTCCAAGAAAATCTGACGAAGGGGAGATTAGTCCGTTTTCCGAAGATTTTTCCGCATTTGTCTTTAAAATACAGGCGAATATGAATAAAGCCCACCGGGACCGCATTGCGTTTATGCGGATCTGTTCTGGAAAATTCGACGCGGGAATGGAAGTCTATCATGTACAGGGCGGGAAAAAGATCCGCCTGACCCAGCCGCAGCAGATGATGGCAGATGAGCGGCATCATGTGACCGAAGCCTATGCAGGGGACATTATTGGCGTATTTGACCCGGGAATCTTCTCCATTGGCGATACCCTTTGTACGTCAAATCACAAATTTCAATATGAAGGAATTCCTACCTTTGCACCAGAGCATTTTGCAAAAGTGCGACAGGTGGATACGATGAAACGGAAACAGTTTATCAAAGGAATTGAGCAGATTGCCCAGGAAGGTGCGATCCAGATTTTCCAGGAGTATAATACCGGTATGGAGGAGATTATTGTGGGGGTAGTTGGCGTCCTCCAATTTGATGTGTTAAAGTTCCGGCTGGAAAATGAATACAATGTAGAGATCCGCCTGGAGCCGCTGCCATATGAGCATATCCGCTGGATTACGAACAAAGAGGTCGATGTGGCATCGTTAAGTGTCACTTCCGATACAAAGAAAATAAAAGATTTAAAAGGTAATCCGTTACTGATTTTCGCTCATCCATGGAGTATTAAAACCGTTGAGGAGCGTAATGAAGGATTACAGCTTAGTGAATTTGGCACAAATTAGAAGGAGATGGTAGTATGCAGAAAGTAATTACAATCAGCAGACAGTATGGCAGTGGTGGACGTGAGATCGGACAGAAGCTGGCAGAAAGGCTTGGGGTACCTTTTTATGACAATGAGCTGATTACCCGTGCAGCCAGGGAAAGCGGTTTTGCAGAAAGCGCATTTGAGACCGCAGAAGACAAGGCCACTAACAGCCTTTTGTATTCCATTGCCATGGGGGTAAGTGCATACGGAAGCCATGATTTTTCCGGCGCAAGCCTGTCCATCGGCGATCGTATTTTTCTGGCTCAGTCCGATGTGATCCGGAAAGTTGCAGATGAAGGTCCTTGTGTCATTGTGGGACGCTGCGCCGATTATGTCTTAAAGGAGCGGGAGAATGTGATCAATCTGTTTATCCGGGCAGGACTGGATTTCCGGATTAAACGTGCGGTTGAAGAGTACCAGATACCGGTTGCAAAAGCAGGTGAAACGGTGCAGAAAAATGACAAGAGAAGGGCAAACTATTATAATTACCATACCTGTGAAAAATGGGATAATCTGAATAATTATGATTTCGTCATCCGCAGTGACATTGCCGGAATTGACCAGAGTGTGAAAACAATTCTGACTTTTTTAGGCGAAATCTGATTTTTGGGTGAAATCTGAATGGAAGGAAAGGACTTATAGATCATGTGGGCATTTAAACATGAAAATAAAAAATATACCACAATTTCCATTTATGTCATTCTGACCGCAGCAGCTATCTTCGGGCTGGGGCTGGTATTCCAGCATGCAACGGAGCTGATTACCAGTATTTTAGAAGGCACTAGTTGGTTACTTAAGGTTGTGAAGCCAGTTATTATCGGATTTGTTCTGGCATATATTTTAGATCCGGTTGTTGATTTGTTTCAGAAATGGCTTCAGAAAATAAAGTATTTTGATCGGCATAAAAAACGTGCCAGAGGTATTTCTATTCTGGTCACCTACCTGCTTGTTGTATTTTTTGTGGTAGCAATTATTTCCCTGCTTGTATTTAGTGTAACCGATCAGCTGCGGGTGGCAAACTTTGAAGATATTATTGCTGTGTGCAATTCCTATATCGGAAGTGTCAATGAGATGTACGGGCAGATTTTAAAATGGCTGAATGAGCTGAATATCCAGTCGGATGAGCTGTCTGCCTATGTAAAGGAAATCAGCGGACACCTGATCGAGTACTTAAAAGCAGTACTAGAAGGGGCTGCACTTTCGGTCGGAAATATATCTGGTTTTATGACGACCGCTGTCTTTGCCATCATTATCAGTATCTATTTTCTCGTAGATGGAAAAATGATTGGCTGCTTTCTTAGGAAGGTGTTCCGGGCATTTTTCAATGACAAAATAAATGATTGGGCGGGCACGGTAATCAGCGATGCGGATACGGTATTTTCCGGCTATATGCGTGGGCAGCTTACGGATGCCTTTGTAATGATGATTTTGATTTCCCTTTCCCTGTCTCTGCTTGGTGTGAAATTCTCTGTACTGATCGGGGTAATGGCAGGGATTGGAAACCTGATTCCGTACTGCGGTCCGGTTGTGGCATATGGGCTTACGGCAATCGTTTGTCTGCTGAATGGAGACATTAAGAAGTTAGTGATCGGAATCATTGTGTTATTTGTGATCCAGACGATTGATGGCAATCTGATTGGACCGAAGCTGTTAAGCCAGAGCATTGATATTCATCCACTGCTCGTTATTGTGTCCTTAATCTTCGGAAGCGCTGTGGGAGGCTTTCTTGGAATGCTCCTTGCAGTTCCGGTAGGCGCATTTTTAAAGGTTCGTTTTGTTTCCTACCTTGACCGGAAATTAGAGCTTAAGGGCATTAAGGTTGAGCCGTATTCAGAGCCGGTTGATGGTGATGGATTTGGACGGGAGCGCAAGGAGAACACGGAAGAAAAGAAAGAAAAAAATCGTACCGATAAGAAAGAAAAGTAGCAGGAAACGTATGACAATTTGATGGAAATCATTGAAAAAACTGACAATGTTTTGTATAATAAAGACAAAGAAAAGAACTTTTTATGAGTGTATTATGACAGCGTGAAAAGGGGGATGCTTTATGGTAAATGTTGTAAAACAATTAGTGGATCAAAGTGACCGCATTGTCGTATTAAGTGGATCAGCGATTGACCGTGAAGCAGGATTGTACGGAGCTTTTCAGGAAGAACGGGCTTATGATATTGAAGCCCGGTATCATTATTCCCCAGAGGAGATTGCAACGGAAAGGTTCTGGAGCACACGATCAGATTTATTTTACAAGTATTTCAGAGATTATATTGTAGACAAGGATAAGTTACAGCCACAGCCTTCCCATTGGGCGATCCGGAATCTGGAAAAAAGAGGAAAGCTGTCTACGGTTGTAACCAGATCCATATATGGTCTTCATCAGATGGCTGGTATCCATAATGTAATTGAACTGCACGGCAGCATTCACCAGTGTTCCTGTCCAAGATGCGGGCGGGTATATCCGTTAGATTATATTCTGAACAGCCATGGAGCCGCCCACTGTGAGCAGTGCCGTATTGTACTGAAACCGGGATTTTCCATGTACGGTGATAACGTAGATAATGGGAAGATTTCCATGGTGGCAGAGGCAGTCAGCCACGCAGACATGCTGATTATGGCAGGACCGAGCCCGGATTCCAGACTGGCTCAGTATGTGATCCAGTATTATCAGGGAGACCGGCTTGTGATGATTCATTCTCTGGAGCACAATGTCAGCAATGAAGTAGATTATGACATCTACGGATCTCCAAATGAGATTCTGCCAAAGATTTTTTAGAAAGTAATGGAAACTGGAGGAAACCATGAGTAAAATAAGAACAAGATTTGCACCTAGTCCAACTGGTAAAATGCATGTAGGAAATCTGAGAACCGCTTTGTATGCTTATTTAATTGCAAAACATGAAGGCGGCGATTTCCTGCTTCGGATCGAAGATACCGATCAGGAACGGTTTATGGAAGGTGCTCTTGATATCATCTATCGTACAATGGAGAAAGCCGGACTTGTACACGATGAAGGTCCGGATAAGGATGGCGGATGTGGTCCTTATGTACAGTCTGAACGCCAGGCTAAGGGAATATATCTTGAATATGCAAAACAGCTGGTGGAAAAGGGAGAGGCTTATTACTGCTTTTGTACAAAAGAACGGCTGGACAGCTTAAGAAGCAAAGTGTCTGATGAAGAGGACAAGGAGATTGTGCGTTATGACAAGCATTGTCTTAGCCTTTCGAAAGAAGAAGTCGAAGAAAAATTAAAAGCCGGGATTCCATATGTCATCCGTCAGAATAACCCGACAGAAGGAACGACCACTTTCCATGATGTCATCTATGGGGATATTACCGTAGAGAATGCAGAATTAGATGATATGATTCTAATCAAATCGGATGGTTTTCCGACCTACAATTTCGCAAATGTGGTAGATGACCACCTGATGGGAATTACCCATGTGGTGAGAGGAAATGAATACCTGTCTTCTTCTCCAAAGTATAACCGGTTATATGAAGCTTTTGGGTGGGAAGTACCGGTGTACGTTCACTGTCCAACCATTACCAATGAAGAACACAAGAAGCTCAGTAAGCGGTGTGGTCATGCATCCTTTGAGGATCTTCTGGAACAGGGATTTGTAACAGAGGCTGTTGTGAATTTTGTGGCGCTGTTAGGCTGGTGCCCGGAGGATGATCAGGAGATCTTTACGATGGATGAACTGATCCAGAAGTTTGATTATCACAGAATTAACAAATCTCCAGCTGTTTTTGATATGGTAAAACTGAAATGGATGAATGGAGAATATCTGAAAGCAATGGAGTTTGACCGTTTCTATGAGATGGCAGAGCCTTATCTTTTAGAAGTCATCCACAAAGATCTGGATCTTAAGAAAATCGCAGCAATGGTAAAGACCAGAATTGAAATCTTCCCGGATATTAAGGAACATGTGGATTTCTTTGAGGAACTGCCGGAATACGATGTGGCAATGTATACCCACAAGAAGATGAAAACCAATGGGGAAACATCCCTTGCGGTATTAAAGGAGATTCTTCCGATTCTCGAAAAGCAGGAAGATTATTCCAATGACGCACTTTATGAAGTACTCTGCCAGTATGTGAAAGAAAAAGGTGTGAAGAACGGCTATGTGATGTGGCCAATCCGTACTGCGGTATCTGGAAAACAGATGACACCGGGCGGCGCAACCGAACTGATGGAAGTGCTTGGAAAAGAAGAAAGTCTTGCAAGAATCCGAAAGGGAATTGCAATGTTAGAGGCACAGTAGATAAAAGGAGTTATAAAACAGATTGCAAAAGGAAGTAACAAAAAATCAGGATTTTACCATGAATCCGGCACAGAAGGAAGCGGTTACCTTTTATAAAGGAGCCGCTTTGGTTCTTGCAGGACCGGGGAGTGGAAAGACCGCCGTCATTACCCGTCGCGTTCAGTATCTTATGGAGTATCAGGGAGTTGATCCAAGGGAAATTCTGGTTATAACATTTACAAAGGCCGCAGCCAGGGAAATGCAGGAACGTTTTTACCGACTGATGGGCAGGGATGTCCCAGGAGTGACGTTTGGAACGTTTCATGCCGTGTTTTTTCAGATCTTAAAGCTGGCTTACGGCTATCGTGCAAGCAGCATTTTAAGAGAGGAAGAACAGTTTCAGCTTGTCCGGGAGCTGGTGGAAAAGGAACCACTGGAATACGAGGATGAGAAGGAGCTGGTTTCCTCTCTTTTGTCTGAAATCAGCCGGGTAAAAGGGGAGCACATGCAGATAGACAATTACTATTCCATGAACTGTGCCCAGGAGATTTTTACCCGGATCTATAACGGATATGAGAGCAGGCTCCGGGCAATGGGAAAAATCGATTTTGATGATATGATGGTGCTTACCTATGAATTGTTTGAAAAACGTCCGGATATTCTTGCAATGTGGCAGAAACGTTATCATTATCTGATGGTGGACGAGGCACAGGACAGTAACCGCCTGCAGTTTCTTCTCACCAGAATGCTGGCAGGGGAACATGGAAACCTGATGTTAGTTGGAGATGACGATCAAAGCTTATATGGATTCCGTGGGGCAAGACCAGAACTTCTGCTTCATTTCAGCAGTGACTATCCAGAGGGAAAAAAGATTTATCTCAATAGGAATTACCGGTCTACCGGAAGTATCGTAGAGGCAGCATCCCGGGTAATTTCTCATAATCAAAAACGGTTTGAGAAAGAACTGAAGGCGGTAAAGGAAAAGGGGGATCCGGTTTTTGTACGGGCATTTGAGAACCGGAAGTTAGAGAACCAGTGGATTCTGTCACAGATTCGAAGCCGGCATGACAAGGGTCAGTCCTATTCTTCTATGGCAGTTCTTACAAGAACCAATGTGGGACCAAGAGCACTTGTTAATCTGTTTATGGAATACCAGATTCCGTTCTGGGTAAAAGATATACTTCCAAATCTATATGAACACTGGATTGCAAAAGATCTGTTTGCCTATCAGAAGCTTGCCTGTGGGGAAAAATCCAGAGGGCTGATGCTTATGGTGGCCAACCGTCCAAAACGGTATCTGAAACGGGAGATTTTTGATGAACCGGTGATTTCCTTTGAACGGCTGAAAGGCTTTTATAAGGATAAGCCCTATATGATCAACCGGATTGAAAACTGGCAGAATGACCTGGATGCCCTGAATGGCATGGATCCGTATGCGACCATTTGTTACATCCGCAAAGCCATCGGCTATGATGATTTCTTAAAGGAATACGCCACATACCGACACATCAGTCTGGAGGAATTACAGGATGTTGTGGAGGAATTACAGGAAGATGCGAAAAACTACCGGACATGGGATGATTGGTATGCTCATATGGAGCAATACAAAGAACAATTAAAAAAGAATGCCAGACGGAAGAATGACACTGGGGAAGACCAGGTTTCCTTTATGACTTACCACAGTGCAAAAGGCCTGGAATTTGATACGGTGTTTCTGCCGGATTCCAATGAAACAATTACCCCTCATCAGAAAGCGGTCAGTGAGGCAGATGTAGAGGAAGAGAGACGGATGTATTATGTGGCAATGACAAGGGCAAAAAAGGATCTGAATGTGACATTTGTCAAAGAACAGTATGGGAAGAAGCTGGATGTTTCCAGGTTTGTAGGTGAATTTTTATGGGATGACCAGAGATTCCAGGAAGGAGCCGTTGTCGTACACAAACAATATGGAAAGGGCACCATAGTAAAACGGGAAGAAGATAAGGTGACGATACGGTTTGAAAGGCAGACTCTTCCAAAAGTGTTAAGTTTGTCTTATTGTGTACAGCACCAGTTGTTTCAGTAATTGATGCAGTCAGATTTGGTTATGGAGGAGAGAATGGCAGAGGAAAAAATATCGGTGCGCAATCTTGTGGAATTTATTTTAAGGCAGGGTGACCTGGATAACCGGGAGGGCAGCACGGATGTGGATGCGATGCAAAAAGGCAGCCAGCTTCATAAAAAGATCCAGAAAGGGAAGGATAGCACATACCGCCCGGAAGTTTCGTTAAAGATGGAGATTCCGTTAGAATATGGAGATGATGTGATTATTCTAAAGTTAGAAGGCAGGGCGGATGGGATACAAACGCTTCCTTCTCTGGATGGATGTAAGAGGGCACTGATTGACGAGATTAAAACGGTAAAAAAAGATCTCGGAAAGATGGAAGCACCAGATCCTGTGCATGTTGCCCAGGCGAAATGTTATGCGTATATGTATGGTGAGGAAGAAGGAATTAGTTCTGGAATTGTGCGTCTTACTTACTGTCATCAGGAGACAGAGGAAATCCGGTATTTTGAGGAGCCATATGAGCTATCAGAGCTGAAGGAATGGTTTTATGCGCTGATTAAGGAATACTCTAAATGGGTGTTCTGGAAACGGGACTGGGTTAAGAAGCGGAATGAATCCATTAAAAAAGTGGAATTTCCGTTTGAATACCGGCCGGGACAAAAAGAACTGGCAGTTGGGGTGTACCGTACCATTCTCCGGAAAAAGAAGCTGTATCTGGAAGCACCTACCGGGGTGGGAAAGACGCTGTCTACGGTTTTTCCTGCGGTAAAGGCCATGGGAGAAGAAATCTGTGAAAAGATATTTTATCTGACAGCAAAGACGATTGCAAGAAGTGTGGCATCCGATACTTTTTCTCTGCTTAACGGGCAGGGACTTCTTATGAAAGTGCTTACCATTACTGCCAAAGAAAAAATCTGTATTCTTGATAAGCCTGATTGTAATCCGGCGGCATGTATCCGGGCAAAAGGGCATTTTGACCGGATAAATGATGCCGTATTTGCCCTGCTCACTTCGGATGAGCTGCTGATAAGGGAAACGATTGAGCGGTATAGTGAGAAGTATCAGGTATGTCCGTTTGAACTGAGTCTGGATGTGGCAGTCTGGTGTGATGCCATAATCTGTGATTATAATTATGTCTTTGATCCAAATGTGGCGCTGAAACGTTTCTTTGATGGTGGAGCCAATAATTATGTGTTTCTCATCGACGAAGCCCATAATCTGGTGGAGCGTGCCCGGGAAATGTACAGTGCATCTCTTGTAAAGGAACAGTTTCTGAAAGTACGGCAGATCGTGAAAGGAAGCTGGAAGCGTGTGGAGAAAAGGCTTGGAGCCTGTAACAACATTCTGCTAAAGTATAAGAGAGAATGTGACGACATGCTTGTAGTGGAAGATGTTCATGAACTTGCGGTACAGCTTTTGCGCCTGTCCCAGGCATATGATGAACTCATGGAAGCAAAACCGGATTATGGGGCAGAAGAGATGAATGAAATTCTTACCTTGTACTTTGACCTCAAGCGCTTTCTCTCCATATATGAGCTGCTAGACGATAAGTATGAGATTTTATTCCAGTTTCTGGAAAATGGGGCATTCCAGGTAAAATTGCAATGCATGGATCCTTCGGAAAATTTAAAGAAATACTTGTCAAAAGGAAGAAGTGCCATATTTTTTTCTGCCACACTGTTGCCAGTATCTTATTACCGGCAGCAGCTTGCAGGAGAGCCGGAGGATTATGCCATCTATGCCCCGTCTCCTTTCCCAAAAGAAAACCGCAGGGTATTTCTTGCAAAGGGAGTCAGTACCGTATATAAACGCCGGACAAGGGAGGAATACCGGCGTATTCTTTCTTATATTCGGGCGTTTGTAGCAGGAAAAAAAGGAAATTATCTGGTGTTTTTTCCGTCTTACCGGATGATGGAGGATGTGCTGGCAATCCTGGAAGAACCGGAATTTCAACCTTTCTATGAGATAGCAGAAATCTATGAACAGAAAGCCGGAATGACCGAACGGGAAAAAGAAGAATTTTTGTCTTTGTTTTCCGAGGATGAAAAAGCGAACCGTTCAAAGGTTGGGATGTGTGTCTTAGGAGGCGTGTTTGGTGAGGGAATTGATCTTACCGGAGACCGCCTCATTGGTGCTGTAGTTGTGGGAACCGGACTTCCGATGGTTGGACCGGCCAGAGAACTGTTCCGGAGTTATTATGATGAGAAAAAACAGATGGGATTTGAATATGCGTATCTGTATCCCGGTATGAATAAAGTAATGCAGGCTGCCGGGCGGGTAATCCGCACGATGGAAGACCGGGGAGTTGTGCTGTTATTAGACGAACGCTTCCAGTATTCCCAGTATCAGAAGCTGTTCCCAAGAGAATGGTTTCCGTGGGAGAGCGTGTCTCTTGAAGAGATGAAGGAAAAACTGAAAGCGTTCTGGAATGAATAAAGCTTATTGCAGTTCATTTAACGTATCGGAACCTTTTAAGGTAACAGTAACCGATTCTTCTTCATAACTGCCGTTTAGATTACGGGAAAAAGTCACTTGGATTTTTGTCCCGGCACTGTAGGAGTTCACAAGCTCCTGCAGATGTTCGATCGTTTTCACATCCCGTCCACTAATCTTTGTAATAATATCTCCTTTCTTGAGACCGGCTTCTTTTGCTGCTCCAGATTCGGAAACTTCCCCTATATAGACGCCCACCGGCATATTATAAGCCTGTGAAAGGCTTTCAGAGATCGTTCTTCCGCTAATGCCAAGATAACCTTCTTCTCCTTCTTTCACTTCTTTTTTTGTCTTAATGTCAGAAAGAATCGGAGTCGCAGAATCGATTGGGATGGCAAATCCCATTCCTTCTACCGAATCATCGGAATACTTGGCAGAATTAATGCCGATTACCTCGCCGTTCATGTTTAGCAGGGCACCGCCGCTGTTTCCCGGATTAATGGCGGCATCTGTCTGTATCAGCGTCATAGTCGTGCTGTCAATGGTTACTTCCCGGTTTAAGGCACTGACGCAGCCAACGGTTACCGACTGGCCGTACCCCAGGGAATTTCCAATGGCAATGACACCCTGGCCGGTTTCCATCTCGCTGCTTTTGCCAAAGGTGGCAGTGGTAATGGCATTTTGTGTATCAGAATCCAGTTTGTCAAGAGACAGGGTTACCAGTGCAAGATCCGCGGTGGAATCGGTTCCTTTTACCGATGCATTCACACTTTTTCCATCAATAAACGTAACGGTAATACTGGTGGCATCTTTCACAACATGTTTGTTGGTAGCAATACTTAACGTATCCCCGGTTTTGTCAATGATTATGCCGGAACCACACCCGGTATACTGCTCGGTTGTGCCATAGAACGGATTGGTCTGCTGGTACGTACTGGAAATAGATACAATGGAGGACATGGCTTTTTTTGCAACAGTCGAAACATTTGAGTGGTCGGCGGTTGTATCTAGTGTTTTGGTTTTGCCTAAGGTAACCTCCGGCTGTTTGGATTCCTCTTTGTTGGAGTCGAGTACTTTTTTTATATCCATTGCGCCGGAAAGATACTGGAATGTCGTATAAGCAGCGGCTGAGATGCCGCCAACGAGCAAACCGGCGGTGAGGGTAATCAGGACAAGCTTTGCCCCAAATGGAACTTTCTTTTTTTGCTGATTCATAAAAATCAGACTCCTTTCTTTTACTCTGCTTTTCACATAGTATAACACAGGTTTGTGTTTTGTTTGTGAAAATCCGTTTATTTTTGTTGCCAGTTTGGAAGAAGAGGGAGTATAATAAGGAAGCTGTTAGTGAGGAAAGAATCACCGAAAGACAGGACAGGAAAGGTTGGAAGAAAATGGGACAGGAACAGATCTTGTATGTTGTGATTCCTTGTTATAATGAGGAAGAAGTTCTAAAGAAAACTTCCAAACGTCTGGAAGAAAAACTAACCAGTCTGATTCAAAACCACCGAATCGGAAAAGAAAGCCGGGTATTTTTTGTAGATGATGGATCAAAGGATGATACATGGCAGATGATAAAAAAACTACACCAGGATAGTCCTTTGTTTAGCGGGATTTGCCTGACAAGAAACCGGGGACATCAAAATGCCCTGCTCGCAGGTCTTCTTACGGCAAAAGATAAGGCAGATATTATGATTTCCATGGACGCAGACCTGCAGGATGATGTGGATGCCATAGATGCTATGCTGGATGCCTATGAAACGGGATGTGATATCGTATATGGTGTCCGTAATAACCGGGATAGTGATTCCTTTTTTAAGAGAAATACAGCGCAGCTTTTTTACCGCCTGACGAATCTTCTTGGCGGGGAGCTTGTTTATAATCATGCAGACTTCCGCCTGATGAGCAGGCGGGCAGTAAAAGCGCTGGAAGAATACCGGGAAGTGAATCTCTTTCTTCGTGGAATTGTTCCTATGATCGGATATAAAACGACGGTTGTAGAATACTCCCGTTCTCCCCGTGCGGCAGGAAAAAGCAAGTATCCCCTTAAAAAAATGGTCTCGTTTGCCATGGAAGGCATTACTTCTTTAAGTATAAAGCCAATGCAGGTGCTTACGTGGCTTGGGGTAGCCGTGTTTACCTTAAGCCTGTTTATGCTTGTGTATATTTTTGCAAGGCATTTGACGGGGCATACCGTAGTCGGCTGGTCCAGCGTTGCGGTATCGGTATGGGCCATCGGAGGATTGCAGCTTCTTGGACTGGGACTGATTGGGGAATATATTGGAAAAATCTATTTGGAAGTAAAGGCACGTCCTCGTTATCTCATCGAAGAAAATTTAGAAGAGGAATAGTTGTAGGAACAAAAAGAATCGTGTATAATGGTGGGAATGTAAAAGACAAGGTAACAGGAGGAACACATGATTAAAGATAACCAGAAATTATTAAACCGGTTTCATGTATTAATTGATGCCGTTTTGATTGCAATTTCTTTTTTATTGACTTATTATATCCGTTTTGAGAGTATTCTGGCATACCGGATCTACTGGCTTCATCCAAGTAATTACTGGGATGATATTGCTACCTTCTCCCGGATGCTTTTCTTTGTCATTCCGGGGTATCTGATCAGCTATGCGTTCTGTAACATGTATGGCTCAAAACGCTCAAAGAGCAAACGCCTGGAATTATGGAATATCGTTAAGGCAAATGTAATCGGACTTGCTTATTTTACCATTGTACTTGTTATTCTGAAAAAAAGTATGGAGTACATGCGGGCATTCTTCTTAATCTTTTTTATTGTGAATACCCTGTTGGATTATGTTTTCCGCCTCGTTGTAAAAGCAATATTAAAGAGTATGCGTAAGCGGGGATATAATCTAAAACATGTGATTTTAGTCGGATATTCCAGAACAACAGAGAAATATATTAACCGGATTCTTGCTAATCCGGAATGGGGTTATCATATTCATGGAATTCTGGATGATAACCACAAAAAAGGATTTGCCTATAAAGGCATCAAGGTAATGGATACGATAAACGAGCTTCCATCGTATCTTGAGACGAATGAGTTTGATGAGATTGCCATTACCTTAAGCATTGATGAGTATGGAAAATTAGAACGCATTGTAAACGAATGTGAAAAGTCCGGCGTGCATACCCAGTTTATTCCAGACTACAATAATATTATTCCAACCCGTCCTTATACAGAAGACTATAATGGACTGCCGGTCATTAATATCCGGCGTGTACCGCTGTCAAACGGATGGAATGCCTTTATTAAGCGGATGATGGATATTGCCGGCTCCCTTGTGTGCATCGTTTTATTCTCCATTCCAATGCTTGTTACTGCTATTATTATAAAAGCAACCTCGAAAGGACCGCTTATTTTTAAGCAGACAAGGGTGGGTCTTCACAACCGGGAATTCTCCATGTATAAGTTCCGTTCCATGGAAGTACAGAACGAGGCAAAAGAGAAAAAGGCATGGACAACCAAAAATGATCCACGGGTCACACCGATTGGCCGGTTTATCCGCAAGACAAGCATTGACGAGCTTCCACAGCTTTTTAATGTGTTAAAAGGAGATATGAGTCTGGTGGGGCCAAGACCGGAACGGCCGTTTTTTGTGGAGAAATTCAAAGAGGAGATTCCCCGTTATATGATTAAACACCAGGTGCGTCCTGGAATTACCGGATGGGCGCAGGTGAATGGATACCGGGGGGATACTTCGATCCGTCTCCGGATTGAGCATGATTTGTTCTATATTGAAAACTGGACCATAGGATTTGATATTAAAATATTGTTTTTGACGATATTTAAAGGATTTGTGAATAAAAATGCATATTAAGCTAAGCATTTAACGCTGGAAGGACTATGACAGAACTAGACAGGAGGCAGAGAGATGTCGACAAAGAAGAAAAAGCTTAAGAAGAAGCGCCGTCGTCTGCGGATTCTTTTTGCACTGGAGCTTTTGTTAATTGCAATATTAGCGGTTGGAGCAGTTGCAATCTATCAGATTAGCAGGATACAGACCTGTACCGTTGACCTGGAGGGTATCCGGGCAAATGATGTAAATGATCCGAATATAAAGGATTATGAAACCTTTGTAGTGTTCGGCGTGGACTCCCGTGCCAATGAGCTTCAAAAAAATACCCGGAGTGATTCGATCATTCTGGTTAGCATTCATAAGAAGACAAAAGAGGCGAAGATTTTATCTGTTTACCGTGATACGTATGTGAATGTAGAAGATCATGGTTATACAAAAATGACACATGCTTATGCCTATGGAGGTCCACAGCTGGCAATCAGTACACTCAATACCAATTTTGACCTGAATATCCAGAATTTCGTCACCGTGAATTTCAGTGCGGTAACGAATCTGGTAGATAAAGTGGGCGGTGTAGAGATCGATATAAAAGAAGAGGAATTGAACTATGTAAACAGTTATGCAAAGGATGTTGCCAAAATTAATGGAACAAAGTACCATAAGTTAACGAAAGCCGGCGTGCAGACACTGGACGGAACCCAGGCAACGGGTTACTGCCGGGTGCGGTATACAGCAGGCGGGGATTTTACCCGGGCTGAGCGTCAGAGAACGGTGCTTACAGGGGTATTCGGGAAAATGAAGCAATCATCCCCGGTTGTGTGGTATCAGGTGGCAGATGAGATGATGCCGCAGATTTATACCAGTTATTCTTCTAAGGAGATTATCCGGATGGGAACCTGGTTTCCGTCTCTGGATATTAAAGACAGCCAGGGATTTCCATTTGAGAAGGAAACACCTACGATTAACCGGATGTCGGTTGTTACCCCGGAGGATCTCTCTTCGAATGTAACAAAGATGCATGAATACCTATATGGAACGAAGGATTATGTCCCGACCGACACTGTTAAGGCTTACAGCAATGAGATTGCCGCACGCCATTAGAAAAGACTGGAGGAGCATTCTATGAGTGATGAAATAAACCGGAACACAAACGAATATGAAGAGATCTGTTATCTCTGCCGCCGTCCCGAGAGCAAGGCTGGCAAGATGATTCATATACCGAACAATATCTGCATCTGTTCAGATTGTATGCAGAAAACCTTTGACAGTATGAACAGTTCAGGATTCTCAAATCCATACATGGATATGATGAATTTCCCACCGAATATGATGGGGGGAATGGAGATCCCGAATAACCAGAAGATAAAGAAAACGAAGCCGAAGGAAGAAAAGCCGGTGGAAAAACTGGACCGGAAAAATCTTCCGGCACCTCATATCATTAAGGAAACCCTGGATCAGTATGTAATTGGCCAGGAGCAGGCAAAAAAAGTGATATCGGTTGCCGTATATAACCACTACAAACGAATAGCCTGCATGCAGGATGATCTGGACATGGAGATTGAGAAATCGAACATGCTGATGCTTGGACCTACCGGATGTGGTAAGACGTATCTCGTTCAGACACTGGCGCGGATTCTTAAGGTACCCCTTGCTATTACCGATGCTACTACCCTTACGGAAGCCGGATATATTGGAGATGATGTGGAAAGCGTATTATCCAAATTGCTTGCAGCAGCGGATAACGATGTAGAGCGGGCCGAGCAGGGAATCATTTTCATTGATGAGATTGACAAGATTGCCAAGAAGAAGAGTACGACCAACCGTGACGTAAGCGGGGAATCCGTTCAGCAGGGGCTGTTAAAATTATTAGAAGGCAGTGAAGTGGAAGTGCCGGTAGGGGCTACCAATAAAAATGCCATGGTGCCAATGACTACGATGAACACCCGGAATATCCTGTTTATCTGCTCGGGTGCATTTCCAACGTTAGGCGAGATTATCAAAAACCGTCTGAATAAACAAAGTTCCATCGGGTTCCGGGCGGATCTGAAGGATAAATACGATAAGGATAAAAATATACTGTCCAAAGTAACGGTGGAAGATCTGAGGGAATACGGTATGATTCCGGAATTCTTAGGACGTCTTCCAATTGTATTTTCGCTGGAAGAACTGGACAAAGATATGCTTGTCCGTATATTAAAAGAGCCAAAGTATGCCATATTAAAACAGTACCAGCGTCTGCTTCTGATGGATGAGGTGGATCTGGTCTTTGAGCCGGAAGCACTGGAGGTTATCGCCGAGAAAGCACTGGAGAAAAAGACCGGAGCCAGGGCACTTCGCGCGATTATTGAAGAGTTTATGCTGGATATCATGTATGAGATTCCGAAGGATGACAACATCGGACGGGTAACCATTACAAAGAGTTATCTGGAAAATAAGGGTGCTCCGATTATTGAGATGCGGGGTGTTTGTGCACTGCCGGAGAGAGATCAGGAAACAATTGAAAAGAAAGAAGGTTAGGACATGAAAACATGGGAAAGCTATATCCGGAAGGTTGATCCATATGTACCGGGTGAACAGCCAAAAGAGAAAAATGTAATCAAATTAAATACCAATGAAAACCCATATCCACCTGCACCGGGAGTTGTAAAGGCACTCGAAGCGTTTGATACGGATTATTTAAGACGCTACCCGGATCCGGCCGTGAGCCGGCTTACAAGCGCACTTGCACAGAATTACGGATTGAAGCAAGAGCAGGTGTTTGTGGGAGTCGGTTCGGATGATGTGCTTGCCATGAGCTTTCTCACCTTTTTTAACTCAGAGAAACCGATTCTGTTTCCGGACATTACGTATTCCTTTTATGATGTCTGGGCAAAGCTTTACCGGATACCGTATGAGACCCCTGCGGTAGATGAGTCGTTTCATATCCGGAAAGAGGATTATTATAAGGAAAATGGCGGCGTGGTGATTGCCAATCCGAATGCACCGACTTCCATCTATGAAAATCTGGATTTTATCCGGGATATCTTAGATCATAACCGGGATGTCATTGTGATCGTAGATGAGGCATATATTGATTTTGGCGGTGAATCTGCCATTTCCCTTCTGCCGGAGTATGAGAATCTGTTAGTCGTGCAGACGTTCTCAAAATCCCGTTCCATGGCAGGAATGCGGATTGGATATGCTATGGGAAATGAAAAACTGATCAAGGCACTTTCTGATGTAAAATATTCCTTTAACTCCTATACGATGAATCAGACTTCCATCTCTCTTGGTGTGGAAGCGGTAAAAGATGTGGACTATTTTAACAAGACGAGAAACCAGATTATAAGCACCCGGGAAAAAAGCAAGGAACGTTTGAAAGAATTTGGTTTTTCATTCCCAGATTCTAAGTCCAACTTTATTTTTGCTACTCATGAAATGATTGATGCCGGGGAATTATTTGAGGCATTAAAGAAGGAACATATTTTTGTACGTCATTTTACGGGAGAACGGATTAAAGATTACTTAAGGATCACCATTGGCACGGAGGAAGAAATGGATGCATTTTTTTCCTTTGTCGAAGGTTATTTGAAGGAAAAAGGAGGAAAATAAACCGTTGCTTCTTGAGAAGTTTTTAGAACAGGGTTGTCTAAAGGAAGAGGAATTCAAAGAACTTTTGGATCAGTTTGACCAGGGAAGCCTTACCAGGGAAGCACTTTTGACCCTTACGAAAAAAGCGGTAGCTTTAAGAGAATGCTATTATGGGAAAAAGGTATATACCCGCGGCTTGATTGAATTTACGAATTATTGTAAGAATAACTGCTACTACTGTGGTATTCAGGCGAAAAACTCCAATGTAACAAGGTACCGCCTTTCTATGGAAGAGATTCTGTCCTGTTGTGAGAGTGGATATGATCTGGGGTTCCGTACGTTTGTGCTTCAGGGAGGAGAAGATCCGTATTATACAAAGGAACGCATGACAGAGATTATAAAGGAGATCCGGTGCCGTTATCCGGATTGTGCAATTACCCTTTCGGTAGGGGAGAAAGACCATGACACATATGCGGCATGGAAGGAAGCGGGGGCAGACCGGTATCTTCTCCGCCATGAAACGGCAGATGAAGCGCATTACCGGAAGCTTCATCCGGAAGGGATGACATTTGAACACCGGAAGGCCTGTCTATATGATTTAAAAAGCCTGGGATACCAGGTGGGAGCAGGGTTCATGGTTGGTTCCCCTTATCAGACGAACAAAAGTCTTGCGAAAGATCTTTTGTTCTTAAAAGAACTGAAACCGGATATGGTTGGAATTGGACCATTTATTTCCCATCATGATACCTGCTTTAAAGACATGCCAAACGGTACGGCTGAAAAAACAGTTTTTCTGCTTTCTGTGATAAGGGTGCTGCTTCCGAATGTGCTGCTTCCGGCAACAACTGCTCTTGGAACGGTTGATCCGCAAGGCAGGGAAAAAGGAATAAAGGCAGGAGCGAATGTGGTCATGCCGAACCTCTCACCGGTGGCAGTCCGCAAACAATATGAATTATATGATTCGAAAATCTGTACCGGGGAAGAGGCAGCAGAGTGCAGAGGCTGTCTGGAACGTAGAATTGCGTCTACCGGCTATGAGATGGTATCCATGAGGGGCGATGTTGCAAAGCGGTAAAGAAAGGAAGGAAAAAACGTGAAGTTTGTGATTGATTTATTAAAGGGAATGGTAATTGGACTTGCCAATATTATTCCCGGAGTCAGCGGTGGAACAATGATGGTATCCATGGGAATCTATGATAACATCATATCGTCTATCACCCATATTTTTAAAGAATTTAAAAAGAGTGTTCTTACACTGCTTCCGTATTTCATCGGAATGGGAGCCGGCATCGTAGGGCTTTCTTTTCTGATCACCTATTTGTTTGAACATTTTCCACTTCCGACAGCCCTTCTGTTTATTGGGCTGATTATTGGAGGAATTCCATTGATCTATGGTAAAATGAAACACGGGATGAAGAAGTTTTCCTTTGTTCATGTAGTTCTGTTTGTCTTGTTATTCGTTATGGTGATTCTTTTACAGGTATTTGGAAGCCGGAGTTCAGGAAATGTGGTACTAGAGCCCGGGATTGTTACAATGCTCCTTCTGCTTATCATTGGGGTCATAGCTTCTGCAACAATGGTCATTCCGGGAGTAAGTGGTTCTATGGTACTGATGCTTCTTGGATTCTATAATCCAATTCTGGAAGAAGTAACAGCGTTTATTACCGCTTTGGTGCATCTGGATTTCGAACGGCTGCTGAGGGGAATTGCGCTTCTGCTCCCTTTTGGAATCGGGGTGCTTCTTGGAATCTTTTTTGTGGCAAAGCTGATCGAATGGCTGCTGTCAAAGTACGAGTCCTATACTTATAGCGGGATTCTTGGGCTGGTTGTCGCTTCTCCGGTGGTCATCTTTTTACAGATCGGCGCAGGCAATGTGACCGTCCTTTCTTTTTTTGCTGGAGTTGCTGCTCTGGCGGCGGGATGTGTGGCTGCCTATTTTCTTGGAAGGGAATGATGGATGGCTGATGTAGGATAGTGATTAAAAAGGAGGATTCACAAATGAGACATAAAGATCAATATCCAAAAATACTGGCACATTATCTGGTTGCTATTTTTGTAATTTTGTTTTTTTGTTTTGTTTTTCCAAAGCTAATCCGTTTTTTTATGCCGATTGTCATTGGATGGTGTATTTCCATTCTGGCCAATCCGATTGTGCAGTTTATGGAGAAGAGGATCCGGATACTGAGAAAACACAGTTCTGTCCTGATTATGATTCTGGCACTGGCAGCGGTAATTGGCGTATTGTATGGAACGATATCCGTTCTTGTAAAAGAGGGAATACAGTTTATTAACGATCTTCCGGAACTATATGAAGAAATCAGTGCGGAAATGATGATTCTGGGGGACCGGCTTCAGGGGTTTACCGGTCACCTCCCGTCCGGTATCCAGACTGGTATTCAGGAAATTACAGCCAATATGGGAAAATACATGTCGGGTCTTCTGCAGGGGTTGGAGCTTCCAAGTGTTTCCCAGGCAGGAAAGATGGTGAAAGGAGTGGCAGAGACGGCATTTATGGTAATTATTGCCATTCTGTCCGCTTATTTCTTTCTTGCTGAAAGGGAGAGTATGTTAAGGGTTTACCGGAAACTGGTTCCGGAGTCCTTCCAGAAAAAAATCTCTTTTATATCAAAAAGCCTGAAAAGAGCAGTTGGGGGCTATTTTAAGGCACAGATAAAAATAATGATACTAGTTGCTGTTATTTTATTCGTTTTTTTTGAATTCCTGGATGTACACTATTCTTTCCTGCTGGCACTTGCCATTGCGTTTCTTGACCTGCTTCCGTTCTTTGGAACCGGTGCCATCTTGTGGCCGTGGATGGCATATGCATTTGTAACAGGGGATTATCGGATGGGAATTGTACTTTTGGCAGCTTATGTGGTATGCCAGATCGTCCGGCAGGTTGTGCAGCCGAAGATGGTGGGAGACAGCATTGGTGTCAGCCCGTTTATGACACTGATCTTTATGTTTATCGGGTACCGGATCAAAGGAGTGCTTGGATTAATCATTGGTATTCCCGTCGGAATGGTTCTCATTGGATTTTATAAAAGCGGCGTATTTGATTCTCTTATATCCGGAGGAAAAATCATTGGAGAGGATATACAGGAATACTTATCAAGACCGTTTGAGAAAGAATCCTGACACACGTTCGTTCTGCCCGTCATGACCCGGTGGCTTGAGTTATAATTTGTAGTATACATTTGTGTAGAAGGAGTGGGATTTGCGCTCATCCATAAAATTCACACCGGTGTAGTGAAGATAAATGTTATTCCAGAGCTGGTACAGTGCAATGCCTAAGAGGGCACCTAAAAAGCCAAATATGATATGATCCACCTGAAATGGGTGTTTGAGAAGGATGCGGATCAGTTCTGCAGCAATGGATAGAGCCAAAGCTGACAGAACGGAAACCATCCTTCTTTTTTTTCGCATTAGAATTGAAAAAAGGATACCAGCTGGCAAAAAAGCGAACAGATAAATCAATGCATAACAAATAATCGGCTCCAGTTTTTCCTGGCCGAGAGAAAAGCTGCTGATATGGGAGATCAGATGGTAAAACGGGATATAATTTGGCTGGATATCCACAACCAGACTATATAAGTACATTTTCTTGGATAATATGGCAATGGCAAAAAACCAGGCGTAATATACCGTAAAGAAAATGGAAACCTTCCGGAAGAAGGAACGGAATCCTACAAAACGGGGACCTGCATCCAGCATGTTCCGGATACAGAGATAAAATGTAGGAACAAGCCAGTTCAATAAAAGAATGAGAAGTACATAATGATGGTAATGTACCAGAGGACTGCTTCGGTAAAAATAGAGGAGTATGATTAGCAGTGCACTAATCAGTGTACTGATTCCTACCTGAAGGGTTCCCTGATCGTAGCTGCAGGAAAACTCCAGTCCGGCGTGGGCAAGAAGAAATGCCCCGGATATGGTTGCCAGGAAGACCGCCAGTGGCAGATCCAGAAAATAAAAAAGCAAAAATTCAATTCCAGTTAACAGGATCGTGCAAAGAACGGTAAAAGTATGGATTGGAATCGATGTTCGTTTCATGAAACAGACCTCCTATTATGGGGGCAGGATTGATCCTGCCCCCGGTATCTGCCAATCATTATAGCACAGAAAAGCGTTACTGTACACCAGCAGTAATAGTTCAGCCGTAACGAGCGCAAAGCCGCCGGAAACATGCAGAATACCAGGGACCATGAAATACCCGCTTTTGCTTCATTGAACACGTAGCGGTACTAAGGTTTTGCAAAAAACCGCAAAACCAAGTGCCGGCGTGTTCAAAGGGATATTTCATGGTACCTGGTATTCTGCGTGCTTCCGGCGGCTGTGCGCTCGTTACGGCTGAACTGTTACAGGTTTTGCAAAAAAATAAAAAAGGTGCTTGACAAATTCGTAGAATCCTCCTATAATATCACTTGTGTCAACTGCGAGAGAGCAGTGAGCCGATGGGATCTTAGCTCAGCTGGGAGAGCATCTGCCTTACAAGCAGAGGGTCACAGGTTCGAGCCCTGTAGGTCCCATTAACTGGCATATTGACACATAACCAAATATATGGCGGAATAGCTCAGTTGGCTAGAGCACACGGTTCATACCCGTGGTGTCGAGGGTTCAAATCCCCCTTCCGCTACGCATAGAAAACTCTGGAAAGAATTATTTTCAGGGTTTTTTTTTGAAAATTAGACAAATGGACGGAAATAGAGTATAATAGGTTCACTTGGTGAAAAGAAACCATTTTGGCAGTCGGAGGAAAAAGATGTTAGGCACAATTGTGAATACAGCGGCGATACTGGTGGGAAGTACCATTGGAAGCATATTAAAAAAAGGGATTCAGAAAGAATACCAGGACGCAATGTATACCGCCATGGGACTGTCTGCTATTGGAATTGGAATGAATGCAGTAGTATCGAATATGTCAGACAGCCGCTATCCGGTGCTGTTTATTGTAAGCCTTGCTGCTGGCAGCCTGTTTGGGACGGCACTTAACCTGGATGGACGGTTTCAGCGGATGGTAAACCGCCACTCAGACGGGAATCTGGGGCAGGGACTTGCCACTGCTGTTTTGATGTTCTGCATTGGAACCCTGTCGATTCTTGGACCGGTTCAAAGTGCCTTAAAAGGAGATAATACCTATTTGTTTACAAATGCTACTCTGGATTTTGTTACCTCTATGGTACTTTCTTCTACTTACGGAATTGGCATCGCGTTTGCAGCCTTGATTCTTTTTTGGTGGCAGGGAACCATCTATCTGTTTGCCTCCTCCTTGTCAGGTCTGTTCCAGAATGGCCTCATGACAGAACTTTCCATTGTGGGAGGTTTTTTGATTGCTGCATCAGGAATTGGAATATTAAAGATCAAAGATTGCAAAACATTGAACATGCTGCCTGCACTGCTGGTTCCGCCGGTATTCTTTTGGATCTGTTCCATGTTTTAGAATTGCGAGAACACGAAGTGCGCAGCAATTCGCAGGCAGCATGGGGTCAAAAGACCTTTTGATCCCAACATCTTTTTATGCACATGCAAATCAGTCGGAATGCGGATTAGTCCAAGGGATGCGTGTGCGAAGTTTGGGTACATAAAACAATCGGCATACATAATTTGTATGTGAAAATAGAAAAGAATGGAGAGATGAAATATGAGAAAAAAACTGATTGCATTAGGATTGACTTTTGTAATGGCCACCGGTCTGTTAACCGGCTGCGGTGGTGGAGAAAGTAAGTCAGAAGTGTATTTTTTGAATTTTAAACCAGAAGTTACGGATGTCTATAAAGACATTGCAAATACTTATGAAAAAGAGACTGGTGTAAAAGTGAAAGTGGTAACGGCTGCATCTGGGGAATATGAATCCACCTTAAAGGCAGAGCTGGCAAAAACGGATGCACCAACGATTTTTCAGATTAATGGACCGGTTGGTTATGAGACATGGAAGGATTATTGTCTTGATCTGATCAGCACAAATCTGTATTCCCAGCTTACTATGCCGGAGCTTGCAGTAAACAGCGGGGCTGGTGTGTATGGTGTTCCGTATGCGGTTGAAGGTTATGGAATTATCTACAATAAGAAGATAACGGATCAGTATTTTGCACTGCCGGATAAAAAGAGTGAATGCAAATCCATGAAGGATGTGAAAGGTTTTGAACAATTCCGGGTGATTGTAGAAGATATGACCGAACATGCAAATGAACTGGGCATTGAAGGCGTATTTGCCTCTACTTCCCTTGCAGCAGGACAGCAGTGGAGATGGCAGACGCATCTTGCAAATGTTCCATTCTACTACGAATTTGCTAAGAAAACCGATTATTCCACACCGCTTCTTGCCGGACTTGCTTCAAATGAGATTGAGTTTACCTATTCGGATCAGTTCCGCAACATATTTGATTTATATATCAATAATTCGGTAAGCAATCCAAAGCTGCTTTCTTCCAAATCAGTAGAGGATTCCATGGCTGAATTTGCCCTTGGAAAATGTGCGATGGTTCAGAATGGAAGCTGGGCATGGGATCAGATTAAAGATGTTGATGGCAACGTTGTCAAAGCGAAAAATGTGAAATTCATGCCAATTTTTACCGGAATCAGCGGGGAACAGAATCAGGGAATCTGTATTGGAACAGAGAATTACTTCGCAATCAATTCCCAGGTAGACAGCGAACAGCAGGAGAAATCCATTGCATTTCTGGAATGGCTGTTTAGCAGCGAAGAAGGTATTAAATATGTAAAAGATGATCTTGGATTTATTGCGCCGTTTAAATCCTTTGAAGATGTAGATTATGATAATCCGCTTGTTTCCCAGACGAATGACTGGATGCAGAATGAAAAGGTAAATAATCTGCCTTGGGTATTCGCAAGCTTTCCAGATACAGTATTCAAGGATGAATTCGGTCAGGCATTGTTAGATTATACCCAGGATAATGCAGGCTGGAATCAGGTAGTAGAACGTGTGAAAGAATCCTGGAAGACAGAAAAAGCAAAATAGAGAAGGAATAGGGGAAAAAGTGATGACACAAGACCGTATTTGGGAAATACTGCAGATTGAACCAACTATGGATGAACAGGTAATACAGAGTGCCTACCGGGCATTGCTGCCAACGGTTAACCCGGAAGATGATGCGGAGGGCTTTCGCAATTTAAGAGAAGCTTATGAAGCGGCACAGAAGCTTATACGGGAAAAAAAGCAGGAAAGCCTTGAACAGGAGAGAAACGAGACAAATCCAGAAGAGTTGTCCGAGATAGACCGTTTTATGGAAAAAGTGGAAGCATTATACGAATCGGTTCCCGGACGCTGTGATGTATCTGCGTGGAATGAACTGTTAAATGAACCGGTGTGTCAGGCTTTGGATACCTCTCTGGAAGTGCGGGAAAAAGTACTTGCTTATCTGATGGATCATTTTTATCTGCCGTCAGAAGTGTTCCGGAGGCTTGATAAAGAATTCCATTTTGTAGAAGAAAAGGAAGATCTGCTGGAGATGTTTCCACGGGATTTTCTGGCCTATCTGGAGCGTCAGGTAAATAATGAGAACTTTTTTCCATATGAATTATTAGAAGTCGTGTCGGTGGAGAAGGAAAATGATGACGCAGACACTTATATCCGTACATACTTTGATTTAAAGAATTCCCTGGATCAGGAGCAGACAGAAGGGGTAGAAGAAAAAATAAAACAGCTTTCCTCAGCAAGCGTCCGTCATCCATATCTGAATGTGGAGAAGATGCGTTACGAGATGCTGAATGGGCATAAAAAGGAAGCCGGGGAGCTTTCTGAAAAACTGATGCAGAAGTGGAGCAGCAACGATTACGTGGCGTTTCAGTGTGCCCAGGTCTGGTTTGATCTTGGACAGACAGAGAAAGCGTTCGAAACATGGAATGACCTCCTTGTGAAGAATCCGGAGCATTACGGAGCTAAATATGGTCTTGCCCTTTGTTACCAGAAAAATGGTGATGCCCAGAAAGCCAAAGAGGCTTCCGTTGACATTCTTGAGCGGAACGGCCAGGATGAGAAGATGAATGAGGTCATGCATTGGGCAAATGAGATTCTTATCAGGGATTATGAGAAGAAGCTTCAGGAGGAGCCGGACAATGTGGGTGACGCATTGGAGATGGGATGGTGTCTGTTTCAGAATGAGAGAGACCAGGATACCATTGACCTTCTTGACCGGACACATCCGGATAATGAAGAACATGAGCGGGATTATTGCAATCTGAGAGGCCGCTGCCTTTACAATATGAAACACTATGAAGAGGCAATTCCATTTCTAAAAAAATGGCTTCTTATTATGGATCAACTGGTGGAAAACGGCGGAGAGCCCAAAAAGACAAGACGCCGTGGATATGCCGCTTTTTTACTGGCTATGTGCTATCAGGAACTATCGGGCAAGACCGAGGATGGAAAAAAAGTAAGGAACCAGAATGAGGCAGAAGAGTTCTTTCATCGTTCCATTGAGACGGAAGAAAATGATTTTGCAAGGCTGTCTTATGAAAATAACCTGGCTGTATTTTATAATGAATGCCGCCAGTATGAAAAGGCGGTGGATGTGTGTGACCGTATTCTAAAGGAAGACAGCGGATATTACCCGGCATACCTCCAGCGACAGAAAGCCTTTTTTGAGTTGAAAAACGCACAGGGGGTAGTGGACGACTACCATGCGGCAGTAGAAATTGTTCCAAATTATTTTGTGCCATATGTATTGGCAGCAAAAGTGTTTAGTATATTTAACCAGTACGAAGATGTGAAAGATGTGGTAACCCGGGCAAAGGAAGCCGGAGCATGGTCTTGTGCCCTTGCGCTGTATGAGATTAAGGCTGGAAGAATGCTGGCGGAGTCTGAAAAAGAACGGGTGAGTGTTCTGGCACTGGCAGATGAACTGGAGTTTCACAGGGATGAACTGGAAGACGATGTGGAAGACTGGTCGGAGTTCTATGCAGAACGGGCGATTTTGTGTCTGGACACAGGAAATTACGAAGAAGGTCTGGAAAAAATCCAGAAGGCCATCGAGCTGAATCCATCAAAGTATTATTATGAATGGATCCGGGCAGATCTGGTGAAAGGTCAGGGAAAACTGGAAGAAGCCCTGGCGCTCTATCAGGAACTTGAGAAAAAGATGCCGGATAACCCGGGTATTAATTATGATATGGCCCGCTGCTACATGAGTGTTGGAAATGAGGAAGCTGCAATTGTGCAGTTTGAGAAAACGCTTGAGAAAGATCCGGAGCACAGACGGGTGCATAATGAACTGATGAATATTTACCAGAGAAAATATAATCAGACTTACCAGAAAAAGTATTATGTGCTTGCTATGGAGCATGCGGACAAACAGATTGATAACCTGGATAATTCCTTTTACCGGATTGAACGGGCGATTTTAAAGCTGGATGGTTACGAAACAGAGGAAGCCAGGGAAGATCTGGAAGAAAGCTTAAAGACAGAGCCGGATAATCTATATGCGTATAATAACCTTGGCTTTGCTTATCGTCTGGAGAAAAAATGGGATCTTGCCATTGAGAATTTCCGCAAGGCTGCCCAGTTAATGGAGACGCCGGAAACAATACTTCCTTATAGTAATCTTGCAGACTGTTATGAGATTACCGGGGAATATGAAAAAGCGATCGAATGCCTTAAGAAAAATCTGTCCATGTTTCCAAAGAACCTGTCCATTTATACCGATATGGCTCATCTATATATAAAGATGGGGCAGTATGAAAAGGCAATTTCGTGTTTTGAAAAATTCTGTGAGTGTTCGGATGGTGACTGTACGAGGGAGAAAAGCTGGATTGCCAGATGCTATGTGAAACTGAATAATGACAAACAGGCAGAGAAATGTCTTGCACAGATGGTTAAGGACAACCCGCTGAAAGGTTCTCTGGCTTGTATGGAATTTTATAAAGTGGTAAAGAGAAATTACCGGAAAGCATGGAAATATGCTTCAAAAGTAGCAAGATTATGTGTATGGCGTGAAGAACCGCTTCTTGGCGGTGAGTATCTGGATCTGGCAGAGACCTGTTTTTTGTGCGATAAAAAGAAAAAAGCAAAAGAGTACGCAGAGAAAGCCTTGGAACAGCTTTTAAAATGCGGTGTGACTCTGGAGGAATATATAAACTATCCAAACAGAGGACCATTAAACCGCGCCCAGATTGGAAGATACTATCATTTTTGCGGAGATCTTGATAAGGCTGAGGAGCTTTTATTATCTGCCGCTTCCATGGACTTATGCTGTGACTGTAAACAGAGGGAGTGCCAGGATGTATACTGTTATCTTGGCAGGCTGTATGAGGCAATGGGGGATTATGACAAGGCATATAAGAGTTTCCTGAAAGTAAAGGAAATCAACCCGACAGACACGGAACTGCCAGCTGCATTTGAAGCGATTCGCAAGAAACAGAAATGAGGTTAAGAGAAAGATCATGATTATTGGAATTGATTTAGGAACCACCAATAGTCTGGCGGCTTATTTTACAGAAGATGGGCCAAAGATGATTCCGAATCGTCTTGGCAGCCATCTGACTCCGTCAGTTGTGAGCATAGATGAAGAAGGCCAGGTATATGTGGGAGAAACAGCCCGTGAGAGGATGCTTTTGCACCCGGAGAGTACCGCCAGCGTATTCAAAAGAAGCATGGGAACGGATAAGAAGTACATTCTGAATGGAAAAAAGTATTCGGCAGAAGAATTATCTTCGTTTGTTCTGCGCTCTTTAAAAGAAGATGCCGAAGTGTATCTGAAGGAGCCGGTAACAGAGGCAGTTATCAGTGTGCCAGCTTATTTTAATGACGCCAGAAGAAAAGCGACAAAACGTGCCGGGGAACTGGCAGGACTAAAGGTTGAGCGGATCATTAGTGAGCCGACTGCCGCTGCTGTAGCATATGGTTTATATGAGGCAAAAGAAAATGCCAAATTTCTTGTCTTTGACTTGGGCGGTGGAACCTTTGATGTGTCGATTCTCGAACTGTTTCACCCGATCCTTGAGGTACGGGCTGTTGCCGGAGATAACTTCCTTGGAGGAGAAGACTTTACAAAAGTAATCGAGGATCTGTTCTATGAGAAAAATAAAGAGCTGGATCCAATGCTTTTAGATGCCAAGACACTGCGGCATATTCATAAGCAGGCAGAACTGTGTAAACTGAGTTTTACAGATGAAAAGGATGCCACTATGACTTGTGTAATCCAGGATAAAAAATATGAGTTAAAATTAGACCTTGACGAATATACAAAAGCATGCGAAGATTTGCTTGAACGAATCCGGATTCCGGTTAAGAGAAGCCTTGCAGATTCCAATACCCGCTTATCGGATATTAGTAAAGTAGTGCTGGTAGGAGGCGCAACCAAGTCTCCTGTGGTCCGGAAGTTTGTCAGCCGTCTGTTTAAGTTCATACCGGATACGAATATTAATCCGGATGAGGCGGTTGCGCTGGGAGCGGCGGTTCAGGCAGCCATGAAAGAACGCAAGGATGCCATCCGGGAAGTGATTCTTACCGATGTGTGCCCGTTTACGCTTGGTACTGAAGTAGTAGTAGAAAGGGAAAACGGCAGATTTGAGGCAGGACATTTCTGTCCGATTATCGAGAGAAACACGGTCATTCCGGCAAGCCGGACGGAGACGTTATATACCGTCCGGGACAACCAGACAAAGCTCCGGGTGAATGTGCTGCAGGGAGAAAGCCGTTTTGCAGCCAATAATGTCAGTCTTGGGGAACTCGAGATTGATGTGCCGAAGGCAAAAGCTGGGGAAGAAGCCATTGAAGTGACGTATACCTATGATGTGAATGCAATTCTGGAAGTGGAAGTCCGGGTTGTGTCAACGGACAAAAAGGTAAAACAAGTGATTAAAAACCAGGAAACGGATATGACCGATGAGGAGATTGCAAAGCGGTTTGAAGAATTATCCTATCTGAAAATACACCCGAGAGACCAGGAAGAAAATCACCTTCTTTTGATAAAAGGGGAACGAATCTACGAAGAGAGTCTCGGAGATGAACGGCAGCTTATTGAGATTGCCATGAGAAAATTTGAAGATGCACTCAGCACCCAGGATCCAAAAAAGATTGAAAGTGCCAGAAGAGAATTCAAAGAGTTTTTAGAGGAGATGGATCAGTTATAAAAGAGGAGTGGAGAAGTTATGATTTTACTGACGGGTGGAACCGGATATATTGGAAGCCATACTGCGGTAGAACTGCTGCAGTCGGGCGAAGAGATTGTCATCGCGGATGATTTTTCCAACAGTAATGAAGAAGTGTTAAAACGGATGGAAACCCTTACCGGGAAGAAGATTCCATTTTACCAGATTGATGTAAAAGACAAGAAGGCACTAAAGAAGGTGTTTGAAGACCAGGCAGAGCCTATCCGGTGTGTCATTCATTTTGCAGGGTTTAAGGCAGTCGGGGAATCGGTAAAGGAACCGGTGAAATATTACCGGAATAACCTGGACACCACGTTGTCACTTCTGGAAGTGATGCAGGAAAAACAAGTAAAGCAGTTTATATTCAGTTCTTCTGCCACCCTTTATGGAAAATCAAAAGGAAAGGCACCATTCACGGAAGATGAACCGGATACCGGCTGCACCAATCCGTATGGCTGGACAAAATGGATGATTGAGCAGATTCTTCAGGATGTATGTGTGGCAGATCCGGAGTTTTCTGCCGTCATGCTCCGTTATTTTAATCCGATCGGTGCCCATGAAAGTGGCTTGCTGGGAGAGCGTCCAAACGGAATCCCGAATAATCTGATGCCTTATATTACTCAGGTCGCAATTGGAAAATTAGACCACCTGAGGGTATTTGGCGATGATTATGATACGCCGGATGGTACCGGGGTACGGGATTACATTCATGTAGTGGATCTGGCAAAAGGGCATGTAGCTGCCTGTGACTATATAAAAGAGCATAAGGGTGCCGAGGTGATTAACCTTGGAACGGGCGTAGGTTATAGTGTGTTAGACATTGTTCATGCGTTCGAGGAAGCAAATGGCATCCGGATCCCATATGAGATTGTGGAACGCAGAGCCGGTGATGTGGCAACGATGTATGCGGATGCCTCAAAAGCCAGACGGCTTCTTGACTGGAAGGCAGAAAAGGACTTAACCCAGATGTGCCGGGATTCCTGGCGTTTTGAGCAGATGTTATAACAGAAAGGGGACAGACCAATCTGGTTTGTCCCTCATCGGATGAATATAGATTGAAATGAGTGAGTCGTATGCAGAAATTTACCCAGGAGGATACTCCGATCTTTCAGGCTTTAAACCAGCAGAGACTAAACCGGCTGGTGCATTTTGATGTTCCGGGGCACAAAGGAGGACGCGGCAATAAAGAGCTGCGGGACTGCCTCGGAGAGAATATTATTAAGCTTGATATGAATTCCATGAAACCACTGGATAATCTGTGCCACCCATCATCGGTGATACAGGAAGCACAGCGCCTGGCAGCGGAGGCATTTTGCGCGGATGAGGCATTTTTTATTGTGAATGGCACTACTGCGGCAGTACAGGCGATGATTATGTCAGTGTGCAAAGAAGGGGAAGAGATTATTATGCCCCGGAATGTTCACCGTAGTGCCATCAATGCCTTAGTTGTCAACGGAGCGATTCCGGTTTATGTTAATCCCGGAGTGAACAAGCATCTGGGGATCCCTCTTGGAATGAGCATCCAGGCGGTAAAGGAAGCCATGCAGGAACATCCGGATGCAAAGGCTATTCTTGTGAATAATCCGACCTACTATGGAATCTGTTCCGATTTAAGGCAGATTGTAGAGCTTGCACATGAACGTGGGATGCGGGTGCTGGTAGACGAGGCTCATGGAACTCATTTTTATTTTGGGGATGGAATGCCGATAAGCGCCATGGAAGCGGGAGCAGACATGGCAGCCATCAGTATCCATAAGACGGGCGGATCCTTAACCCAGAGTTCGCTGCTGTTGACGAGAAATACCGTAAACGGAGATTATGTCCGCCAGGTGATTAACCTGACCCAGACGACCAGTGCATCTTATCTGCTGCTTTCCTCTCTGGATATTGCCAGAAAGAACCTGTACCTGCATGGAAAAGATATGTTCCGCAAAACAGTGGATCACGCGTTATATGCCAGAAAGGAAGTCAATAAGCTTGGAGGGTATTATGCCTTTGGAGAGGAACTGATTGACGGAGATGAAGTATACCAGTTTGATCCTACCAAGCTGTCGATCCACACCAGGGATATTGGTCTTGCGGGAATTGAAGTTTACGATCTTCTGCGGGATGATTACGGGATTCAGATTGAGTTTGGTGATATTGGAAATATTCTTGCAATTCTCACAAGCGGAGACCGGGACTTGGAGATTGAGAGACTGATTGCCGCCCTCTCTGAGATCAAACGGCTTCATGCAAAAGATAAAGCGGGACTATTCGATCATGAATATATTAATCCACAGATTGTCATGCCTCCCCAGAAGGCATTTTACAGTGAGAAGGAATCCTTGTTGTTTGAAGACAGCTGTGACCGCATCTGTGGAGAGTTTGTGATGTGTTATCCTCCGGGGATTCCGATTCTGGCTCCTGGAGAGCGGATTACAAAAGATATTCTCCGCTATATCGCTTATGCGAAAGAAAAAGGCTGCTTTATGACGGGAACAGAGGATATGCGGATTGAGCATATCAATGTGGTGAAATAAAGGAAGGTGCGCGATGGAATTATGGTATACCGATATGCACACGGAGAATGTGCGGTTCTCAATGAAGGTGGAGAAACAGCTTGTGACGATGGAAAGCTATTATCAGCGGATTGACGTATTACAAACCTATGATTATGGGAAAGTATTAGTGTTAGACGGCGAGCTGATGATTACCGAGCGGGATGAGTTTATCTACCATGAGATGGCAGTACATGTGCCTATGGCAGTGCATCCGGCGGCAAAGAGGGTACTGGTAATCGGCGGTGGAGACGGCGGTTCCGTAAGAGAACTTTCCAAGTATGATTCCATCGAAAAGATTGATCTGGTTGAGATTGACCAGTCTTTGGTTGACATCTGCAAAAAGCATTTTAAAGAGACGGCATGTGGTTTGGAAGACCCAAGAGTCAGTGTCTGTTTTGATGAGGGAATCCGGTTTGTCCGGGGAGTAAATGCAGAGTACGATCTGATTATTGTAGACTGCTCTGACCCATATGGTCCGGCTGAAGGATTATTTACCAGGGAATTCTATGGAAACTGCTTTAAAGCATTAAAGGAAGATGGCATCTTAATTAACCAGCATGAGAGCCCATACTATAAGGAACATTCCCGGAGTGTGCAGCTTGCCCATAAAAATATCGGTGCATCATTCCCATTTAGCACTGTATATCAGTGCCATATTCCGTCCTATCCGTCAGGACACTGGCTGTTTGGGTTTGCATCGAAAAAGTATGATCCGATCGCAGATTTGTCGGACGAGAGATGGAATGCCCTTGGAATTCAGACGAAGTATTATAATACCGATATTCATAAGGGAGCCTTTTATCTCCCGAATTATGTAAAGGAGCTTTTGAAGATCGATGAAGCGAAATGAAAGTACGATAATTGCCTGTGATGCTCCATACGAAGAGAGCCGGATTGTGCTGTTTGGCGCCCCGTATGACAGTACCACGTCTTTCCGTCCGGGCACCCGGTTTGCAAGCCAGGCGATTCGAAGTGAAAGCTTTGGCATTGAGACATACAGCCCATACCAGAAGAAAGATATGACAGACTACCGTTATTTTGATTCGGGAGATCTGGAACTGCCCTTTGGGGACGTGATGATGGCACTCGACGAGATTTCAAGCCGGACAAAGGAGATTCTAAGGGATGGAAAGCTTCCTTTCATGATTGGAGGAGAGCATCTGGTCACTTATGGAGCCGTGCGGGAAGTGGTGAAAAAATATCCGGAACTTCATATCATTCATTTTGATGCACATGCAGACTTAAGGGAAGAATACCTTGGGGTGCGGTTTTCCCACGCGTCGGTTCTAAGACGCTGCCATGATCTTTTAGGAGATGGCAGAATCTTTCAGTTTGGAATCCGGAGTGGAGACCGGAGTGAACTGGAATGGGGAGAAAAGCATGTGTGTACCCATTTTTTTGACTTTGCAACACTAGAAGATGTGGTGGAACAGTTAAAGGGTAAGCCGGTGTATTTTACCCTTGACCTGGATGTACTCGACCCTTCGGTTTTTCCGGGAACCGGTACGCCAGAAGCTGGAGGTGTTACTTTTATGCAGCTTATGGAAGCTATGAAGAAAGTGACATCCCTTAACATTGTGGGACTCGATATGAATGAACTGTCACCGGTGTACGACCAGAGTGGCTGCTCTACGGCAACAGCCTGCAAGATTTTAAGAGAACTTTTATTATTTTTATCATAAGAATACGGAGGTTAACAGACATGGGAAAAGCGTTAATTATTGGCTGCGGTGGTGTGGCAAGTGTAGTGATTCATAAATGCTGCCAGAATTCAGATGTATTTTCTGAGATCTGTATCGCAAGCCGGACAAAATCCAAATGTGATGCCTTAAAGGAAAAGCTTTCAGGCGGAAAAACAAAGATTGAAACAGCCCAGGTGAATGCAGATCATGTGGATGAACTGATTGCATTAATCGAGAGAGTAAAACCGGATATTGTAATTAATGTGGCTCTTCCTTACCAGGATCTGACCATTATGGATGCCTGTCTTGCCACTAAGACCAATTATATGGATACGGCAAATTATGAGCCGGAGGATACGGCAAAGTTTGAATACAAATGGCAGTGGGATTACCGGGAGCGTTTTGAAAAAGCAGGCATTATGGCATTGCTCGGCTGTGGATTTGATCCTGGAGTGACAGGTGTGTTTTCCGCTTATGCACAAAAGCATTATTTTGATGAGATCAAATACATCGATATATTAGATTGTAACGGTGGAGACCACGGTTATCCATTTGCCACCAATTTTAATCCGGAGATTAACATCCGGGAAGTGTCTGCCAAAGGAAGCTACTGGGAAAAAGGAAAATGGGTTGAGACAGAGCCAATGGAAATTAAGCGGGAATATGATTTCGACCAGGTTGGGAAAAAGGATATGTATCTTCTTCACCATGAGGAACTCGAATCACTGGGGCAGAACATCAAAGGAATTGAGAGAATCCGTTTCTTTATGACATTTGGACAAAGCTACCTGACACATTTGAAATGTCTGGAAAATGTGGGAATGACCTCAATTGAGCCAATTGAATATGAAGGAAAGCAGATTGTTCCGCTTCAGTTTTTGAAAGCGGTACTTCCGGATCCGGCAAGTCTTGGACCTCGTACGGTAGGAAAGACGAATATCGGATGCATTTTCCAGGGAAGCAAAGATGGAAAACCGGTAAACTATTAAGTCTACAAATTCTGTGACCATCAGGAATGCTATAAAGAGGTGGGTTCCCAGGCAGTCTCTTATACAACCGGAGTTCCGGCTATGATTGGTGCCATGATGGTGATGACTGGAAAATGGTTCCGTCCGGGGGTATACAATGTGGAAGAATTTGATCCGGATCCATTTATGGAAGCATTGAATACATGGGGGCTTCCATGGATAGAAAACTTTGATCCGGTACTGGTGGACTAATATGACTCAGAATATCAATACGATACACACTCCGTGCTATGTCGTTCAGGAAGAAAAGCTGATTGAGAATTTAAAGGTGCTCTCTTATGTGCAGAAAAAAAGCGGTGCGCATGTGCTGTTAGCCCAGAAAGCGTTTTCCATGTATAAAGAATATCCGCTGATTGGCAGATACCTTTCCGGCACAACAGCCAGTGGACTTTACGAGGCCAGGCTTGGAAGGGAAGAGATGCCGGGACGGGAAGTTCATGTGTATAGCCCTGCATACCGAAAAGAGGATATGGAGGAGATCTTTTTTACCTGCGACCATGTGATCTTTAACACTCCAAACCAGTGGAAGCAATACAAAGCGCTGGCACAGACCGTCCGGGCAAAAAAAGAAAAACAGGGAGAGTCGTTAAGCTGTGGTATCCGGGTAAATCCCGGATATTCGGAGATTGAAACGGATCTTTATAATCCCTGTATTTCCGGTTCGAGACTGGGTACTCCTACGGGTCAGTTTCTGGAAGCATGGGAATCAGGCGATCTGGAAGGAATCGAAGGAATCCATTTCCACACATTGTGTGAACAGGGAGCCGATGTGCTGGAGCGTACTCTTGAGGTGGTAAAACGGGATTATACCCCGGTGCTAAAACAATTAAAATGGCTGAATATGGGTGGCGGACATCATATAACCCGCAAGGATTATGATGTGGAACGTCTGATTCGTCTGATTAACCAGTTAAGAGAAGCATGTTCGGAAGCATCCCCACTTACGATCTACTTAGAGCCAGGGGAAGCGGTGGCGCTTCAGGCAGGAATTCTTGTCACTTCTGTTTTGGACATCATGGAAAATGGAAAAAAACTGGCAATTCTTGATACATCTGCTGCCTGTCATATGCCGGATGTTCTGGAGATGCCTTACCGTCCGGAAATCCTTGGAGCCGGAATGCCAGGGGAAAAGCCTTATGAGTATACATTTGGCGGTCCAACCTGCCTTGCAGGCGACGTAATCGGAACTTATTCGTTTGACCGGGAATTACAAATTGGCGACCGTCTTGTATTTTGTGACATGGCAATTTATTCTTTGGTGAAAAATAATACGTTTAACGGGATGCCGCTTCCGGATATTGCAATTGAGCGGAACGGAACGATAGAATGCATAAAACAGTTTGGATATGATGATTTTAAAGGGCGTTTATCCTAAACGCCCCTTTCTTTTACACATATTGGCAGATTAGAACCGTTTTGCCACGGTGCTGACAAAGATTGGGAGCAAAATAATACTAACTATCACACAATCGTAGTATCAGAAATGGAGCGAAGAAAATGAGAAAAAAAGGAATTGCGTGGATTCTTGCCGTTATTATGACTGCAACCTCTGTATGTGGGATGGGAACGGTCAGTTATGCGAAAGAACCGGTGGAGCTTGAGAGCACACAAGAGGTGTCCGAGGAAGAACAAAAAGCATATGAGGAATCAGGGGAAATGATTGTAAAGGTGGATTCCCAGGACGATATGGAAGCATTAGAGGAAAGCCTGGAATCAGATGCCACGGTGACCCCGATATCCGATGACTATGCACTGGTTGAGGTAACCGATTCCGAGAATGTGATGGAGACGGTATCAGAACTTCAGGACAGCCCGTATGCAGGGCAGGTACAGCCGAATATTGTCTACCAGATCCAGGATGAGGGGGGTTCTGCCCAGGCGTTAAGTTTTGATGCAGATACACTGAATGACAAATATTATAAATATGAGTGGTGGGCAAGTGGAGAGTCATTTACCGTAAAATATAGGGATGGCTCAGAAGAAACGATATCTGTTAATCCAAATGCCGCCATGAATCTGAAAGAGGCATGGGCATCTTATGTTGGCATCAAGCCGGTGACCGTTGCGGTTATTGATACCGGAATCGACATCGGACATGAGGATCTTACCGGAGTGATCTGGACAAATCAGGGGGAAATCCCGGATAATGGTCTGGATGATGATGGAAATGGTTATGTGGATGATGTCTATGGCTGGGATTTTTACAAGGATGATAATACCGTAAATGACAAACGGAAGTTTACCTATTATGATGAAGAAACAAACAAATCTTATCAGGCATACGAAGATGATCATGGAACCCATGTGGCAGGGATTATTGCAGCAAATGCCAATAACTCGGTTGGAATTGCAGGGGTGGCAAGTAATTGCAATGTAAAGATTATGCCGGTAAAGGCTCTTGGTGGAAAAAACGGGACAACCAATACAGCGAAACTCATTAATGCGATTCAATACGCGGAAAATATGGGAGCCGATGTGGTAAATGCAAGCTGGGCAGGAGAGAGTGGAATGTTACTCGTTGATGAGGCACTCTATGATACCGTTAAAAATTGCGGAATGCTGTTTGTCTGTGCGGCAGGAAATGAAGGTAAGAATCTGGATTCCAAGCGGGTGATACCGGCATGCTATTCGAATCTTTCCAATGTCATTACCGTTGGTGCCATAGACCCGGACGGAACGAAAGCTAGTTATTCCAATTATGGCTCCTATGTAAACTTGTTTGCACCAGGAACAGATATTACCAGTTCGGTAGTGGAAGAATGGAATCTGATGAGTGGAACTTCCATGGCTTCTCCTATGGTAGCCGGAATTGCAGCCATGATCTACTCATACCGGGATGATTTGTCTCCATCTGTTGTGAAGAAGTATTTACTATCCCATACAAAGAGCCTGTCAACGCTTGCGGCCGGTTCAGCAAAAATCACCGGTGTTCCGGATGCCAAAGCGGTTGTAGATGATTTCTCCACGCTGGATGGTGCAAAGGATATGACAGCACCAGTGATTGGCTATTTAAGGGCAAACTATAAAGGCGTGGTTACAGCAACTGTAAAGGATAACGGAACTGGTGTTGCCAGAATGCGCATCGCCAAGGGAGAACGGACGGCTTCCTATTTTAAAAACGGAATGAAGGGCAGCAAATTTAGTGGAAGTTTCCAGGTGAAATCATCTGGAACCTATACGCTCTATGCGATGGATTACAGCAGAAATGAAACCGTGAAATCCATTCGGGTGACAGTAGATAAAACGGCACCGAATGTAGGAATCAAGGTAAATGGAAAGAAGGCAGTGATTACGGTAAAAGACAATGCCTCCGGGGTATCGAAGGTGCGTTATGCAAAAGGAAAACACGGCACTACTTATTTTAGTGCCAGCGGGAAAAACGTATCCCTTTCTTCCTCAAAGGCAACACTGCGAAATCTGGCAAAAGGGACTTATACGTTATATGCCGAAGATAAAGTCGGAAATGAGAAGGTAAAAACTTTCACAATTAATTAGTAACTCAAACTTCCCACACCCGTATCAGACGGAATGCCTGGCGTACAGGGGAATGCGATGGATTATAAAATACCCGCTTCCGCTATTTGAACACGTAGCGGTACTAAGGTTTTGCTTGCGCAAAACCAAGTGCCGACGTGTTCAAAAAGTATTTTATAATCTATCGCATCCCCCTGTACGCCAGGCATTCCGTCTGATACGGGCGTGGGAAGTTTTAGTACATTTTTTAGTCAATTATAGCCAAAACAGCACAAGATGTAGTACGAGGAAAAAAATAGTCACTATATTTTGTAGACAGAGAAGTGATGTTATGTTATAATCGACTTCGGCGGCAGGTTTATGCCACAACGAACATGTGAATGGAGAGAGAATGATGAAGAAGGTAATAAAGCGTGATGGCCGTGTTGTTGATTATGACCGGAATAAGATATTAATTGCAATCCGGAAGGCGAATCTGGAAGTAGATGACCTGGAAAAGATTTCGGAGGAAAAAATTGAGGGAATCGTAGCCGGCATTGAAAATGTGAAACGGGATACGATGCAGGTGGAGGAAATTCAGGATCTGATTGAACAGAAGCTGGTAGCCGAGGGAAAATATGTACTGGCAAAGACCTATATTATTTATCGTTACTCCAGAGAACTGGTGCGCAAGGCGAATACGACGGACGAATCCATTATGAGTCTGATAAAAAACAGTAACAAAGACGTGATGGAGGAAAATTCCAATAAAAATGCTACGATTGCATCGACCCAGCGGGATCTCATTGCAGGGGAAGTATCCAAGGATCTGACAAAGCGCCTGCTTCTCCCAGAGAAGATTGCAAAAGCACATGAAGAAGGAATCCTTCATTTCCACGATGCCGATTATTTTGTGCAGCCAATCTTTAACTGCTGTCTGATTAACATTGGGGACATGCTGGATAACGGAACCGTTATGAACGGAAAACTGATTGAAAGTCCAAAAAGCTTCCAGGTGGCATGTACCGTCGTTACCCAGATTATTGCCGCAGTTGCCAGTAGCCAGTATGGTGGACAGTCTGTGGATGTGCGTCATCTTGGAAAATATTTAAGAAAAAGTTATGAAAAATATAGAAGACATTATGAAGAAAAATACAGTGGACAGATTTCAGAGGAACTGATTGACCAGTTTATCCATGACCGCCTGTATGATGAATTGAAATCCGGTGTACAGACGATCCAGTATCAGATTAATACACTGATGACGACCAATGGACAGAGTCCTTTTGTTACTTTATTTTTAAATCTTGACAAGAATGATGAGTATATCAAAGAGAATGCCATGATTATCGAGGAGATTCTCCGTCAGCGCATCGAGGGAATCAAGAACGAAAAAGGTGTTTATGTGACACCGGCATTCCCGAAACTGATTTATGTGCTGGATGAACATAACTGCCTGAAGGGCGGAGAGTATGATTACCTTACAAGACTTGCAATCCGCTGCTCAGCCAAAAGAATGTATCCGGATTATATTTCCGCTAAAAAGATGCGGGAAAACTATGAAGGAAATGTATTCAGCTGTATGGGCTGCAGAAGTTTTCTGACTCCTTGGAAAGATGAAAATGGGAATTACAAATTTGAAGGCCGTTTTAACCAGGGGGTTGTAAGTATTAATCTTCCGCAGATTGGAATTATTGCAGACGGTGATGAGGAAATGTTCTGGCAGCTGTTAGAAGAACGTCTGGGACTCTGCTTTGAGGCGCTGATGTGCCGCCACAGGGCATTGGAGGGAACTCTTTCGGATGCCAGTCCGATTCACTGGCAGTACGGAGCCATTGCAAGGCTGAAAAAAGGAGAGAAGATTGATAAGCTGCTGCATGGCGGTTATTCTACCATCTCCCTTGGATACATTGGGTTATATGAAGTGACAAAGCTCATGACCGGATGTTCCCACACCGAGCCTAAGGGGCTGGATTTTGCCCTTCGTCTGATGAAACGGCTCCGCCGTGCGACCGATACCTGGAAGGAAGAAACCGGTATTGGGTTTGGTTTATACGGCACACCGGCAGAATCCCTGTGCTACCGGTTCGCCAATATTGATAAGAAGAAATATGGAAGTATTCCGGATATTACCGATAAAGGGTATTACACGAACTCCTACCATGTGGATGTACGGGAGAAAATAGATGCTTTTGAAAAATTCCGTTTTGAGAGCCAGTTCCAGACCATCTCATCTGGTGGTGCCATCTCTTATGTAGAGATTCCGAATCTCAGAAATAATCTGGAAGCTCTTGAGGAAGTTGTGAAATTTATCTATGAGAATATTCAGTATGCGGAGTTTAATACAAAATCCGATTACTGTCATGTATGTGGTTATGATGGAGAGATTATCATCAATGATGATTTTGAGTGGGAATGCCCACAGTGTCACAATAAAGACCATAATAAAATGAATGTTACAAGAAGAACCTGCGGCTATCTTGGGGAAAACTTCTGGAATGTCGGTAAGACAAAAGAAATTAAAGCCAGAGTGCTTCATTTATAGTCAGACAGGGGTAAAAAAGGAACGAATCAAAATGAATTATGCAGATATAAAGCGAATTGATGTTGCAAATGGTCCCGGTGTACGGGTATCCCTTTTTGTAAGTGGCTGCACCCATCACTGCAAAGGCTGCTTTAATGAAGTTACCTGGGATTTTCATTATGGGAAGCCATTTACCGAAGCAGAGGAACAACAGATTCTTTCTTATCTGGATCATGATTATATCAAAGGGCTCTCACTTCTTGGAGGGGAGCCCTTTGAGCATGTGAACCAGCAGGGACTGCTTCCGCTGCTTCGAAGTGTCAGGAAAAAATATCCGCAAAAGACGGTCTGGTGTTATACGGGGTATGACTTTGAGAAAGATATTTTAGGCCGGATGGTTCTGGAGTGGGAAGAGACAAAAGAGATGCTTTCCTATCTTGATGTGCTGGTAGATGGAGAATTTGTGGAAGAAAAGAAGAATCTAAGCCTGGTATTCAGGGGCTCTTCAAATCAGAGGATTATCCGGGTTCCGGAGTCGTTAGAGACCGGCTCGGTTGTGCTCTGGGAGCCGGAGACTTACCAGTAACGTAAAGGAGTTTCATATGATAAAAAAAGAAGTCGCAATTAAAAAATTACAGGACAATGCCCGGATTCCGACTTATGGAACGGAATATGCGGCGGGTGCCGATCTGTATGCGTGCATGGAAGATTGTGTGACCATTCAGCCGGGGGAAACCACGCTGATCCATACCGGGATTGCTATGGAGATTCCGGAGGGCTATGCGGGACTGATTTATGCGCGAAGCGGGCTGGCTTCAAAAAAAGGGCTGGCGCCGGCTAATAAGGTAGGGGTAGTGGACGCAGATTACCGTGGAGAAATCATGGTAGCCCTTCACAATCACTCCAATATGCCTCAGACATTAGAATCTGGGGAGCGGATCGCCCAGATGGTCATCACTCCGTTTCTTACTGCCTCGTATGTGGAAGTACCGGAGCTTTCCGAAACCGTCCGGGGAGAAGGCGGCTTTGGCTCCACTGGAACAAAATAAATGTTACAACGTTACAGTTTGAATCTTCGGATGGCGCAAACAGGCGATGTACAAGAGATGCCCTGTGTCATGAAATACCCGCTTTCGCTATTTGAACACGTAGCGGTACTAAGATTTTGTAACGTTGTAACAGAAATTTCATAATGTAACAGAAATTTCATAATTTTTTATATCTCTGTAATTGCATTTTGTTGACAAACATGCGATTATATCATTCGGATATGGAGTATCCTATGATTAGATCAAAAACATGCAACAGCAGTGAGGAAGGAAAAATTATGGTTTTCAGCAGCATTACGTTTATTTTCTATTTTCTGCCTATTTTTCTGGCAATCTATTATCTGATACCTAAGCGGTTGAAAAACGTGGTGCTGTTTATTGGAAGTCTGGTTTTCTATTATTTCGGAGTGAAAGACCGACCGGTCTATGTACTTCTCATGATAATTTCCGTTTTCGTGAATTATATAACAGCAATACAGATGGATAAAACGGAAGAGAAAGCTGTCCGGAAACGCTGGCTGGCAGTGGGGCTTTTTTATAATTTTGGATGGCTGTTTGTATTTAAATATATGGACTTTTTTAGTGGGAATCTCAATGCCCTGGCTGGTCTTTTTGGAAAAGAAATCCAGATTCCTTATGCCAATCTGGTTCTGCCAATCGGAATCAGTTTTTATACGTTTCAGATCAGTTCGTATCTCATTGATGTGTACTGGGAAAAGATTAAAGCAGAGCGGTCCATTCTTTCTCTTGGAACATACCTGTGTATGTTTCCCCAGTTAATTGCAGGCCCGATTGTAACCTATTCATCTGTAAAGAAACAATTGAAAAAGCGTTCCCATTCCTTTTTTAAGCTGGAGCAGGGACTCCGGGAGTTTACGATTGGACTTGGTCTAAAGGTTCTGATTGCCAATCAGGCGGGCAGTCTCTGGAACCAGGTAAATGCGATTGGATTTGAAAGCATCTCTACCCCTCTTGCCTGGCTTGGAATCTGGGCCTATACATTTCAGATCTATTTTGATTTTTATGGTTATTCTCTGATGGCAAAAGGGCTTGGGCAGATGCTGGGTTTCCGCTTTCCGGATAATTTCCACAATCCATATCTGGCACTAAGCATGACTGATTTCTGGCGGCGCTGGCATATCACCCTGGGAAGCTGGTTCCGGGAATATGTCTATATTCCCATGGGGGGCAACCGGCGGCATATGTTGATAAATACTTTTGTTGTGTGGATGCTGACCGGATTCTGGCATGGGGCAAGCTGGAACTTCATTCTATGGGGATTTTTGCTCTTCTTGTTGATTATCACCGAGAAAAAAGGGCTTGGCAAATTTCTGGAAAAATATCCGGCGGCAGGCCATCTGTACATGATGTTTGTAATTCCCCTGTCCTGGCTGGTTTTTTCCATTACCGATCTGGGACAGATGCGGCTATATCTTACCAGGTTGTTTCCATTTTTGGGGTCGGGTGGAAACACTGTTTTTCAAGGTGATTTTATCAAGTATGGGAAAATGTACCTGATCTCTTTGCTGGCAGCTGTAATCTGCTGTACCGGGTATCCAAGAAAATTGTATGAAAAGAAAAAGTACCATTTTCTTACCGGACTGTTTTTAGTAGCAGTCTTTTGGGCGTGTGTTTACTGTATGTATATTGGCATGGATGACCCGTTCTTGTATTTTCAGTTTTAACGGAAATGTCCGGCTTTGCGCATGGCGCGGGCTGAACGTTTACTGTGGATTGGAGGAAAAAATGAGAAGATATTCCTATACCACAATGCTGGCGGCAAGTCTTTGCTTAGCCTTGGCGGCCTGGGGGATCTTGTCGATTGTGAAAAATAGCACGAAGGAACCGTGGACGGTATCGGTAGCAGATGCAGCGATATCAGGAGAGATTGGAAGCGGTCAGAAGACCTTGGCAGGAATGTGTGGAGATATCCAAGGAAAAAAATGGAAGAAAAAGAAGAAAGCTACCAGAGCATATTTTGATGATGCGCTGTTTATCGGGGATTCCCGGACAGTGGGATTATCCGAATATGGAAATTTGGGAAAGGCAGATGTCTTTGCAGATTCGGGTATGAGCGTTTACAAAATATTTGATACAAAAATTCAGGTGCATTCCGGAAAAAAGACAGATCTGGAATCGCTTCTTAAAAAGAAGAACTATGGCAAAATCTATATTATGCTTGGCATTAATGAGATGGGATATTCCTATGATAAAACCATGGACAAATATGAAGAACTGGTAAATAAAGTACACAAAATGCAGCCTGACGCGCTGATGTATCTGGAAGCAAACCTTCATGTCACCAAGAAAAAGTCGAAGGCAAACCGGATCTATAGCAATAAGAAAATTGACCGGATGAACCAGGCAATCAAAAAGCTGGCAAATGATACAGACATTTTTTATATTGACGTCAATGAGCGGTTTGACGATGGGAAAGGAAATCTGGATAAAAAGTATACTGCAGATGATTCCCATCCCCTTGGAAAATACTATGCCGACTGGGTAGACTGGATTTTGTCAGAGGCGGTGGAGGATGGAGTTTGAATATTTTCAATTATCTGCTATAATAACACCATAAATAGAAACCACAGTCATGTTCATCTTAGTTAAGATGAAAGGTGGCGGAAAGAACAGAAGGAGGTAACTGTCATGGGAATGACAATGACACAGAAAATTCTGGCTGCGCATGCAGGACTGGAATCCGTTGAGGCAGGACAGTTAATTGAAGCAGACCTGGATATGGTGCTGGCAAACGATATTACCGGGCCGGTGGCAATTCATGAAGTACAGAAATTAAATAAGAAGACAGTATTTGATAAAGATAAGGTTGCATTGGTACCGGATCATTTTGCACCAAATAAGGATATCAAATCGGCAGAACACTGCAAATGTGTCCGGGAATACGCAAAGGAACAGGGCATTACCAACTATTTTGAAGTGGGACAGATGGGAATTGAACATGCACTGCTTCCGGAAAAAGGCCTGATTGTTGCGGGAGAAACCTGTATTGGTGCAGACTCCCATACATGTACTTACGGTGCGCTTGGTGCATTTTCCACTGGTGTGGGAAGCACAGATATGGGCGCAGGTATGATTACCGGAAAAGCATGGTTTAAAGTGCCGGCTGCCATTCGGTTTGTATTAACCGGAAAACCATCTAAGTGGGTAAGCGGTAAAGATGTAATCTTACATATTATCGGAATGATTGGAGTGGATGGGGCACTGTATAAATCCATGGAATTTACCGGGGATGGTATTGCCAATCTGTCCATGGATGACCGTTTTACCATTGCCAACATGGCTATCGAGGCAGGTGCCAAAAATGGTATTTTCCCAGTGGACGAAAAGACCATTGCCTATATGAAAGAGCATTCTGTGAAGGAATATAAAGTGTACGAGCCAGATGAAGATGCGGTATATGATGAGACTTATACCATTGATCTTTCCAAGCTGGAGCCTACGGTTGCATTCCCACATTTACCAGAGAACACAAAAACGGTGAAGGAATCAGGCGAAGTGGCCATTGACCAGGTTGTGATCGGCTCCTGTACCAATGGACGGATCAGTGATATGCGTGTGGCAGCAGAAGTGCTGAAGGGAAGAAAGGTAAAAGAAGGGCTTCGTGTCATTATTATCCCGGCAACCCAGGCTGTTTATCTTCAGGCTATGGAAGAGGGACTGTTGAAAACCTTTATCGAAGCAGGTGCCATTGTCAGTACACCGACCTGCGGACCTTGTCTTGGGGGACATATGGGAATTCTGGCAGAAGGCGAGCGTGCGGTATCCACTACAAACCGTAACTTTGTAGGACGGATGGGACATATTGATTCTGAGATCTACCTGGCAAGTCCTGCCGTGGCAGCAGCCAGTGCCGTAACCGGTAAGATTTCTGAGCCGTCAGAACTTGGTTTATAAGGAGGAACACACATGAAAGCAAATGGACATGTTTTTAAATATGGTGACAATGTAGATACGGATGTAATTATTCCGGCAAGATATCTGAATTCTTCCGATGGTGCAGAATTAGCCCAGCACTGTATGGAAGATATTGACAAGGATTTTGTAAAAAAGGTTCAGAAGGGTGATATTATCGTGGCAGATAAAAACTTTGGATGCGGTTCTTCCAGAGAACATGCTCCTTTGGCGATTAAGTGTGCGGGGGTAAGTTGTGTCATTGCAGAAACCTTTGCCCGGATTTTTTATCGGAATGCCATCAACATCGGTCTGCCGATTATTGAGTGCCCGGAGGCAGCAAAAGGAATCGAAGCCGGGGATGAAGTGGAAGTGGATTTTGACAGTGGAATCATTACCAATGTAACAAAAGGTACCACATTCAAAGGCCAGCCTTTCCCTGAATTTATGCAGAAGATTATTTCCTGCGGCGGATTGATGAACTATATTAATGAAAAATAATGTGCTCTCTGCAGGGCGAACAGTACATCATAAAAAATAGGATGGAGGCGTAACTATGGAGATCAAGCCATATATCCGGCAGGCAAACTATTATGAAACGGACCAGATGGGAGTGATCCATCATTCCAACTATATCCGCTGGTTCGAGGAAGCGAGACTGGATTATATGAATCAGGCGGGGCTTTCTTACCGGAAAATGGAGGAGCTTGGGATTATCATTCCGGTTTTGTCCGCATCCTGTCAGTACCGGCAGTCGGTATACTTTGGGGATGTGGTGGAGATCACTCTTACACCGGTGCAGTTTACAGGAGTAAAGTTTGCGTTTACCTACAACATCACCAATCAGAAAACAGGCCAGTTATGTACCACCGGAGAGACTTCCCACTGCTTTTTAAACCGGGACATGAAACCACTTCGTTTAAAGAGGGATTATCCGGAGATTTATGAACGGTTTGAAGCAGCGATGAAGAACTGATGCTGGATTTTTATAATGGAAACACACCCATGCGTTTTGTAATAATAAAACGTATGCGTGTGTTTTTTTGTTTTTTGGGAACCGGTAAGGCCATCTGGCAGTCTAATAAGTGTAAGGCCTTACAACAAAATAACTTAGGCTTCCTGCATGACAATTGGTGCGGGCTGAACGGTTACAATATGTGGGAAGTTTGGGAAAATAATGGTAAGAGGAAGGTGAAAAAGAAAATGAACAGGATAACAAAGGATGAATTTGTCCGGCTTGTTTCGAAATACCGGTCTGGTATGTACCGGATGTCGTACAGTCTTTTGAAAAATCAGGCAGATGCAGAAGATGCGGTGAGTGAAGCAATCCTCAAAGCATATGAGAATCTGGAGCAGTTAAAGAAACCGTCAAAATTTAAGGCATGGATGATGCAGATTGTTGTAAACACATCAAAAACGATGCTGGAACTGAAGGACGAATTCCGGGAAGTACTTGTCCTGTTTTATTATGATTGTTTCACGGTAAAAGAAATCAGCAGGATTCTTGGAATACCTGAAGGAACTGTGAAATCCCGGCTGTCAAGAGGCAGGGAGTGCATGAAAAAAGAGATTTCGTTCACCAGGTAGAAAGGAGCAGATTATGTTCAATTTTATTTATGACTATAAAATAAGAAAGCAGTGTAAAAAGTCACATGTGATATTAAGTGAAGAGTTTAAAAGGCGTACTGATACGCTACTAAGCCATTTACCAAAGGAGAATGGAATATATAAAGAAAATAAAAGGAGAATGGTTGTTTTACCTGCACTGATAGCGGTGTTGCTGATTTCCATTCCGGCGGCGGCAGCAGTCAATTATTATCAGCAGCGAATGGAGGCAATGAGTCAACAAAAGATAGATGGATACTATGAGGATTTGGCAGAGTCCAAAGCAAATGGAGATTCATTTTCAAGGAGTTTTACAGAGACAGAGTCAGCACGGAAACAAGTGTTGGAAAAAGAATATGAAACCGAAGGGAAGTTTCCCGAAAAGGAATTGCTTCAGGTTTCATCAGAAGAAGAAAGAACGAAAGACCAGCTATGTTTTGTGACGGAAACGAGTACATTTTATTTGCCAGACAGGGAGTTAAGCGAAGAAGAGTTGCTGGAACTGATTGATTTTTATCACAAAAGAGACTATGCGTTAAGTGAAATCAATCAAGACACGAAGGAACAAGGCAGCCAGCAAAACACCGGTTTTTCTAAGGAAGAAGCCATGAAAAAGGCAGAAGAATGGGTCTACAAAATCTATATGGAAGATGTCACTGCTTACGAGAACAATGTGGTTATATTAGAACATGAGAATCATCAGGTTGGCGTTTATGAAATTGAATTTGAGAACACAAAGGATCAAATCACATACAAGGTAATGATATCGAATGACAATGAAAACTTTGATGCAATCTGGCGTAAGAGGAAAAACTGCTCACAGAGTGATGGTTCTGTGTTGGTGGATAAAAAACGTTATCAGGCAGAATACAACAACATAAAAAGGTTTTTGACGGAGAGAATTGACTCTGGCAATACAGTGAAAGCTGCTGTCTGCCAATACAGTGTGCAGGATGAAAACAATCTGGTGCGGGGCAGTGTTAGTTATCAATTCCAAATGTCGGATGGAAGTGGATATTGGATTCGGTATTATCCAGAGACGGATGAAATATATAATATTTCCTACGCCCGCGATTACCGCGTATTTTGGGATGGTGAAGAGAACGATGCAAAGAAGATGCCAGACGGCGTGATAAGAGAACGGATTGTGATGGAAGAGTAAGAAAGCAATACAGTACAAAAGGAAGGATACTGAGGGACTATCGGGAGTGAACTGTTACTGGTTTTATGTAAATGTTTCATTGTCGAATTGATTTCGCTGTCTGGATAGATTATAATAGGAATACTTAGAAATCTTTGTTAATAAGTCGGAGATTATATAAAAAGAGGTAAATTATGTTTACAACAATTGAGTTATTTGCAGGTGCAGGCGGATTGGCATTAGGAGTTGAAAAAGCTGGATTTAATACAATTGGCTTGGTGGAATTTGATAAAGATGCATGTGATACTTTACGAAAAAATAGGCCGAATTGGAATGTAATATGTGATGATATAGCAAATGTATCTGGTCAGGATTTGGAGCAATTATTTGGCGTAAAAAAAGGAGAACTAGATTTGCTGTCTGGTGGTGCTCCTTGTCAGGCTTTTTCTTATGCTGGTAAACGACTTGGCTTAGAGGATGCAAGAGGAACCTTGTTTTATCACTATGCTGTATTTCTTGAGAAATTGCAGCCAAAGATGTTTTTGTTTGAAAATGTAAGAGGTTTGTTAACACATGATAAAGGAAAGACATATAGTACAATTCTTGATATTTTTGAAAAAGCCGGATATGAAATACAGAAGGAGGTATTAAATGCATGGGATTATGGGGTTGCTCAAAAAAGAGAACGTTTAATGACTGTCGGAATTAGGAAAGACCTTGTGGGTAAGATAAAATATATGTTTCCGAAGCCACATGAGTATAAACCGGTTTTAAGAGATGTATTACAGAATGTACCGGAAAGCGTTGGAGTGCCCTATGGTGAAAGCAAGAGAAAAATATTTGAGTTAGTACCGCCAGGTGGATATTGGAGAGATATTGATCCGGAGATTGCAAAATCATATATGAAGAGTTGCTGGAATATGGAAGGAGGAAGAACTGGAATATTACGGAGGATGAGTATGGATGAACCATCATTGACAGTATTAACTTCCCCGTCTCAAAAACAGACAGAACGTTGTCATCCATTGGAAGCAAGACCATTTACAGTTAGAGAAAATGCACGATGCCAGAGCTTTCCGGATGAATGGGAATTTTGTGGTAGTGCCATGTCACAGTATAAACAAGTTGGTAATGCAGTACCTGTTAATTTGGCATATGAAGTTGCTAAGGAAATATATAAGGCATTGGAGAAAGAAAAATAATGGAATGGAAATTGAAATTTATATCGGAAGAAGATTTCACAGAGCATGTCAGAGCTACTATTGAGAAATACGGTGAGAAACTCGAATCATTTGATGTAAAACGTTTTAACAAGAATATTATTGATCCCATCAAACTGATTTTTGATAAAACAGTATATCGTTCAACTTGGGATGAAATTGTCAGCAATGAAATATTCAGACAAAGAGATAAAGCAAATAATAATGATATTGGATATTTTCATCAGAGAATATTTCAGTATATTTCAAATTGTCGTGTCCCCGAAAATGGAAAAGAAGGCGGCTGGGATGTAATATACACGAATGATGGTGGCGTGACATTGCCGGATAGCGATGTGGTTCATAACATTTATGTGGAGATGAAAAACAAACATAATACCATGAATTCCGCGTCAGCAGGTAAGACTTACATAAAAATGCAGAATCAGTTGCTGAAAGACGATGATTGTGCATGCTTTCTTGTAGAAGCAATTGCTCAAAAGTCACAGAACATCAAGTGGGAAACAACTGTTGATAAGAACAAAGTATCTCATAAACGAATAAGAAGGGTTAGCTTGGATCAGTTTTATGCGTTGGTAACAGGGGAAGAAGACGCATTTTATCAAATGTGTATGGTGTTGCCGGAAGTTATTGAAAAGGTTGTAAATAGCGGTGAAGGTATCAATGTTCCGCAAGATACAGTTCTTACTGAACTTAAGAACATTGCTGTTCAGATTGGAGAAGAATCGGAACAGTTAGCCATGGCAATGGCTGTATATATGCTCGGCTTTAATACTTATAATGGCTTCAAGAATTATTTAAAGGAAGAAGATATATCGCAAGAAGCAATGTTAAAGAGGTTGTATGAGTATGCAAAAATCTGATTAATCAGTAGACACTAATTAGGAATACTTATAAGTCCGGAGGAATAACCATGAACGATTCAGAGATTCAGAACCGCCTGTCACAACAGTTTGCCTTCATCAAAGAGATCGACAAAGAAAAGCAGATTGGCAGGCAGACCTATCTTTCCGATGCAGGCAGGAAGGAAAATGATGCGGAGCATGCATGGCATCTGGCCATTATGTGCATGCTTCTTAGTGAATATGCAAATGAGGCAATTGATGTACTGCATACGATGTCTATGGTGCTTGTCCACGACCTGGTAGAGATTGACGCAGGAGATACCTATGCCTATGATGAGGCGGGCAATGCCACCAAGCAGGAACGTGAGAAAAAAGCCGCAGACCGGATCTTTTCCCTTCTCCCAGAAGACCAGGCGAAGAAAATGCGGGATTTATGGGAAGAATTTGAAGAGGAGAAGACGCCGGAATCAAGATTTGCCCATTGTATGGACAACCTTCAGCCGATGATGTTAAACGATGCATCCGGTGGAAAAGCCTGGCGGGAACATGAGGTACATCTGTCCCAGATTTTAAACCGGAACCGTAATACAGCCAGCGGTTCAGAGCTGCTGTGGAAGTATGCGAAGGAACATTTTATAAAGCCGAATCTGGAAAAAGGAAATATAAAAGAGTAAGAAAGGGTATGAATCATGAGCAGTGTATATAAGAATTCAGATCAGAATGAGGAATTATTACAGGAGCGGTTCACACTTGTAAGAGAGCGGTTAAATGAGATTGTTTTGTGCGATAGAGCGGGGGACTTTCGGGAAAATCCGGGCTTTTACTCCTATTTTTCAACGCTGGCATCCCATATGGAAGTCCTTTTCCGGGTGTTGGATCTGGTTCAGACAGGTGCATTATATGAACTTACCCTGGAAGAATTAAAAGAGTTAAACAAACAGTGTTACTGGGAGATCCTGCCCCAGAATTACGAAAAAAGTGCCTGGAATCCGGCTGCGCTGGCAGATGTGTTCGAACGGAAAATGGGACAGTATTTCAGCCTGCTTTCCGGGGAAGTACAGGGGGTTACACCGTATGCCTATGAAGGCAGTCTGGAAGAGCTTGTCCGGGTGTCAGAGTTAATCATGGAATTATATGTGGAGCTTTCCCTGGCCAGGGAAGAAATGGGGGAGAAGGTATATAAGGATTCCCATACCCTGCAGTCCGTTCATGACATTCTGTATTATTATGTCAGTGATTACTGTATGGAACGGCTTGAGCAGCGCACAAGAGAGCTGCTTGTTCCTTCCGCTTCCTTTGTGACGGATTTTATTATGAAGTCCGATTTTTCAGACATCAGGTATCTTTATTATCTGGGAGAATATGTGTCCTGTCAGGAGATCCAGATGGTAAACTATCTGTCTAAGGTTCCAAGAGAAACCCTTGTGAAGGCAGCTTCTGTCTACACTCGTGGATACCGGGATGGATTTACGATAAACCGTGTGGAATTTGAAGGAAAGAAAACTGTGAATATCCGCTACCGGATGGGATTTGAACCCCTGATCCGGGAGGCAGTCCTTCAGTTTCAGGAAATGGGGTTATCACCGGTTATTTACCGGGCGCAGATGATGACTACCACCAGACATGCAGCAGGAAGAGTGGGATTTTCTTCCAGCAGTGCCAACCTGCAGTTTGATTATGACCACCGGTTTGACGAAGCGGTTTATCTTAATAAAGCATATATTGAGCGGAAACTCACGGCTCTTTCCCAGGCATATGAAATGTTTCGGGAAGAGGCAGCGGTATATGGGGGACCGGCTGTAGTAGAAATATTCGGGGAAAATGAGTTTGAGCCGGAACGAAAAGAGGCATGTAATCAGTTAAGCGAGCATCAGCAGCAGTTAAAAGTGGAATATGCGGCTCGTTCTGGAGAAATCACCAATCAGTATATGCCGTCGGATCAGTACAGTTTCACGATCGTTGCTTATCCTGTTCCGGAGATCGGACCGGACTTTCCACAGATTTTTAAGGAGACGTTAGAGCTAAACAGCCTTCCTTCAGAGGAGTACCGGGGAATCCAGCAGTGCATGATTGATGCATTGGATGAAGGAGATTCGGTTCTTGTACGGGGGATGAATGGAAATGAAACCGATCTTTCCATCGCCCTGCACCAGCTGAATCATCCGGAGAGGGAGACAAATTTTGAAAACTGTCTTGCCGATGTGAACATTCCTCTGGGAGAAGTGTTTACCTCACCGCTCCTCACCGGGACAAATGGGCTTTTGCATGTGAAAAAAGTATTTTTAAATGGCCTGGAATATTCCAACTTAAAGCTTCAGTTTCAGGATGGCATGATTACGGAATATTCCTGCGATAATTTTCCCTCTGGGGAAGAAAATAAAAAGTTTATCAAGGAGCAGATTCTCTTTCAGCATGAAACCCTGCCTATGGGAGAATTTGCCATCGGAACCAATACAAAAGCATATGCCATGGCAAGAAAATATGGTATCCAGCGCAAGATGCCGATTCTGATTGCAGAAAAAACCGGTCCTCATTTTGCGGTAGGTGACACCTGTTACAGCCGTGCCGAAGATCATGTTGTATACAATCCGGATGGAAAAGAAATCATTGCCCGGGAAAATGAATGTTCTGCAAAGCGGCACACAGACCCGAAGGAAGCGTATTATAACTGTCATACGGATATTACAATCCCTTATGACGAACTGGGAGAGATTGCAGTCCTCCGAAACGGGGAAAAGAAAAGCATATTAATATCGGAAGGAAGATTTGTACTTTCCGGTACTGAAAAACTCAATGAGGAGCTGTAGCTATGTTGACAGAAGAAATAAGCCGGGAACTTTTCCGGCTGCAAGATAAGAAGTACCGCGATTTTCAAAGCAAGCTGATTCCGACGGTCCAATATGACACGGTAATCGGTGTCAGAACACCAGAGCTTCGAAAGCTGGCAAAACAAATGGTAAAACGGGATGATGTCCACGAATTTCTTGGGGAACTGCCACATTCGTATTTTGATGAGAACCAGCTTCATGCGTTCATCATTTCAGAGTTAAAAGACTTTGAACAATGTATGGATGAAGTGTGCCGCTTCCTTCCATATGTGGATAACTGGGCTACTTGTGACCAGATGTCGCCGAAGATATTTAAAAAACACCGTCAGAAATTGCTGGAACCCATCCGAAAGTGGATATCCTCTGGTGAAACCTATACGGTAAGATTTGCAATTGGGATGCTTATGGAGCATTTTCTGGATGATGATTTTGACATAGCCTATCCAGAGATGGTGGCAGAAATCCGGTCAGACGAATACTATATTAACATGATGACTGCATGGTATTTTGCAACAGCACTGGCAAAACAGTACGAATCGGTTCTGCCGTTTATGGAAAAGCAGTGCCTTGACAGATGGACTCACAATAAGGCGGTTCAGAAAGCAATCGAAAGCAGGCGTATTACCCCAGAACAGAAGGATTATCTGAGGAAACTGAAGATAACTGATAAATAACCTTAGTACCGCTGCGTGTTCAGATAGCGGAAGCGGGTATTTTATAATCCATCCCATTCTATACACGCCAGGCATTCCTGTTGCTTTGCATGTGCGTAGTCTGAGTAATTGATATCTGGAATTAAGGTAAAGGTGATGTGACATATGCAGATAAAATCCCTACATATAAAAAATTTCAAATCCATTCGTGACCTGGAGATTCATGATATTGAAAACGCCTTGATTCTGGTCGGAAAAAATAACACCGGAAAGACCGTTGTGCTGGATGCCATTCGGGCGGTGACTGGCAGCTATATTCCTCGGGAAACTGATTTTAATGAGAAAAAGCAGAACATCGAGATTGCCATGGTTCTTGAGATTACCAAAGAGGATCTGTATCAGTTTCATATACACGGGATGGTGAGTCCGTTTAAACAATATGAAGCATGGAAACAGGATTTTTGTGAGAAGATTCCGTCTTTTTCTGATGGAAAAGTGACGTTTTGCTGTATTATTAACCACAGCGGGAAAATACGCTATGAAGATGGCAGGCATAAACATAACCAGTACATTCCACAGATTTTGCCGAAACTCCATGTAATTGACACAAACCGGAATCTGGCTTCCTTTCAGGAAGATCTTCTGATGTCTCAGAATTCAGAGGAACTTAGCAGTCTGCGCTTGAATACCTGTATGTTTGATGCAGCAAGGATCTGCAATCATTGTTTTAGCTGCATTGGTCTGATCCATCAGAAAAAAACGGAGGAACTTAACCTGTACGAGACAGCAAGGCTTTTCGAGTATAAAATGTATCAATTGAATCTCAGTGCATTTTCCCGGAAAGTGAATGAAAATTACCGGAAAAATGGTGGCGTTGAGGAAATTGTTTACACCTTATCCTGTGACATGGATAAAATGTTCCGCCTGGAAGTAAATGCATGCCGTGAAGGGCTTGGGCACCAAAGTCCCGTTGAACAGCTGGGGAATGGCATGAAAAGCATCTATATGCTCTCGCTTCTTGAAACGTATATTGAGGATGAAAAAAGGATTCCAAGTATTATTATAGTAGAATATCCGGAATTGTTTCTTCACCCGTCCCTGCAGAAGACGGCAAGTAAGATTCTCTACCGCCTTTCCAAGAAAAACCAGGTAATTTTTACGACCCATTCACCGAACATGGTCGTGAATTTTACGAAGGGGCAGATCTGTCAGATTGTTCTGGATGAAGAAGGGTATTCGGTGGCCCGCCGTGATGCGGATATTGATGATATTTTAAATGACCTGGGTTACAGTGCGAATGATTTCTTGAATGTGGATTTTGTCTTTATTGTGGAAGGAAAACAGGATAAAACAAGATTTCCTCTATTATTAGAAAAGTATTATCCACAGGTGCATGACCAGGACGGGGAACTGTCCCGTATCTCTATTATAACAACCAACAGCTGCACGAATATTAAAACCTATGCAAACCTGAAATACATGAACCAGCTCTATCTGCGGGATCAGTTTCTGATGATCCGTGATGGAGATGGCAAAGATCCTAAGGAACTTGCCAGTCAGCTCTGCAGTTATTACAGCCAGCAGAACCAGCAGGATATTGACAAGCTGCCGAGAGTAGGCAGACAGAATGTCCTGGTTTTAAAATACTATTCTTTTGAAAATTATTTCCTGAACCCGAAGGTTATGGCAGAACTCGGAGTTGTAGAAAGTGAAGAGGCGTTTTGGGAGATTTTGTTTTCCAGATGGAAGCAGTATCTGCACCGGATTGCCAGCGGACAGCACCTTACCCGTGTCTTGGGAAAAGAGATCGATTCGGTCTCGGAATTAAAAGAGCATTTTGAAGCATTTAAAATCTATATGCGGGGACATAATCTGTTTGATATTTTTTACCGGCGGTTCCGGGAACATGAGACGCAGCTGCTGCGGGATTATCTGGAGCTTGCCCCGAGAGAAGACTTTAAGGATATATTAGATGCCATTGATTCCTTTGTTTATTTTGACAGCCGGAGAAAAAGATAAAAATACATAAAAAGCGTTGACAAAGTAGCGATTTACTACTATAATACAAAAAAGAAATAAAAGTAGTGAAACGCTACTTTCTGCGTGAAAGGGGGATTTTCGTGGATAAACGAAATTCAGATGGACTGACTGAGAAAGAGTTTCTTAAACAGTATCATCCTGGGAACTATGAAAGGCCGTCCGTGACTGTTGATATGATGGTAGTCCGCATGACACCGGATCTTGATAAGATGCAGATTCTTCTAATCCAGCGGAAAAATCATCCATATATGGATTGCTGGGCGCTGGCTGGCGGTTTTGTAAAGATGGACGAATCTGCTTATACCGCAGCATGCCGGGAACTTTTTGAAGAGACTGGCATGAAGGATATCTATCTGGAACAGATCTACACCATGAGCCAGCCGGACAGAGATCCCAGGATGCGTGTCATTGATATTGCATATGCAGCACTTATCCCTTATGGAAAAAAGAGCGAGGCAGTGGCGGGGGATGATGCAAAGGCTGCATGCTGGTTTGATGTAGAATGGGATGAGAAGCATCTGAAACTGTCCAATCAGGAACAGGGAATTGAAGTGGAATACGCATTGCAGAAACAGGTGTTTCAAAATGGTGTCATCCATGTGGAAAATTATGTGCCGGTGCTGGTGAGTGGGGAAGCCCTGGCATTCGACCATGCAGAAATTATTCTGGAAGGGCTGATGCGGCTTAAGAATAAGGCTTTATATTCTGACATTGCCTTTAATCTGGTCCCTGGGGAATTCACACTGCCAGACCTGCAGAAAGTATATGAAGTCCTGTTAGGAAAGGAACTGTATAAGACAAATTTTAGAAAGAAAATCGCAGATAAAATTAAGCCGCTGGAGAAAAAAGGGGATTCCATCGTAGGAAACAAGAAATCGGAACTGTATCAATATAGATGAGGAGAAAACGGGATGCATAAAATTTTAGTTGTGGTAGACATGCAAAATGATTTTATTACCGGGGCACTGGGTAACGAGGATTGCAAAAAAGTTGTTTCCAAGGTAGTGGATGTAATCCGGACGGGAGACTATGATGAAGTGTATTTAACCCGTGACACCCATTCGGATGATTATCTGAATACCCAGGAAGGAAGAAAACTGCCGGTAGTTCATACCCAGGTGGATACCCAGGGATGGCAGATTCATACTGACGTGATGCAGGCAGTTAATGACACCTATGAGAGTGGGAAGATCCATATGATTAACAAGCCTTCTTTTGGAAGCATGGAACTGTTAAATGTTATAAAAAATCTTGCAAAAAAATATGCTATAGATGGTTTGCAGGTGGATTTTGCCGGGGTGTGTACTGGAATTTGCGTGATCAGCAATGTACTTCCGGCTAAAATGGCAGCACCGGAAGCAATCGTCCGGGTAATTGCCCATGCCTGCGCCTGTGTATCACCGGAATCTCACAGGACCGCTATCGAAGCAATGAGAACCTGTCAGGTGGATATTGTAGAATAGGAGGAAAACCGGATGAAGCTTAATCAGATTATGAACAGCCTGTTAGAAAACGATATGTATAAATTCAGCATGGGACAGGCAATTTATCATCAGTTCAGTGATTATAAGACCACTTGGAGTTTCAAGTGCCGCAACAGTGAGGTTCATTTTACCGAAGAAATGGTAGATGAGATTCGGGAACAAATCAGGGCATACTGTTCTCTGCGGTTTACGGAGGAAGAACTGTTGTATCTTAATGACATCACATGGATGAAAGGCTCTTATGTAGACTTTTTACGCCTGTGGCAGCCCCGCTTTGAAGAGTTTGAGATTACCGGGGATGCAGAATGCGGACTATCCATTGAGGCGAAAGGCACCTGGCTGAATACTTCCATGTATGAGATTCCTACCCTTGCCATTGTAAATGAAGTTTATTTCCGCATGGCTTACGATTATGACCAGCTGCTGGCCAGCTTTAAACGAAAATTATCGGAAAAAACTGCCTGTCTGGAAAATGGTTCTTATCAGATTGGCGCATTCAGCGAGTTTGGCATACGAAGAAGGCTGTCCGCCCAGGCTCAGGAGCTTGCTGTCCTGGAACTAAAGGAGAAACATTTTTACAATTCCACTTTTGTAGGTACATCAAACGTGTATCTGGCAAAAAAATATGGGTTAACTCCGGTTGGAACAATGGCACATGAGTGGATTATGTGTGTGGGGCAGGGAAACCATAAACATAACCCGGCATATTCTAACTGGTATGCCATGGATGCCTGGGTAAAAGAATACGGAATCCTGAACGGAATTGCCCTTACGGATGCCATTACAACCGATTGCTTTTTAAGAGATTTTCAGCTTACCTACGCCACGTTATTCAGTGGTGTCCGTCATGACAGCGGTGATCCATGTGAATGGGGAGACAAAATGATCCGTCATTATGAGAGCCTGGGAATTGATCCAAAGACAAAAACCCTTCTGTTTAGTGACAGTCTGGACTTTAAGAAAGCAGATGAGATTCTCAGGTATTTTGAAGGCAGGGCAAAAGTTGCCTTTGGCATTGGTACGTATATTGCCAATGATACAGATGTACCTCCGCTTAACATTGTGATGAAGACCACTGCCTGCAATGGAATGGATGTTGCCAAAATCTCCGATACACCAGGCAAAGGAATGTGCAAAAATCCGGATTATGTACATTACCTGCAAAGATGCATCGACTGGAGGATGGATCATGCATGACTGGAGCAAAGGGATAACAAAGAAAGGAGAGAAATCAATGCGAGGAAGACGGATATTAGCAATGTTTTTGTCAATGGCTGTATGTGTTTCGTTGTGTGGATGCAGGGAGACTGCCCCCGCAGACCAGAAAGAGGATACATGGGTGTCAGAAGGAAAAGAAATGATTGGAAAAGAGATTACCAGCGGCGAGATTGTCATTGATGGAAAAGCCTATACTTTTCCCATGCAGGTGCGGGAATTTCTTGATAACGGCTGGTATGTATCCAATAAATATGAAAACAAAGATGTTTTTTTATTAAAGCCTGGTAGTGTTTCAACCGAATTCGAGCTGTTTAATGAGAAGGATGAATCTGTTAAAATTACCATATCCAATGATTCAAAGAAAGCGGCTAAAATTGAAGATTGTTCGGTTTATTATCTGAGAGTGAAAACAGCAGATGTGCATACGGTATTACCTGGTGGTTTCAACGAGAGCTCAGAATATGAGGATATGGTAGAGGCGTATGGTGATCCGGAGGAAACCCAGGAAGAAGGATCAGGGTATAAAAATCTTTTTTATTCATTTACCGATTCCAACGGTCGGAAGTGCCAGGTGATAATTGGAATTTTTGACAATGAAACCACAATGAATCCGCTTACTCGGATTGAGTATGAATTCATCGAATAAAAAGGTGGAATTTCTCATTTTAGTTATGTTATAATAGAGAAGTCCGTGAGGCGCAGGGTGACTGCCGCCGGGAACGGGCAGGGTTCTGAATAGTTACACTATATGGAAAAAGGAGATCAGTACAATGTCAAAAGTTGGTATCTTGATGGGCAGTGATTCGGATCTGCCAATTATGAAAAAAGCAGCAGAAATGTTGGAGAACTTTGGAGTTGAGTATGAGATGACCGTCATCTCCGCTCATAGAATGCCGGAGATTTTTGTGGATTATGCCAAAGGGGCAGAAGAAAGAGGCATCGATGTGATTATCGCAGGTGCAGGCGGGGCAGCCCACCTTCCGGGAATGTGTGCCGCATTATTTAAACTTCCGGTAATCGGTGTGCCGATTCATACAAAATCACTGGGAGGTGTGGATTCCTTATATTCCATCGTACAGATGCCATCTGGAATTCCGGTTGCCACGGTTGCCATTAACGGAGCAGCTAATGCAGCAATACTTGCTGTAGAGATGCTGTCCATCTCCGACAAAGAACTTCGGGGAAAGGTAAAAGAATACTGCGCAGGTCTGAAAGACCAGGTGGTGGCAAAAGCGGAAAAATTGGACAAACTCGGATACGAGGCATACATCCAGCAGATGTAGGCCGTCAGATAAAGATAAAAAGAAACGATTCAGAAGATGCAGGCAGGAGGATATGAAAAAATGGACTACAAGAATGCAGGTGTGGATATTGAAGCGGGTTACAAATCAGTTGAACTCATGAAAGAACACATTGCCAAAACAATGAGAAGTGAAGTGCTTACCAATATCGGAGGATTTTCAGGGGCATTTTCCATGGAAAAATTCAAAACCATGGAGAAGCCGACTTTAGTATCCGGAACCGATGGTGTGGGAACGAAATTAAAGATTGCATTTGAAATGAACCGGCACGACACAATTGGAATTGACTGTGTTGCCATGTGTGTCAATGATATTGCATGTGCAGGCGGGGAGCCGTTATTCTTCTTGGATTATATTGCATGTGGAAGAAACCAGCCGGAAAAGATTGCTACCATTGTAAGTGGTGTGGCAGAGGGCTGCAGACAGGCTGGCGCTGCACTGATCGGCGGTGAGACAGCTGAGATGCCGGGATTTTATCCGGTAGACGAATATGACCTGGCAGGATTTGCAGTTGGAATTGTAGATGAGAAAGATTTGATTACAGGAAAAGACCTGAAGGAAAAAGATGTTCTGATTGGAATTGCTTCTTCTGGAATACATAGCAATGGTTATTCCCTGGTTCGTAAAGTATTTAATATTAAAGAAGAGGCACTGAACACCTATTATGAATCTCTTGGGTGCACCCTTGGGGAAGCATTGCTTGTGCCTACCAAGATTTATGTGAACACCCTGAAGGCAGTAAAAGATGGCGGTGTGACTGTGAAAGCCTGCTCCCATATTACCGGAGGCGGTTTTTATGAAAATATTCCGAGAATGTTATCGGATCATACCCATGCTTATGTGAAAAAAGGTTCTTTTGTGATTCCACCGATCTTCGGAATGCTTTCCAATGACGGTGACATTGCAGAAGAGATGATGTATAACACTTATAATATGGGTATTGGTATGATGATTGCGGTAAGCCCGGAAGATGTGGATAAAGCGGTAGCCTGCATCAAGTCAGCAGGTGAGACACCTTATATTGTAGGTGAGATCCGAAACGGTGAAAAAGGTGTTACGGTAGAATAAGGCATGGCAGAAAGCAGGCAGATACCGGAAGTTTGTTTCGGCGTCTGCCTGTTGTGCGTGTCAGCAGGAAACGGATAGGACAGGAAGGAGACTTAACTTATGAAAATCGCAGTTCTCGTATCCGGAGGAGGAACCAATCTGCAGGCGATTATTGACCGGATTGAAGACGGCACTATTACCAATACAAGCATTGGGGTGGTGATTAGTAATAATGCAGGAGCCTATGCGCTGGAGCGCGCCAAAAAACATCATATTGCGGCGGAGTGCATTGCACCAAAAGATTTTGAAAGCCGGGAGGTGTTCCACCAGGCGCTGCTTGCCGCATTACAGCGTTATGAAGTGGAGCTGGTTGTGCTTGCCGGGTATCTGGTGATTGTACCGGAACTGGTAATCAAGGCGTACCGCAACCGCATGATTAACATCCACCCATCCCTGATTCCGTCTTTTTGCGGACAGGGATATTACGGACTGAAAGTCCACGAGGCGGTTTTGGCCAGAGGAAATAAAGTAACCGGCGCTACAGTGCATTTTGTAGATGAAGGTACTGACACCGGGCCAATCATCCTGCAGAAAGCTGTGGCAGTGGAAGATGGGGATACCCCGGAGATATTACAGAGACGGGTTATGGAACAGGCGGAATGGAAGATTCTTCCTCAGGCGATTGACCTGATCGCCAATGATAAGATTGTAGTAGAACATGGAGTTACCAGAAGAAAATAAAAGGAGGATTATTATGAATGTATTAATCGTAGGAAGTGGCGGAAGAGAACATGCCATTGCAGCCAGTGTGGCAAAAAGTGCCCATGCGGATAAAATATACTGTGCTCCGGGAAATGCAGGGATTGGCCAGATTGCAGAATGCGTGGATATTGGAGCGATGGAATTTGAAAAACTGGCAGATTTTGCCCAGGAAAAAAACATCGGACTGACGATTATCGGAATGGATGATCCGTTAGTAGGGGGTGTAGTGGATGTATTTGAAGAGAGAGGATTACGGGTATTCGGTCCTCGGAAAAATGCGGCCATTCTGGAAGGTTCCAAGGCGTTTTCCAAAGACCTGATGAAAAAGTACCATATTCCAACCGCCCGGTATGAGAATTTTGATTCAGCAAAAGAGGCGCTTGCTTATCTGGAAACCTGTAAGATGCCGATTGTATTGAAGGCAGATGGTCTTGCCCTGGGAAAAGGAGTGCTGATCTGCAACACTCTGGAAGAGGCAAAAGAAGGGGTGAAAACCCTGATGGAAGACAAAAAATTTGGCTCTGCCGGAGATAAAATCGTAATTGAGGAATTTATGACCGGGAGGGAAGTCAGCGTACTGTGCTATTGTGATGGTACCCATATCAAACCGATGACCAGTGCCCAGGATCATAAGCGGGCTAAAGATGGTGACCAGGGATTAAATACAGGTGGTATGGGAACCTTTTCTCCAAGTCCGTTCTATACAAAAGAAGTGGA